>CAXAHE010000016.1:0-25021 GCA_963968475.1 uncultured Candidatus Poseidoniales archaeon | reverse complement strand
ATGACCATGACTTCAGTCGGTAAGGCTGCAGGTGACATGGTTGTCGAAATCCGACGACAATTTGCTATCATGCGAGAGGCTCTGTCTAAGGACAAATCGTTTGAGGGTGACCTCGAGGATGCAACAACATGGCCAGAAAAGATTGTTTCTGGGGATATGACATATCCAGACTCGCAAACCTGCGTTGATATCTCAACCAAGGCTGCTCTCCGTGAGATGATCGGTCCTGGCGTAGTTGCAGTTGTTGCTCCTGTCGCAGTTGGACTCACACTTGGCGCAGATGCACTCGGAGGACTTCTCGCAGGTTCCCTCGTTACCGGCGTTCTCATGGCTCTGTTCATGGCAAACGCTGGCGGTGCATGGGATAATGCAAAGAAAGCAATTGAACAAGGCCACATTGATGGTGCTAAGAAAGGCGACGATGCTCACGAAGCAGCCGTCATTGGCGACACGATTGGAGACCCGTTCAAGGACACATCCGGTCCATCACTCAACATTCTCATCAAGTTGATGTCCATTGTTGCAGTTGTTTTGGCTGGCACAGGTCAACTGTGATCTCCTCCAAGCGTTAGACTCTTGAAGAAGCGCCTCCACGGAGTTTCATGACTGGAAGACTAAAGGCACCTTTTCTGGTGCTGCTACTCTTGTGTACGAGTGTTCTTGCAGGATGTATAAGTGACTCTGAGTCGGCTGAAGAAGCAGATACAACAACCGATGACCAGAAGCAATTGCCTGTTTGGGAGATTGGAGACAATTGGCTTTACACGTTCATAACGCCTCAGTTTGGTGAAGATAGTGCACGCCTTGTCGTTGCTGAAATTGATTCGGATGAAGGGAATTATCAACTTGGAATTTCTTCAGAGCGTGAAGCTCAACGCCACGCTGTTATCAATCACAATCCATTCCTTGGCCGCATGACCATTGATGGTCTCTCTGTCTATGAGAATGGAGAGCCACAACAAGTCTTTTCGTTCCCGTGGTCGATTGGTCAACAATGGACCTTCACACTCTTTGGTCAAGAGTGGACTGCTTCAACGGATTCGATAACAAATGGTAACGTTCGTGTCAGTGCTGAGTCTGCTGATGGTCACGAATTAGATTACACCTTCAGTGGAAGTAAGAGTTTCCTGGAGCGCTTTGTCTGGCGCGATTCTGAAGGCGTCATACAATTGCGTATGGATCTTAACATCGCTCGTTCAAATTATGAAGGCGATGTGTTCTTCTATCGTGCAAGAGATCTTATTGACCGGATGTATGAAGAAAACGATCAGGAAATATACGATACATTTCTCGATTCTGGTCACCCATCAGAGGGTGATTGGAACACGCTAGTCTGGTATCTTGATGTTGAGATTGCATCGAACGGACCAGCATCTGGCTCATTGACAATGAAGGATCATGCTGGAGCATCTCCACTCACACGTGCATGGGGTTCAGGAGCAACCGAAAAGGGGGCTATAGGCACCATCCCATCGAACTCTGGAGAATATTCGCTGACTGTTACCGTACGAGGCCCATCTTCCTACATTCACCTTCGTGTAGCCGGAGCACTTGTGTTCCAATGGACCCTTTGAGGTGTTTTCTTGCCGACGCTTGTCATGATGCATGGTATGACAGGTACTGCAGAAATGATGAGGCCATTTGCAGAGAAGATTCTTCCAGATGGTTGGACTTTACTTGTGCCTGATGCACGATTTTCGCATCCTATTCGTGGAAACACATGGTGGCGCTATGAGGATGAAGATCCTGATGTTACTCGTCGATTACAACTTTCTAGAAGAGAACTCATGGATGTCGATTCGTCCTTGTCTCAATTGGAGAAACTTATCGCAGAAGAAGCACCTTTGGGTCCACTGGTTGTTGGAGGCTTCTCTCAAGGTGGAGCAATGGCTCAGGAGATGTTACAACTCCCTCTTGCGGATCGGATTATTGGTCTTGTAGCACTGGGCACTCGTTTGGTTCGACCAATGGAATTACGAATCCGGCTTGAAGAACTGGATTCTAAACACATGTTCTGGATGCATGGCGTTCGAGATATTCGTGTTCCGATAGAAGACGGATGGGCAGTGGCTCATCTGTTTGAAGGGGCTGGCTGGCCTGTAGAGCTCGTAGAGCATCGTAAGGGACACATGATTCCTACTGAGCATCATGAGATGTTGAAGAATTGGCTTGAGAATCTTGTTTGATCACAGTGGATACTTGGATAGTTCATCGAATCCACCAACGAAAATTCTCTCTTCAGTTCGCAGGTCAAAGATAACTGGAACAGTACGGTGGTGGGTTGCTTCAACAACTTCATCTCTCAATTGAGATGGTTCACTGTCGAATGAGACCTCTGTGTAGGATAATTTTTTCCCATCAAGGAAGCGTTTTGCAGCTGTGCAAAATCCACAGAACTTTCCTGTAAATACGAGGAATTGGCCTTGGTGTTTTTCTAATAATTCAACAAACATGAATCCCTGTCGAGACATTCCTAGATAAAGTCATGGTTTCAGGGAAAATACCAACGATTGATATATCTTAGTACAGTAGAACGGATATGGTTGGCAACGTCGTGATTCTTGCTGCATCCTCCGGACACAATCTCACTCTAGCAAATCGGTTCCATGAGACGTTTTTGAAACATAATGTAGAGTCTCAAGTCGTTGATTTAACGAAATTGGATTGGCCTGTATATACGCCCGAAGTAGAACAAAATCCTGATTCATCTCCCGACACGAGCCTACTTTCAGATTTGATGATCAGTGCTTCTGTGTTTGTGGTGTGTGCTCCTGAATACAACGGACTTGTTCCTCCATGCCTCAATAATTCGATTGCTTGGTTGTCAGTTCAATGCGATGATTTTAGATTCCTCTTCAATAATAAAACAGTTCTTCTTGCTACTCACAGCGGCGGTGGTGGTGCACACTGTCTCATGGCCATGCGTCAACAATTTTCACACCTCGGGAGTAATGTCATTGGACGCTCAATGACCTTGAACAAAACGAAGACATTTTCACAATCGACAATGGATGATCTTGTAAATAGGGTGATATGATGACAAAAAGAACAGTACGAATGACTGCACCAACGCACCGAACACTCGAAGGGGGAGGTTTCCCAGTACGCAGACCTGCTGCAATGGGCTCGCTGATGAGTCCATTCTTGCTTCTGGATGAAATGGGTCCTGTCGAATGGGGCCCAAGAGAAGCAATTGGAGCTCCAGACCATCCTCATCGAGGATTTGAAACGGTGACTTATTTGCTTGAGGGGGCTATGCAACATGCCGACAGTGCTGGAAATCGAGGTAAAATCAATCCAGGAGATGTTCAATGGATGACTGCTGGCCGTGGCGTCATTCACTCCGAATTACCTCAAGACGACTTCTTTGAAACAGGCGGTCTTACCCATGGATTCCAAATATGGGTAAATCTACCTTCTGAGCACAAAATGATGCAACCGAGATACCAAGATATCCCTGCAAATCAAATTCCGAAGGCAGTTAGTGCTGACGGGCTGGTCAGTGCTGTAGTTATTGCCGGAGAGGCATTAGGGGTGTCTGCAGTCATCGATACCGTCATTCCGATTCAACTCATTCATGTCAAAATGAAACCAAACAGTTCGTTTTCGCATTCCATACAATCAGATCTCAATGTGATGGCATATGTCTTCGGAGGGGCTCTTTCAATCGAAGGAAAAACAGTCGAAGACGGGCAATTAGGTCTTTTGACTCAAGGCGATAAAATTGAATTTACAACCGATGAAAAAGGAGCCGAATTCCTCCTCATGGGGGGCCCTGAATTGAACGAGCCAATCGCTCGCTATGGTCCGTTTGTAATGAACACTCGAGAAGAGATACACCAAGCCGTTCTCGACTTCCAAAATGGTACACTTGCCTAGCCTTAGCATGGCCAACGGTTATGAACAAGAGATTGGTCGGCAGAAACAGCGGCTCGTGTGGTGTAGCCAGGTCCATCATAGTGGGTTTTCATCCCGCCGACCCGGGTTCGAATCCCGGCACGAGCACCAAAGATGAACTTCGTTCATATCAACCAAGAAGTTTATACGTAGCTTATATATCGTTAACCTATCATGAGTGGGTTCGTATGTTAAGGGTCATGCAAATAAAAGTGTCCACTCTAGTCGGTAAAGATAACAATTTACCGGGTGTAAAATTACTTGAATTATTTGACAAAATCGAATTCCTAAAGCAATTTAATTCATCTAACGACCACTCTTTATTCCTGCTGAAAGGATCGTATAAAAATCGCAAGGCCTTTGAGAACTTCAAGAAGAATGAAGCTTTAGAAGTCGTTGAACATTATGAAGTCACTGATTCATATGCGATTTTCTCAGGATATATGGATGGTCCTGTGGTACAAATAATGTCAATGTTCGAGGATGCCTGGCCCATATCGCCCACTTCATTAGATTCTGAACAATTTATTCTAACCGTACAGGGGCGTTCGGCTGGATTATCTAATTCTCGCAAAAAGTTCATTGATCTTTTGGGGGACTCGTTCCAAATAAGTATCAACAACAATTTCCAAGGATTATGGGATACTGCTCCAGGTCTTCCCCGTAGGCGGAAAGAAGTGTTGGAAACTGCAATCCAAATGGGATACTACAATGCTCCACGAAAATGTCGGCAAAGAGATATTGCTGATTCGATTGGACTCAAACAAGGTACTGTTGCAGAACATCTTCAAATTGCTGAATCGCTGATCATCAATGCTTGGTTCCATCAAAGTGGAAGCACAGATAAGTGACTTGATTTGAAGAACTTCATCCCTGTTGTATCAGGTTGGACGCGTTCGATTTCTTAAGCCACCAAAGGCCTGTTACGAGAATGATGACAAGGATAACTCCCATCAACAATTCTCGTTCAAGTATCCATTTAAACGCCCTCATAGCGGACTCGCCGTACATGAATATGAATAGGGCTTCAAGGCCGAATCGCAGTCCACGGCCAAAAACTCCAGCGATGATAAATGGTCGTAATTTCATGTCACTAGCGCCTGCCATCCATCCAAATACTTTGTAGGGTAATGGTGATACTGCTGCTATGAACATGCCAAGCGTTCCATACCGATCAAATATATTCTCAAGTTGTTGCCGATGATGAGGCTTGCCAAACTTATCGATTAATTTTGTACCGTATCGTTTTCCAAGTGCGTGACCTATTATTGCTCCAAGTACAGAAGAAAGGGTAACGACTAACCATAACCACATGAGCA
Organism: uncultured Candidatus Poseidoniales archaeon; assembly: GCA_963968475.1. Classification (GTDB taxonomy): domain Archaea; phylum Thermoplasmatota; class Poseidoniia; order Poseidoniales; family Poseidoniaceae; genus MGIIa-L2. The sequence goes on along the minus strand of CAXAHE010000016.1, from coordinate 19,805 downwards.
GGCCACCATTATCTCTCGCATCATAAGCCATCGGTAAAAACAACACATCTGGTGGTATCGGTTGGATAATCGCCTCAGTGAATGAAAGAAGTGCTAATGCCAATGGTCCAAACGATTCGAAGAAGTCGAGAATAACCTCTTCGCCAATCATAGTTCTTGGTGTGGATGTTGCTTCTTGAGTATATGGGTCATCGGTGCATTCTTTACGTCGATTCTCCAGCAAAATACAATGCGCGTCCTCGATACTGCTGCCCTGCTTCATTGGCCAGTTGAACGATGCCGTGGTGAAATTGTTGCTTTTTCTCAACAAGAAGAGTTGCTCAGAGTTGATGAACAACGTTCAATGTTGATGGAATCAGCATCACTCAACTGGCAAGTACCACTCGAAATTGCCCTCCAAAGAGCGAGAGAAATAGCCTCTGAAACAGGAGATCTCCCTCGTCTATCTGATGTGGATTTGGATGTCCTTGCATTAGCTATCGATCAAAATCTTCCGTTGGTTACGGATGACTATCGAATGAAAAATGTGGCTCGTAAAGCAGGAATTCCTGTTGAAGGCGTTCTGACAAAAGGGGGCAAAAAGCAGTGGAAATGGATTTTACGATGTATTGGTTGCAGAGCGGAAGAAGACGTACCTCCGAATGCGAAACAATCGAAAAAAGATGATGTTCAACTCTGTGATCGATGCGGTTCACCAATGAAATTGAAGCGAGGCTAATCACTCTTCATCGGTAAGAGTTTCAAGAGCCTTGACTTTCTTTTCCAATTCATCAACAGACATTCCTTCAGGATCAATGCCAACCGCTTTTGCACGGTCCATTAGTACCTGGTCAGGGGTTTTTCCACCTGCTTCTAGATCTGCGATTGTAGCAGCAGTTGTTGCTTCTGAGAGTCCTTTGTTAAACTCGCCTTTTGAACGGCCGAGAGCATTTGCCATTTTTGGTAATCGCTCAGCACCAAATAGAATAAAGAAGATAGCCAAAAGAATGACGATTTCGAGTGGTCCCGGACTAAATGCCATTGTATTCCCTATACGGTCCTGTAGGTTCTTGCTTTCAAGGCTTACCATGGCTTAACGGCGAATTGTACCGTTCAGCCACCAGATACAGGAGGGAGAAGAGCGACTTCATCTCCTTGTTGTGGGTGGATGTCGAGTGGGCACCTCTCTCCGTTCAAGGCCACAGCAAGTCCTTGGCCAATCCAGTGTTGCATATCGAGGGCATGAACAATATCTTCGATACTCATTCCGTGATGCCACTCAATTTTGGAAGTCCTTGAACCAATAGCTTCAGCAATTGGGCCAAACGCCAACACGCGTACATACCCTGCAACTTCGGTCATGCATCGGGATTCATGCGGTAGTTTATCAATACGCAGCCGTAAGGTTTTGCATGGCGTTAGCACTGAAGGCGGAAGGTTTGTGGAAACTCTATGAATCTGGTGAATCCGTCATCAAGGCCGTTGAAGATGTATCTCTTGAGGTTGAACAGGGTACTATGGTGGCAATCATGGGACCTTCAGGTTGTGGGAAAACAACCTTGCTCAACGTTCTTTCAGGAATTGATGAACCGTCTTCTGGATCAGTTGCCATCAACGGTCAGAACCTGTACGGGTCTAACGATGATGTCAGGACACGGGTTCGTGGTTCAAACATGGGCTTCATCTTCCAAGAATTCAACCTCTTGCCCGTAATGACCGCTTTGGAGAACGTTGAGTTGCCTCTTCTACTCCAAGGCAAAACTTCCCTTGAAGCAAGAGAAGAAGCCTCAAAGGCGCTCACTGCAGTAGGGCTAGGCAATCGTTTACATCATCGGCCAGCGGAATTGTCTGGAGGTCAACAGCAGCGTGTTGCCGTAGCACGTGCAGTGGTACACCGGCCAGCGATTGTCCTCTGCGATGAACCAACTGGGAATCTGGATACTGAAACCTCAGAATCAATACTTGGGTTACTACGAACGTTGTGTAAAGTAGGTAATACGACATTTCTCATTGTAACTCATGATCACTCAATTGCAGAACAATGCGACCGCATCCTTCAGATGGCAGATGGAAAATTTCGTCAATCATCTGAGGAGGAATGAAGTTGATTGCTCTGCTGCTTCTGGGTTTCGCCATAGTACTTCTGGCCACCATAGCAGCCATTGGGCTTCGCCACGATTGTTCTCTAAAGATGCGAATCATCATCATAATCGTTCCACTTTTGGATTCCATCTTGTCTCATTTTGTTCTTGAATGGCTTGGCCTTGGTCCATCGACAGTTTTTGTTGGAAGCGCTATGTTTGGGGTATTGAGCCTCCTTGGTGTACAAGCCTTACTCAGCCCAAGACGCCTTCTTGTGTTCAAACTCGCTTGGCAACAAATACGGCGTCGTCAACGTCAAGCAGCCCTCCTTATGGCAGGATTGATGATTGGTTCTGCGATAATAAGTTCCTCTCTCATCGTTGGTGATTCTTTAGACGAGACGGTGCGAAAAGAAGTTGAAGCAGCATGGGGCTCTACTGATATTGTAATCTCTGGATATGATTCCACAATCGGGCAGGTTGTTGAGATTCCTTCGTCTATTGTTGACGAACTACGAATTCAGGATGTTGATGCAGTGGATTCCATTCAGGCTGGTAGAATCACAACAGCTTCCGTTGAAACGAGTGAAGGAATTGCTGAACCAAACGTACCTTGGTTTGCCTTAGAGCATCAAGAAGATGCTCGCATAGGGTCTTCATCCAATGGTTTGACATGGTTTGAACTTGAAGAGGCAAGCCGGTTCTCAAATCGATCGATCGTGGTCATCAATCGGGCACTCGCTAACGAACTCGAGGTCGATGAAGGCGATGAGATTGAACTGGGTTGGTTTGTTCGTTCGGATGACGGTATTGAACGCACAAAACAATTCTTTTTGATTCATGATGTCGTTTCTATGGCAAATCAAGGACAACTTGCTGGAACGACAGCTCCTGCGATATTTACTGATTTACAAACAGCTCAAACATTACAACAAGCAGGTCAAAATGTGACCACAATCCGTTTATCGATCAAGGGCATAGAAGAAACAAGGAATGGATATTCTCCCTTGATTGACCAATTGGAACTGGCCTTGAATCAGACCATTAACGCAGAAGATTCTGGTTTGCAGTTTTTGACCGATGATGGAAGTGATTCCTTCACCATTGCCTCTTCGCAAGGATTGGGGAGGATACAAGCTTCTCTTGTTCGTTCCATTAAACAGAATCAAAGTGAATTGATGGAAGAATCCTCTCTCTTGGAGGTGTTGCAGGTGCCATTGATTAGTTTGAAAGCAAACGGTTCAGAATTACTAACGCTTGCTGATGGGGATGTGAATCATGTCGTTTCAGAAGAAGATGCGATTTGGCATTGGGGTCCAGGCGGTTTTGGATATGAACGCAACGATAACGAATCATGGGTTTGGCGGGTCCCTTCGGGTTCGATTATTACCGATGTTAGCATCGACGGGCATTACGGTTTTGCCTCATATGATGAGGGACTCATTCTTGGAAATAGTTCAGATGAAGATTCAACCATTCGTCTATTGAAAGAGAAAGATATCGTCGCAGTAGAACTCTACGAAGATACCTGGTTTGCTCTTGAAGAAGGTCTCAACCGGACGCTATGGTATGGAGATATTGTTAATGATTCACAAACACCCTACGCTTTGAATCTCAACACACCTTCAACGGTTTTGGATTGGGAGTTGGAACATCACTTAGGCGACCTTTTATTGAAAGTTGAAGGTCTTCTTTCGGTCGATTATTACAAACGAGTGTGGAACGGAGAAGAATCGAATTTTGTCGAAATTTCCGAATCTGAATGGCCGATTTCATCATCGAATGCTCCCTCAGTATGTGCATCTGGAAAAGGGTCTGTTGTAAGCAGCCAAGAAGCATGGTGCATAGAATCTCCGGGAATTATCATTCGAGATGTTGCGGACGGTTCGATACAATCGATTCGCCTTCCTATCCTTTCAGAGGCAGGTGGATTTGGAACCCTCCCACAAATGTTCTTCGCTATTGATGGTGACGTTCCTTCGTTGAATGTTACCCAAACTGAACTGATGATTGGGAATCGATTGCAAATGATTTCTGGTGTCGCAAATGGCTCTCTTAACGCCTCTGGGCTCTTCCAATTTGCCTTTGGTTCTGATGATTCACAGCAACTCTACATCAATGGTTCGTTTACAGAAAACGATCAACTTTCGCAATTATCAGAACTTGAATCGGTCGTCCTTGGTCTGATCAACATCAACGACGGTGAAACATTAGCAGCAGCTGAAGAAGACGAACGATCGATGCTCGTGTTTGGTTCTGTATCGCTTCAAGAGCGCATTGCGATTGAAAACCACCTTAACGAACTCGTTGGATTTGATGAGATGTCTCTTTCGATTCGAACAGTAAAACTCGATGCTATGGAACAAGCCGAAGCATCATCAGGAGTATTGTCGGCAATGTTCCTCGTGTTTGGATCCTTTACGATAGCAGCAGGAGTCCTTCTTGTCGTGACTATCGTTATGATGTTGGTCGATGTTCGACAAAAAGAGTATGCAACCGTTAGAGCACTTGGATTCACACGATCTGATTTACGTTATATGACCATGATTGAAGGATCAATTGCAGCATTCTTTGGATGCGGGATGGGATCGTTGCTCGGCATGGGGCTTGCCTGGTTCATTGGAATCGGCTTTTCGAGTGTCTTTGCTAATGCCGGTACGGACGTGTTTACGTTCCACGTGGATTCATCTTCTCTTGCTTCAGGCTGGTTCTGGGGTTTCCATCTCTCAATACTGACATTGTTCTTTTCCGCTCTTTGGTCGTCTCGTTTGATTATCGTTCATGCGTTGAAGAGTGTCCCTCAACGAATTCCAAAACATGTCCCATGGGGGATATACATCTTCTTAATTATCATGGCAGGTGCAGTACTGGGGAGTATTGGATTGTTCTTTATCGGAGGGCAAGGTGTTGCTCACTCAATGTGGATTTTGTTTGGCTGTAGTGCCATTCTCTTCACTATGCCGATACTGTTCTGGGTCATTCCTGTTCTTCGAGCCCGTCGTAAAATCGATGGTACATTACCAGTGTTCAGAGAAGCTCCTCGCAGAACGATAGGCTGGAGTGGAGTCGCATTACTGGTATGGACAGGATTACCGTCCTCTCTTGATCCTATACGCAATGATTTGATTCCAAATGAATTATCGTTTATTCTGATTGGTCTCGTGCAAGTGCTGGCGGGTGTATTTGTCTTAGCTGCACTTGCTCCGACAATGATACGTGGGTTGTTGCGTTTGCCAAAATTATCCAGCGGTCCTGTTCTTCCAGTAGCGTTGTCGTATCCGCTTCAAAAACCTCTACGAACTGCTGTCGTGATGGGTATGTTTTCGATAACAGTCTTTTCTGTTATCGTTCTAAGTGGTTACACACTTCAATTTGATAATTATTCTAGTTCATTTGTCGAAGAATCAGAAGGTGAGTTCGAATTGATGCTTTCCTCTTCAAGGTCACGGCCTTTGCAACTTGAAGGTCCAGTTACGGAATGGGGCTTGGAGAATTCTAATGTCGAGCAAATCGATGCAGTGGGACGGGTGTATAGAGCCCAGGCTTTCTTAGAGAACGACGAAGAAACACGTTCCCCATACATCCTAAGAGGTGTGGATCAGGGCTTTGTTGATCACGGTGGTATATCACTCTACATTTGGGATGAAGGGCTTGGCGATTCCTCAGAAGAAGCGTGGATATCTATGTACCAGAGAACAGACGTCGTATTCGTAGATGCTTCGTTCGGTCTCGAGTCATCCCTTGACGGAACATCAGTTGGTATCTTTCCCGTCAAAGTCGGTGAAAACATCACAATTATCGATTCAAAACAACCGAGTCACCGCCGTATTGTAACAGTTGGCGGTATTCTTGAACAATCATCCTACCTGTTTTCTGCAGGTGTGTGGATGCCGTCAGAACCAGTGATTGAGCAATACGATGGGGATCTCACTCGAGTCTACGTTTCTGTTTCGCCTGATAGTGAGGCAAGTTCATCCTTTGATAACGAAGGCGTATCGTATTACGAGGCTGCTGGAAAGTCGAAAGAGGAAAGGGAAGCAGCAGCAGAACTTAGCCAACACTTGAGTTTGGATTTAGAAAAAGAAGGAATCCAAGTATCGCTGATTGCGGAAGAAGTTGCGCTCATCCAATCCCTTGTTTTATCGATCCTCGCTCTGTTCGAGGGATATTTGTCTATCGGTTTGGTGATTGGTATCGCAGGCATCGGTGTCGTAACATATCGTTCTGTTTCAGAAAGAAGAAAACACATCGGAATGTTACGTGCAATCGGCTATACTCAAGGAATGGTCATGAGAATCCATGTTGTTGAGGTTACATGGGTCGCACTGTTAGGAATACTCAACGGTATTGTCGTCGGTCTGCTGTTCCACATAGGATTACATTCAGCGGTATGGGAAAAGGAAGGAGCCTCTCTTGTATTACCTTGGACGACTGCCATTGTTATGTTCTTAGGAGGATGGATTCTTGTTTTCTTAGCCACTCTTGGCCCTGTACGAGCAGCATCTAAAATTCCTCCATCGGAAGCATTGCGTTCAAGTTCCTGAAATCATAATACATGGACTGAGCCACAATCAAGGGATTTAGAAGACAGATTATTTTTATAAAAATTCCCAATAAATATCACACCCATAGTATATATACGGCGTTTATCGTAGGGCGAGATACCGCCCCATTGGAGGATATGACATGAGAAAAATTACCCCTGTAATGCTTGTGCTTTTGTTGGTTGCTAGCCTTATGGCAAACATCGACATCACACAGCTCGAAACAACCGAAGTAGTAGAGGACACGGGAGCCCGTTCAGGTGCTGACGCAGAACTCGTTGCAATTACTTCACCGAAAGAAACCGTTTGCGAACCAACATGCCGCAATGAACTCTTCGTAGGTCAAGATTCGACCTTTGAAGTCTTCATTCAAAATGCTGGTGACACTGCAATCACCGAACTTGGCTACAAAGCACAGGTTTGGAATGCTGATGGAAACGGAAACCCACTAAACCTTGCTAAAGATAGCACAGGGGCAGACCTCGAATGGGACAACCCAGACGTAATCTGCGATGACACAACTGTCTGCGATGATCAATCACTTGCTTCAGGAGATGTCTTCAAAGGTGGAAAGACAATGATTCAATATGGAGGTGGCGATGCCACTTGGACTCCCACCGCAGGTATCTATGTTGTTCAAATCGAAGTCTACTCTGACCAAGATGTCGAAGCCACAAACGATGTACAACAAGTGTACGTCGAAGTACGTGATTACCTCGATATCGATGTTGACATCTCTTGGGATCCTCTCCCTGACGGCACAACTCCTACCGTTGCAACAGGTGGAGGTGCTAAGGCATTCACAATTACTGTAGAGCTCAACGGATCTTCAGATTTCATCACGCACAACTTGACAATGAATATCGACATAACCGGTACCGTTGATTCTGCTTCTGGTGATGATGTTGCTGATTTGAAGGCGGCTACATTGGGATCGCTTGTTCACTCCGTCAACGTGGGGACAGATCAACTCGTCATGGTTTACCAAAACGAAACCGACCCTTCAGATAACCTAACTGAAGTCCGTACCGTCATGTCAAACAACGTAAACAACGGCATATGGGAATATCAAGGATCTATCCTGCCTGATACCAGCGGCGCTGATTCAGCATATTCTGTCGATGTTCAACTCGGCGGATACTCTCTCTACGGACAATTCGAATCATGTCAGGAAGTTGTCGTACAGAATGAAACCGACGCAGATGGAAACGACGTATCTACGACCGTTACCTACAGCCATTTCTGTGAGGAATCCTCCGTCCGCGACGATATCACGAACAACAACGCTGATGAAATCACAGGTGCTATTCAGACATTCCATGACATCCGTATCTCGATGCTAACTGTCAACCAAGGATACAACTCCGACGGAACCGGAATCGCAACATACACTGTTGGTTCTGGTGAACCAGGTGATCTTTCAGTAGGTACATCTTACATTGACGCATCTGTAGAACACCGTGGATCTGAAACAACTGAATTGTATGACTGGAATGTTACCTTTACGATTACAAACCTCGATACAAACGAAGTGATTACAGAAATGGTGAATGAATGTATCCAAGGCGTTGAGCCTTCTTACAACCACGCTATGCTTGGAACTGGACCAATGGCATTCAATCAAGGTCACGCATGCACTATGATTGAATTCGATGTAGGTACATACACAATCGAAGCAAATCTTGTTATGGAAGAAAAGACAATTGATCAGAAACTATCCAACAATCAAGTTTCGATGGAGAAGGAAGTCCGAAACAACCTCCCTGTCGTTTCCTCACTCGACCTTGTCACACAAGGCGACCTCAAGCTTGGTATGGAAAGCATGCTCGAGTTTGAAGTGTCTGTCTTTGATGCAGATGACGTAACTGGTGATGGATTGACCTACACATGGGTTGGTGGAGCTTCAAGCATCCCACTCGCAGGATGTGGTGGTCTAGGTGGCGTTGGACGAACATGTACAACTCCTATCATCCAAGATTTCGTTACTACTTTCCCAGTGAAGGTAACTGTTACTGACGCTCATGGAGGTTCGGTAACAGAAGAACTCATCATTGAAATCTGGAACGATGCAGTTGCATCCGATACAACAACTGCTGGAGTTACAATGGATTACTCGATCGCATACTTTAGTAAGGCTGCTTTCTCAATCGATGTTGAAGATGGAGACACCACGGAATGCGAAGGAATTACTCTTCCTGATTCATCAGGTGGCGAACTATCTGGAGTATACACTCCTATTGCAGTCATTGACTACAACCCAGTCACGACCTATGCAGCCAATGACGTCCTCGCTCACAGCATGGACATGGTCTTTGATTCTGGCCTAGGAGCATCGTCTCTATGGTTCACTACAAACTGTAAGAGTGCCACATTGACTCAACTCCTTGCAGATGGGGCATCAAACAGTGAAGAAGATTCGACCAAGTCAGTCCTCTCAGCGGTTCTATCTGGCCCTGTATTGCCTGCTGGGCAATTCCTGCTCATTGATGCTCCTTTGCAATCAAAGGACGCACCAAGTGCATCGATCAGTGGATTCAGCGCTAACGCAGAATACAACGGTGGAATCTCAATGAACTGGGGCACCACTGGTACAATGCTTTCCGATGAGAAGTTCTCGATCAGCGTCTCCAATGATGCTGATTCGGATATCTTCGAAATCGATTTGGCCTCTGACCAATTCATGTACACCTACAGTGACACTACACATGGGGTTTCCTATACCATTGATGTCGCTATTTGCAACAACGATGGACTTTGCAGCACCCCTGTTGGAACTGCAACAGTCGTCGCTGATAAGGCAGTTGACGGTGGCGCAGCAGCAGCAAACGTCTCAGTTACAGTAGCTGGTGACAAATGGACGCTTAACTGGGATGCAACCGGCGATGACCTTTCAGATGTCGCTGTTTGGCACGTTTGTTCCCAAAACCGTGAATCGTTCACTGCAGCAGAGATGCCATCAAATTGTGTTCCAACAGCAGACGCTGCTACAACCACAGCAGATGTCATGAAGAGCACGAGCCCTGGCCAATACACCGTCTACTTCGTTGTCGTACCAGTTGATGCACTTGGAAACAAGGCATATGCAGCCTCAAACTCGGATTCTGGTGCAGATGCACCATTCTTCAAGGAGAATGAAGGTGGAACCACCGATACAAACTCCACTGATGGAGATGACAAAGAAAGCGGAGAACTCCCTGGCTGGACCTGGGGTGCTATTGGCGGCGTCGTCGTTATAGCATTCATCGCTGGTGCTTTCATCCTCTCTCGAGGCGGAAACGAAGGCGAAGACAAAGACTGGGATTACTGAGTAACACTCACTAATCCGCCGTCGTAATCTGTACACTATTGTGTATGGAAGCCGCCGGGGAGGGCGTTCTGGCGCCCTCTCCGGCCTTTTTTTATTTTAATGCTCAGGAATGCCCTAGAAACTCGTTGTTAAGATCGCATTTTGTTAAATCGTAAAAACACAATTAAATAGATTGTTCATTTTACAAATTGTTTGTACTACTGAGGTCGTAAAATGTTACGCAGTATCCCGTTTAATTTACACTTTGAAACAATCGATTCAAAGATATTGTACCCCAATTCCTATAAGTAGCGGAGGACGTGGTTGCACTTGCATACAGTCCGTGTAGAGTGAATGACTATGTTGGGAAACAAGAATAATAAAAAGAAAACCGCAATTGGTGGAATCGGTATTGCCGTTCTACTATGTGCTTTGATGGCATTTATGCCAATGACAAGCCTAGTAGACAATACAACGACCGATACCGTGAGTGTTGCAGAGATCACAACTGATATTGATGATTTCTTCAAGCTCCCGGCCGCCATCGAACAAACGACCTATGAGTACGACCCCACCCAGGAATTACTGGGAATGAGGCAAGCGAACACCAAGGCCTTCCTTACCGAGGATGGAAAGATTGCACAACTCACAAGTGATGAGCCTGTGCATTACCTTGCTGATAGTGGCGCCTTTGAGGACATTAACCTCAACATCATGGCGACACCGAATGGATGGGAAGTAAAGGAGAATACCTTCACGACCACCTTTGGTGCTGAACTTTCAGAAGGTGTAAGTGTTCAGCCTAACCAGTTCGTTGATCCAATCATCACTGGTCTGAACCCTATGCTCATGACCCTTGACATCACTGGTACGGCACCTATGCCATATCAGGCCGCTCCAGCAATGGGCGATGTCGAAGTCGGTGGTAACGTAATTCGCTACCCTCTTGCTGAAGGATTTGCTATTGACTACTCGGTTGAAACCAACCAAGTCAAGCAAAACCTCATCATCGAAGAGCGTCCAGTCCTTGACGAAGTTGCAGCATACTTTGGTATGACCGAAACAATCCGCCTTCCAATGGGCTATGGCCTCTACTTAGACGGAGTACCTCTAGGCGAGGAAATCACCACGACTCAAGGGGAACTCGAAATCCGTTCTACTGATTCCGGTGAACTTCTGGCCACCATCCCTGAGCCAACCGTTATGGAAGACTCAGGCAATGAACCTTACATCGGCACATACTTTGTCCAAGTGTACGGTGAAATGGTTCTCCTTACTACCGCAGTCGACACAGATTGGTTGATGTCCGAAGACCGAGTGTTCCCACTTGCTCTTGACCCAACCATCAAGGTCACAAGTGGAAACCGTGGATATTGCCGTGTTTACTATGGATACTGTTACGACACCGCATATTCTTACTTGTACCGTTATTACTCCGATTTCGAGTATAACCCATGGCACAAGTACACCTTCACTTCAAGTTCAGCGTTACCGACCGGTGCTACCGTTGAAGAAGTAAATTGGAAACAATACGTATCATATGCGTATGGAAGTTCTTCTTCAAATATGATTACTTCAACAGTCTTGGAAGGATGCGGTACTGACGTACGATATAACTACGCAATTACTTCTGCTAGCTGTTCAGGTGCAATCGCGGCTAACCTCTTATCCGGTACAAACTCGAACGTTAACGAACGAAAACTGATCTCTTCTATTGGTAATTCAGCAGCTTCTGGAACTTACTCTCAAGGAACTGGTTGGAAGACAGCAGAAATATGCGACAACGCTAACTCTGCAGGTACCGCTTGTTCCTCAAGCACTGGTAGCCACAACTACATCATCAACGCACAATCGAATTCCGGAACTGTCGGAATGGGTGCGAGAATGACTTCAAGCATATACGTCTACACATACGCTTACAACAGCGGTGGATCAAACAGCTATCTGGAAGTAATTTACTCCGGTGGCTCTGACTCGGATGCCCCAACCTCCAGTCACGTTCCATACAGTGGATTGACTTCATATGTTGAAGGTGAGAGAACTTTCTTCACAACACTAACTGACCTGTCAGGAATCGACACAACATCGACCAACGGTGTGACAATGTCCTACAGCGTCAACAACGGTTCATGGACCTCAGTCAGTGCAACGACAATCCAAACCTGTACATCAACTGCAAGTGAATGCCGATTCAAGGCTACAACTGCAGACATCAGCGCAGGCGATTACGTCGAGTACTACTGGAAGTTCCAAGACCTGAACTCCGCTGGTGGAGCAAACGTCGGATATGATCCTGCACCACCTGCAAGCAATTCAGCACCAGGGACATGGGTAGAGAGCAACGCTCACTACTTCTTTGTCGATGATATCACAAATGCTGGAGATGCAAAGAAGTTCACAGTTCTGACAACGGATGTCCACTCGGGTAGTTATTTCTCCCCGCAAGGATTCCACGACAGACAAATGACCTATTACGACCACTCCGATGAGTACCTCTTCGAGTGGGACGTCTCAAACTGTGGTACTGGTAGTTACTCATGTTTCTACGCTTCCTCATATTACTTCTACTCCCAGTGGAAGTTGCAGTGGACCACAACACCTAGCGGTGGATACAACGGATACGGCGGAACCCAATCTGGTCTTGATGAACTCCATCAAGGCGATGGCGGATACCTCGCAATCAGCGCAAAGAATGGACCTCAGATGAACATCATCTTCCACTATGACTCAGGCGACAATGCTTGGGGTATGGTTGGTATCGGTGATTCAACGCCTGAGATCGAAACCGGCGCACTTGCTGGAGGAAGCCAAGCATCCTCTGTATCCACATATGGATACACGGCAGCTTACAACGTCCCTATCCCTGGAGACATTACCGGAACATTCGGTAAGATCACCTGGAATGGTACTGGATACAGTACTTCAAAGGCTAACTGGCTCTGTGTAGGAACAAACGGTTTCTACTACTTCTACAGATCCAGTTCCTCCAACGCTCGTTGTAACACTGGTTACTACTACGCATACCAAACCTCTTCCTACAAGTGGTCCGGTGTTGCTCTAAGCGCTGGATATTACGGACGAATGGCAACATCTGGTTCAATCACATACAAGGTTGGAAAGGTCGCACCTACACCCGATACAACGGCTCCTGACATGGACCATTCAGTCTTGCGTGACTCTCACAGTAAGAGTCGAACGTTCACCTACACAATCGCAGATGCGGGAGATCCACCATCTGGATTAAACGTCAATCAAACATTGAATGAAGGGCCAACATTGCATTACTCTGTAAACAACGGAAGCACAACATCGATTCTCTTGTCTCCTGTAGGCAAGACACGATCTGAATGTGTTGCCGGTACATGTGACTGGGCTGCTACTGTAACCACTTTCGAACGTGGAGACTATATTGAATACTATGCTACATCCGTAGATGAATCGACAGTTTCAGCAGGTGTGAACTCAGAAACAACAACATCGAGTACCTTTGAAGTTGGCGATCCTAACATGATGCTTATCGTCGAATGGAGAGACATGGGATACAATACACAATATCTTTGTGATTACCAAGTTATCTTCTATGACGTAACAAACGAAATCGAATTCAAGTACGACTCAGGTTGTGCTGCTTACTACGATTACGCTACTGTTGGTTACATGGATCACACACGAACAAAGGGCGACTCTATGCGAAACCCTGGAGCTGGATACATGGCTGGTAACAACCCGCATGCTTCCAACTTCAGAATTTCTACTGACGGAAACGACCATGGATACGAAGCGTTCTCAACAGGTATCAAGCCTGTAACCAACGCCGCACAGGTTATCTCCGGTACATCTGGTGGTACACCAACTGGTTACTACTGTTCATACAGTTACTATTGGAACCAATACAAGACCGGTTGTAACGCAAACATCGATCTGCCATCCGGATTTACTTTCGATTACTTCCAGAAGTCTTTCGATGGTGATGACAGTAACGACCGACTTCGTATCGGTCGTAACGGTTACCTCTACATGATTGACAATGGTGCTACATCCCTCGAACGTGGTATTACTACATGGGGTACAAGCATGCCTGATTTGCCATACTCTAGTAACTCTGCAGCTCGACCAGGTACAATTGCACCATGGTGGGGCTATTACAGCAGTTACTACTGCTATGATAACACAGCATACGATTGTGGTGTCTATGTCCGTACAATGCCATTCGAAGGCAAGGGTACAGATGTCGACAACGACCTCGACTGTTCAGGAAACAACGTAGAATGTATCTGGGACAACGAAGGTTCACCATACCGAATCAGCCCTAGCAGCGACTACCTATCTGTTTCTGGTGGAGATCTAACAATCCAGCCAGGAACGGTTATTCAAGTCGAACAAGGTAAGGGAATTTCCATCGATGGTGCTTGTGATTCAGTCAAGGCTATCGGAAACTCCACCGATCGTATCCTCTTCGAGGGTGCTGCTGGTTCAGAATGGAAGGGTCTCTCTTTCACAGATGATTGTACTACAACCGCTGGTACTGATGACAGACATGTATTCAGCTACGTCGACTTCAACAACACCAGTACTGCTGCAATCACTGCAGGTTCCCGACACCAAGACTACAACGCATACTGTGCTGACAGCAACGGTGGTACACGACCATGTTACTCCAACGCTAACGTCGGTAACTTCACAATGAGTCAGGTTACATTCACTAACGTCGAGACTGCAATCAGTCACGGCAGTGGACAAGGAACTGGAATCACGATGATGAACTTCGCTATTAGTGGGGCTGACAAGGCTTGTATCAACTTGCCAAGCAGCGCAAACGCTATGATCATGGAAGGAACGATGTCAAATTGTAACTCTGACGGCGAATCATGGGGCGGCGCTATCGTCAACTATCCAGGTTCTACTGGAGGAATGCTCCATGTTGAGAACGTAACAATCGAGAATGCATACAAGAACCTTATCGATACCGATTTGCAACATGTAACAATCTCGAACGTAAGTGCAAGTTTCACAACAAGTGGGGCTGCACAAACTGGAGTTGCATTGGATTCAGCATACGGCGCATCAAGCGAAGTAAACATCTTCAACCTTGATGCTCCTGGTTACTCAAGTGTCTCCATCAATGCTCTTGGTTCAATCAACATGACAGATGTCGACGTTGGAACTGCTACGCTAACAATAACCCCTGGTGGTTCTTCAAGCACAGCAAATGGACCTTCCGGAGATTTCGCTATCTTCGACAACATTGATGCAGGCGACATGACATTGACTCGAATTCAACCTTCGATCTTCAATGACGTAACTGCTGGACACATTGACATCTCAGGTAACGCTATCTCGACTGATGTTATGTCTGTTACAAATCTCGACTCTGGTCGATTTGGTGTAGCAGGATGTGGATGGAAGATTGATGTAACAACCATTGATTCCGACAGAGTATACAGTAGCTGTTCAAGCAGTGCTGCCCCAAACAACGTTGTCGTTGATGGTGGTACTCTATCCCACACATCGAGTACAGACCACGCTCTGTACGCTCGTAACTCTAAGATGACTGTTGGTGATGTTGCTATTACCAGTTCTAATGCTGGTAGCGGTGTTTACCTTGCTTACGCAAGTTCAAACGCTGAAGTACGCCTAATCGACGTCTCTCAGAACACTGATGATTGTGCAGACGCCAACGGAGCAACATCCGATTGTGATGTTTACACATCATCCTCTGCACTGATTTACTACGGTGGTACCGCAACTCTACGTGCATACCGACTCGAAGCTGTTGGTACGCCACCAGCCATCCAAGAAGTGAACAAGAGTGGACACGTTGTAAGTGCAAGTGTTGTATCAGCAGCGGGAGCCGAACTCTTTGAAGTCGGATCTCACGTCACTGATGGAAACGGTGAAGCATCTGTGTGGGTCATCACTGGAGACAGTGCTGGAAACACATACAGCAATCACAACCTCCGTGCATTCGGACCTGCTGGACAGAACGAGACTCTCTCGAGTGACACCTGGTATGCAAGCGATTTGACCAGTGGATTTACCATTGGCAGTTCATATGCTCTGCTCCTCGAGCCAGCGCCTGTTGATTTCAATGGAACCAACATGGACTGTACTTGGTTGGCAGCTTGGACTGATGCTGACACCGGAGCGGGTCTACCTACAAACGGTACAACCGCTTCCGGGGCTACCATCTATGAGTTTGACGGAACACCAATGACCTTGACTGAAGATCTCAACCTCAATGGTTGTGTCATCAGACTCATGGGAGCAGTTCTGCAAATCAAGTCTACGGCAACAAGTACTCCTGTACTAACACTATCGAATGGTGGAAAGTTGGTTGTAGGAACATCTTCAGTAGCTACCGGTTCACTGAAGGCAGTTTCATCAACATACCCTCTTACACTTGACATCCAAGACGGAACTCTTGAGATTGATGGTGGTACTGTCCGTGATGTTGCTCAAGATGCAACAACTGGATCAGCCCTCTATGTAGGTGATGGTGCAACTCTCATCATGAAGAACTCAGGTACTGTTTACGGTTCCTCTGCAAGTTCTACTGAAATGGCAACCGTCAAGATTGACGGTGGATCGGCGAACATTGCTTCTTCCAGCATCATCAATGTAGGAAACACTGGTACGGCCCTTTGGGTTGAACAAACAGGCGGTTCATACACCAACCTTGCCGTTTCAAACGCAGCTGTTGGTATTCAAGCCTACAACGGTGCTCCACAGATCGACGGATTCACATCAACTGACAACACTGTTGGTGTCGATGTCTACGGTGGAATGAGCCTTCCAACCATATACCGTTCTACTTCATTGTCAGGACAATCGACTGGATGGACAACATACGCTGTGGACCTTTCCAGTTTCCTTGGAAGTTCAGATTATCTGCAAGTTGGGGCTAACTCCATCTATGGTGGTGGAAATGCTCACCCAACCTACAACTATGCTACAAGCAAGTACTACATGATTACTGACCGATGGAACATCGAAGTTACCTACGACGATGGAAGCGGAGAAGTTTCTGAGAACATTACTACACCAGACAAGATGGGATACTACCCATGGGGTTCAAACGATCCTAAGTCTGGAAACGGTGCTGACACATACGCTGGCGGTGAAGGTGGAGTCGCATCATGGCATTGTAACCAATACGGTTACAGCTATGGGCCATCCGCTACAAGTGACTTTGACGGTTACATGTACTATCTATGGCGCTACTGGCCTCAAGGTCCTCAGACCTTCCCATCCTATCCTAGTTACTACTATTACCCAGACCAATTCGGATTCCGATGGTCTGAAATTGATGCTGACACAACACCAAACAGCGGATATTACCCATACCACTACTGGGGTTACTACTACACATCCTACCATGGTGGACAAGGGGCATACAAGCCTGTTGAAGGATACGTTGGTGGATCATACAACGTTTGTCTCGATTATGCGTATTCATATTACATGAATCCTGGCCAAGGCGCTCGTATGTCTTTCCCAGTTGTGGACATCTCAGATAGTTCAATCTCTAAGGTTACTATGTACGTCGATGTTCTACACAACCGTGCGGATAATTACCAAGACCGACTCGACCTCGTCGCTCGTGCTGGTAATGATCCAAGCGACCTCGGAGATTATCTCAGAGACAGTGGTACAGCTTCTTTCAAGAATGGTGTTATCACTGGTGCTGACAACGGTATCGAAATCGGTGGTAACTTTGCTGCTGGTACATTCGAATCCATTGACATTACTTCACCAACCGATTCCGGTATTGAAGTAACTGGCGCTGTATCTGCTGCTATGGATGACATTGAAGTAAATGGTGGAGATTACGGAATGCTCGTATCCTCTTCAGGTTCAGGTGCAATCGATCTGACAAACATGGACTTTGATGCTCAGAACACTGCTGGTATCTACTACGTCAAGAACTTTGGCGGAGATCTTACTGGTAGTATCACGAACAGTGCTGGAGCAGCATACAAGTACGGCCCACTTACAAGTAAGAATGTTGAATTTGACGGCATAACTCTAGCAGGCAACGATGTTGGTCTTGAAACAGCAGGAAGCCAAGAGTTCACGATAACTGACTCTGCCTTTGCGAGTACAACACACGATGTTGTGGTTACAGGTTCAAGCAAGGTCGACTTCATTGAAGGAACTGTTGACACGAACAAGATATCTGTTACTGGAACCGGTGATTTCGAACGAATGCGTGAATTGGAAATGACAATCAATGCAGACGGTGCAGGAGTTCAAGGAACAAACGTTGTTCTGATGAATGCTGACAAGAAAATCACTGGAACAGGTACAACTGACTCCTCAGGAATAGCATCTGGAGTACAATTCAGAACTATTCGTGTAGATTCATCCGGCTCTACAGCTGACGATCTTGCAGGTTACGAAGCTGCCACCGTTGCTATGATTGAATACACATCAAGCAAGGGTGACTTCAGATATGCATTTGAAAGTCTGAGCCTTACCGATGCCAGTTCTAATTCTGGAACTATTGACCTAACCAATCGTATCGAAGCACGTGTCTGTTACACATTCTCAAGTACATCTTACGTCACTGTTGCTGGATGTAGCGGCTCCCGATACCTCGGTACAGGTTCTTCAAGAACGCTCACCGATGGAAATGGTGGAAGCTACAAAGAGTACGGTTACTACGGAGCGACTCCTGAAGATATGTCTGGAAAGACGATCATGATGGATGTCCCATTCATGTACTTCGATAACAATGAAGAGCACAACTGGAACAACACCAAGGTTTTGGTTACAGGTTCGTACACCTTCGGTGATACCCAACGATGGTATGCTCAAGGTGGATCGGATGCGCCAGAATTGTATCTTCACAATTCCGAAGTATATGGTCTCGCAGTGAACCCAACAACCGGTCAGCAAACCGGTGTCGAAATCGGTTACGTGTACCAAGCAATGGATATCTCGATTAAGGATTCAACATTGAACCCAGTCGCATCGGTTACCAGTGGTATGGCATATGCATCTACTTGGTCCAGCAATGATTATGTTTCTGAGTGGTTGCGAATGGATAACGTTTCGATGACCCACTACAAGGGTTACACGCCTCTGAACAATGCTATCTCATCAACAGACGTCTGCGTTAACCTTTATGGTTCAGATAATTCATACATCGTTAATAGTACATTGACGGACTGTGGCGCTGGAATTTTCTTCCAACGATCTGGATACTCCTATGGGCATAATGCTGACGAATTTGGTGCAGATAACACCACTATTCAAGGAAACACTTTCGTTGATGGTGGAGAAATCGCTGACGTCTGGTTCTACACGAACTCATATGCCGATGATGCTGTTGTCAAGGATAACACCTTCAGCAGTTCAACTGGTAAATACGGTGTTCGAGCATACGATCAAACGACCAAGCGCTTGACAGTCTTCAATAACACATTCGATGGACCTGAAACTGCTATTCAATTGATTAACACAAATGCATATGTATTGGACAACAACTCGATTACCGGTGTAAGTGATGCCAGCAAGCCTGGTATCACAATCAACGGTGGTCACGGTGAAGTTTCCAACAACACTCTATTGGACGCAGACGGTGGTATCCGAATCGATTCGGCTGAAGCACCTCCTGCACCTTCCACCTCATTGTGTACAATTGCATCTAACGCTTACTCAAGATCTTCAACATGCACATTTACAGTACCTTCTGGTGCTACAGTGTATGTCGATCTAGAATCTGACAGTTGGGGCGGAGAAATCGGCCTTGAAATCACCAAGCCAGATGGAACAACCGATGTATGGGCTGCAGGAACATTCAGTTCCAACACAGCATATGCTCGTTACACATCCTACAGCGTTGCTGGATCTTACACGCTGAAGGTTACTGATACATGGGGTGACGGTGGAGCTAACATCGCTGTCTACTAC
>CAXAHE010000015.1:0-25615 GCA_963968475.1 uncultured Candidatus Poseidoniales archaeon | reverse complement strand
CCTCAGCCTTCACTTCGGTCTTTACTTCGACAACTTGAGGTGGTTCTGCGACCACTACTTCGGGTTCAGCAGACTTTGCAGCCTTAGCAGCCTTCTTCGCACGCTTATCTCGTTCCTTTGTAGCTCGCTTTGCAAGTTCTCCGTCAACAGCTTCTTGATGAACCGAAGGAAGAACTCGAGTTCTGCTTGCATCGAACCAAAGGTCTTGTCGAGAGAATCCTGACATACCATCGTATTCATTGGTCATGAAGAAAGATGTGAAACCACATGCTTCCATGCAAAGTCCACAGAACATACAGCGTCCAATGTCAATACGGCCAGATACAATTTGGTTGTCTGCAGTACGTAGTTCAGATTGTTCAAGCATTTCTTCTTGACCTGAGTCGTTCCATCGAACAGTCGCGGTACCGCCACTCAAATCCAAGACTTGGCCAAAGCGCCATTCAGCAGGAGGTGCAGCGTGAGCGGTGATAAGATCGAATGTTTCCAGTTCTTCGACAACTTCTTCACGGAACTTGGCAGCATAGCCACCAACTTCCAATTCAGCACCGTATCCATCGTATTCGCCTTCTGCGTTGTCGAGAACGTCAACACGAAGTTCTGTCGTCATGTGAAGACAATCATTTGGACAGATGTTTACACACATCTTACATGCAGTACAGGTTTCCCAAATGACACCGATTCGGCCATTGTAGTTTCCAGGAACGAAGAGCCAAGGCTCCATATCTTCAAGGCGTTCGTATGGGTACTGAACGGTTTGAGGCTTCCAAAGTGTTGGGAAGAGATCTGATGTAACTCGGTCAGGAGCAAATTCTTGATTGGTGATGTCATTGTATTGTGAACGACTCTTTGCACGTTGTGCGCTCGCCTCATCCAAGAATTCTGGATGCGTTGTGTTGTGGTAGCCCATACCCAATCGCTTTGGGAACAGTTTACCCATGAGAGGGAACGTTCTCAATGCTGTAATCAGAGTAATCTTAAACGGATACCAGAAGAGATTTCGGAAGTTCGGTTTTGCTTGAGGGTGTGTTGGCATATTCAATCACCTCAGTCCTGCCCAGGGGTGTGGGTACCAGCGGGCTGCACTGTCTGAACGTGATACATACGTTCTTCGCGTTCATTCTTGCCCGTATCATTGAGCAATAGGAAAAAGATAGCCAACCACAGAATAGTGGTCAGTGCTGGGATAAGGAATGGAATTCCAAAGGCTTCCCAAGCAGTTCCACCTGCAACAGTGTCCGACATTCCTTCAAGATCGAAGAGATAAAGCCGGTACAATGCTGCGAGAACAACTTGCAAGACTGCAAGTGGGAGAAGCATTCTCCAACCGAATTCAAGGATTTGGTCAGTACGAATACGTGCAAGAGAGAATCGAGCCCATACGAAGACGATGAGGAAGACAAGCCATGCCTTGATCAGAACAACCAATGCGCCTGGAATCAAGAGATAGGCGTCTCCCAAGTATGGGATTTGACCAATTGTTCCTTGGAATGGAAGGTGCCATCCGCCGAGGAAGAAGTGAGTGAAGAGGAAACATGCAGCATAGGTGCGGATGTATTCTGCCATGAACAGCATACCAAATCGCATACCGCCGTATTCAGTCCACCATCCTTCGACCAATTCAGCTTCCGCTTCTGGCATATCGAACGGAACACGCTCAACTTCTGCAATCATGGTGATAAGGAACAATGCTGCGCCGAGTGGCATCAAGAAGAGATTCCACGCACCTGCAGTGTGTTGGAAGTGAACGCTGTCAATGATGTTGAACGTACCGCTCAACATTGCAACTGCAAGTAATGACAGCAACAGTGGAATCTCGTATGCAGTAAGTTGTGCTGCTGAACGAATACCACCGATGAGTGTGTACTTGTTGTTTGAAGCCCAACCAGCGAAGAAAACACCGATTGGTGCAATACCGAAGATTGCGATGATGTAGAGAATGGAGAGGTCAGGATTTGTAGCGTACATACCGCTTGATAATGGAATCATACCGAGGATAATGAGCGTGGTTGAGACAATAAGGAACGGTGAAACTTCGAAGATGAGTTTGTCAGCACGACGTGGAACCATGTGTTCTTTGATGAGGAATTTCATTCCATCTGCAACGTTTTGGAAGAATCCAGGAAGGATGCTCAATCCCATCCATGAACGATTGTTGACACGATCAACTGTTTCGAATTCTTCTGAACGATTACCAAAGCGCTTGTTCAACCATTTGTTGACAGCACCGACTGGACGTCCAAGGCCGAATGGAAGCATGTTCCACCATTCTCCGCCAGTTACACCGTTTTCTCCGACCCAGAGGGAACGAAGTGCAGTGGTTGCACCACGACGATCATTCATACGAGCAACAGCTTTTCTCTCAATCCATAGAATTGCGAATTGGGAGAAAAAGAGGAGTAAGAACACAATGTTAACCACGGCAAACGTACCAAGGCCGAACGCAATGTTCGAGGAACTGTCTTCAAGAGGGGTCCCTTCTAATCCGGAGGTCACCAAATCATGAACGAGACTGTCCTCGCCAATGAACAAACTTCGTAGGTCGTACTTGTCATCCATAGTATCACCTCAACGATCGGTTTCTCCAATGCATGGGTCAAAGCTTCCCATAATCGCAGGAATATCTGCAACTTTGTAGCCAATCATCGTCTTTGCAACGTATGGAATTGTAATGAACATAGGAGAACGGATGGAGAGTCGGTAAGGATTCTTTCCACGTCCATCGCCGCCACCTTGTATGTAGAACTGAGATGCACCGCGAGTACACTCGTAGTTACTGAATCCAGTTGCGCCTTCTGGAGCACGGGTTGGAGCTTTTGTGAGAATCATCTCATCTCCCGGGCTGTAGTGTGTGTCAGCGCCGCCTGGAATCTTATCTAATGCATCAAGAATCATCTTACAGGACTGAACCATTTCTTCCATTCGAACACGATATCGGTCATAGCAATCTGCACCCTTGACTGAAGTAGGCTTCTCAACGGCTGGCTCCCAGTCGACTTGGTCATAGACCGAGTATGGGTGAGCCCAACGAACGTCGTAGTTTACACCAGCAGCACGAATGTTTGGCCCAGAAACACCTGAATTCACCATATCTTCTGCTCGAGAATAGCCGACTCCTTGGAGGCGGACGAGCCAGATGGTAGATTGATCAAGCATCATTTCGTATTCTTTGATTCTCTGTTCAAACAACTTGACCTTTGCACGTGTTCTGTCAGCAAATCCAACAGGCAAATCTCGCTTGACTCCGCCAACTCGAGGGTAGTTGTAATGCATTCGAGAACCTCCGAGTTCTTGCAATAAATCGAGGAACATTTCTCTGTCTCTCATGCACCATGTCATGAGTGTAAGGTTACCAATATCTGGTCCAAACGCTCCAAGCCACATAAGGTGAGAAGCAAGTCTCTGAATTTCTGCAGATATCAAGCGAATGTATTCAGCGCGTTCTGGGACTTCGACCTCTAGAAGGTCTTCAGCAGCGTAGATGTAGGAATTCGCCCACGTCATTGCACTGACATAGCAGAGTCGGTCGCAGTAAGGTGTGACTTGAGTGAAATCACGTGCTTCTGCAATCTTTTCTACACCGCGATGAATGTAGCCAAGTTCTGCTTCAGTATCGACGACTGTTTCACCATCAACCTTGACACGGAGTGTCCAAAGACCGTGTGTCATTGGATGTTGAGGTCCCATTGTAATCCACATTTGTGCCATGATACCACCTCACTTTACCCGGCCCTCATCTGCCGGCTTTCGCACGAAACCTTGTGCGTCATCATACATTTCATTGTAATCATGATATCGAATTTTATGTTGCTTTTGCAGTGGATGGAATCCTTCAGGACTGTCGTGGGGATTGAGAACACGATGCATGTTTTCGTGACCCTCGAATTGAATTCCAACAAGATCCCATGTCTCTTTTTCATTCCAATCCGCTCCAATCCAAATAGATTGGACGCTCGGTACAATTGGCTCTCTACCGTCAGGTAGGTCGATAAGGACTTCAACTTCAAGAGGAATATCCATTCCTTCAAGGCTTTCTGCTTTCAAAACGTCAGAAGTGAATGGTTCAACATCGCGAACTGGCTGGCGCATGAAGTGGTATGCTAATCTCCATGTACGATCTCCACCCTCAGGATAATGTGTACCTGTAACCATCGAACAGTAGTTGATTCCTGCATCAAATCGCATCCACTTAGCCAATGCAACCCAGTGTTGGGGTGGGCAAGTCATACGAACGAATGCGAATTTTACGGCATTGCTGTGATGCTCAATTGAGACAGTTACGCCAGAGCCTCCAAATCGCTCTTCTGCTTGTTCAAGGAAGGATGAAGCTGCTGCTTCATTTTGTTCTGAGGTGATGCTCATGCCCATTTCAGTCCTCTCCTACGATAACTGGTTTCTCACCATCTCGGCCTGTGCTTGGTGCGCCGCCGATTCGAATGATTTTCTCTCTTAGAAGGCCAAAGCCGTCGATGAGAGCCTCTGGACGAGGCGGGCATCCTGGGACATAGACGTCAACTGGTATGACCGTGTCAACGCCTTCCAGAATGTTGTAAGATTGGAAGTATGGGCCGCCAGAGATAGCACATTCGCCCATTGCGATACAGTATTTTGGCTCTGGCATTTGCTCCCAGAGGCGAACAACTTTGTCAGCGAACTTCTTACTGATTGGTCCATTGACGAGAAGAACGTCGGATTGTCGAGGGGATGAACGGAACAAAACACCGAAACGGTCTCCATCAAAACGAGGCGTTGCTGCTGCTGCCATTTCGATAGCACAACACTTGATTCCTAAGTGGAGTGTAAAGAGGGATTTACGACCTCCCCAGTTGAAAAATCGGCCTGCAAGCACCGAAAGAAGTTGTTTGATTTTTGTAGCCTTGAGAGCCTCGTCAGTTACGTCACCGACCACTTCAACGAGTGCTCGACTATTGAATGCAGTGTAGTTTTCTCCAGATTCTGCCATGATCTCACCTCAGATGTAAATTCGTCCTCGCTTGCGGAATACATACCAAACGCCGAGGGACATGATTGCAAAGAAAGCAGCAAGGACTGCGAGTCCAGCCTCAGCGTTTGCAATATCGCCATCCGCGGTTGATGTTTCTTGGGCAGTAACCATACCGCCCAAAACAAGGAACATGAATGCTACATCGAATACAAGGAAAACGATAGCATACCAGTAATATTGGAAGTGGAATTGAATCATCGCATCGCCGATTGGTTCGCTTCCACATTCGAATGTTGAAAGTCGACGAGGATAGAGGCTGTGATCTCTTTCGTATCCTTCCAGAAGATAGGACCTTGTGATGTGTGGCCGAGACGGATCAGTACGTGGACGAAGAGCCCATGACATGATGAAATTCGTCATTGGCATGAGGATGCCAACCACAGTAAGGAAAGCAATTGAAAGATAGGCGCTTGGAACCGAACCTGCATCGACCATTATACATCGCCTCAGAAAGCATGCGCTCTCTAAATAATCCGACTTGAATACCCACCATAAGCGTTCCCAGTCAACCACGCGTAAAACGGGGCTTGATTGAGGGATTTCTGAAATGCTAAAATCTGCAGTTCAAGTACGCCTGCTGATAATGAATCCGAGAAGAATCAGGAAGACAAAACCTCCGCCAATTGCAGCGACAGTGGTGTCCTCGGCGAATGCAAAGAGTGAAGATTCGACATCTCCAGTCACATCGAATTGTTGATTTGTACGACCAATGACCCCAATTTCCTCGGGTTGAGCTGAGATGGTGAAATCCAAGGTGTCTTTGAACTCTGCATCATAAGGAGATTTCACAGTAACTGTGATGTTTTTGGTTTCGCCTTGGTCGATCCAACATTCAAGACGATTGACCTTGATGGTTTCACAGTCTTTATCATCTTCATCAAGATATTCCAAAGTAATCTTCCAACCACGCAAGCCTTCTGAGGAAAAGATTTCAGTCAACGTCCGGACATTTCCATCATTACGAATCTGAACATCAAACTCCAACGGAGTGGGATATGTAATATCGAACGAATCTTGATTCGGTTGGAGGATTTGGAGATTGAAAATCTCTTTGACACTCAAGGAAACCGTTGCTGTACCGCTACGGTTTGCAGCGTTTGATTTACTCGTTACAACGATGTTTAAATTACCACCTTCGCCGGTGAGAGTTGCTTGATTAACATCAATTTTGAGTTCAAGATACATTTCGTATAAACGGACACTGTGACCTTGACTCAGGTTCAGAGTGAACAGCATTTCCTCCAATGCTGCATTTTCTGTATTTTCGAGATACGGGGTCCCTGATGCATCGGTCACGAAACGACTGTTGTTTTCATCCCAGATGCCATAGCCAAATGGAATGGCCAATTCGTCTCCGATAGGTAAGCCAGTCGAATAGATCGTACGTGTTGCTATGCCTGTAAGACCTGTGAGTTCAATCACTGCAATGTCATCGCCATTGCCCATATTCTGTAGCCAGAGACCTATTGTTTCATCATCCCCTGGAGCGAGAATTAAATCGCCGGTGCGACCATCGAGGCCGCCATTTTCAAGACGGACATCCATTGCATAGTCGCGGGTTGTAAGGAATGCTGTGAATTTCAACTCTCGTTGGTTATCTGGTATGCCATCGGAATTACCATCAATACTGTTTGAATCCCCTTTGTTGGTGATTCTGATTGTCAACGTAGTATATTCGTCCGTATCTGTGACTGTAACAACGCAGTAAATTTGCTTGGATGTGCGAGCATCAACTGCGATTTCAGTGAACCGGTTCCCTGCAGCATCCTCAAAGTAAAACGACCATCCAGGTGAAGCTGTTTGACTGATGACGCTTAGTCTGAAACTATCTTCTACGTTTCCGATGTTATCGATTTCAAATGGGAATTTGACCTCGTTATTTTGCTTACCAGTTTGCGTCATTGCTGTCGATATAGCCTCAAATTCATGAACGGCTGCAACTGAAACTGCAAGCGTCACTTCATCGTAGGCTTGACCGCCTGATGAGGGTGAGACGGAAAGCACGATGTTAACAACCTCAGTCGCCAAAGCGTCCGTTGGTAGTGATACGGTGACATCGACCGTATCTTTTCTCTGAGGCGTATGCTTGGAATCGAGTGAAATGACGTTTTGATCGAGTTCAACACTCCATCCCGCTGGAAGAGAGGAAGGTGTAATTCTGAAGTTGTCAACGCCGTTACCGGTATTCTCGACTGTGACAGATGTTGTCGCACTCGTGCCCGGTTCTATGTTGTTAAGTTGAGAAGAAGCCATTGAAATCATTGCACCATAAGACTGCCCTACGATAATTGTCAGTTCTGAACTGCATTTTACAGTGGTTCCATCTTTACCTTGGATGATGATGGTTTGTTCTTCCCCTGCTGTAACAGAGTCATCTGGAGTGACTTTGAGATTGAATTCCTTGCTACCACTCCCACCACCATAAGGCAGTAATCCACTCGTACCACCAACAAATGCAACCCATCCTGCCTTTGGACCGGCAGCAGCAGCTCGTATTGTCCAATCCGAATTACCTTCATTGGAAAATATGGCTTTGAGTGTGGCATCATCATCAGGTTCAATGCTCATTGTTGTTTTCGAAAGACTCAGATCACATTCCTTCAAAACTGGAACTGTAATATCAAATTCTTGCGTATCAGAAGAGTTACCCGTAGGGTCTGAGGATACCGTTCCAGTAATCTCCCAGCAGTACTTATCGGCTTCTTCTTCGTTATCTACGTCAAGAGAAACGATGACGTCTTCGGTTTCATTTGCATCAAGTGAGACCGAGGTCTCGGATAACGAAGGCGAAAGACTACCTGGATTCGAACATGCACCATCCGTCACCTCATCAACTACTAGATTGATATCGGTTTGTTGTTGACCAGTATTTTCGACGACGAGAACCCATTCTGTGGTCTCTTCCCCGCCCCATGTCTTAGTGGAAACGACCATTGACAAATCAACACCGAAGAGAGCATTGCCAGACCCATCTCCAGCGGTTGTTGTCACTGTTGAAGTTTCAGTAGCAGGCTGACCTGGTACTTCTGGAGGCTCTGGTGATTCAGTGGCAGTTGCTGTTACGGTCGTGTCGCAAGATGATTCTGCGTTGGCTGTTAATGTAACAGTCATGGTGGCTTCTTCATATGAACCAGATTCTATTGCGCCACTAATTTGAGTTATGGTTGAAGTGTATGCTCCACATTCTTGAGTCCCTTCCTCCGCTGTACTCAGTTGGATTGTTACTGGAGTCGATCCTTGATTATACACTCGAACCGTGTACTCTCCAGATTCACCTGGATTGATGGATTGTTCAGATGGGTTAACTGTCAGGAGAATGCTGGCATCTCGCCCTTCATCCGCAGAAACAGTAGGGACTGATAGCGGCATCATGGAGAATACCATGAGCGAAATAAACAATATCGCAAGGTGTTTGCTGCTAGATGTGCTGCCCAAAAAGTCCCTCTCCTATCTACGGGGAGTCGTTGACCTATCAAAAGGATGTCCTTTCATGTTCACGAATTATGCAAGTACGAACTGTTCTACACTTGCTCCGCAATTTGCACAGGCTTCGAGACTATCGGCATCACAATTTTCTGTCTCGTTTGTATGATAACGAGCACCGCAACTAGGGCAGCCTTGCATTGGCCCAGTGATTGGACCATGACATGACCAACACATCACAGCAGGTTGTTGTTGAACAACCGACGGGAGTATTTTTGGGTTGGGAGAAATGACATCTGATTCTTTCTTTGAACGTGCTAATAGAACCCCAAGAAGGATAACTGCGACAAGAATAATCCCTATACTTGAATACAAGAGTGTTTGGCTATTTGAGGGAGATTCGCTAAACGAAGCCGTTACATCAATGTCGACAGTTGTCGATGGAGTAGATACCTCTTGCGTTCCTGTTAGCTGAAACGTGATTTGTTGTGATCCACTGGCTGCTCCTGTGACGACCACAGTAAATTGTTGTGAATCACCGGCGACCATGTTGACGATATCTTCTTCGACTAAGGAGGCTGTTATTCCTTCAGTCGTTTGGAGTTCAAGTCTATGAGAAAGTTGAACATTCCCTGTATTTGTCAAACGAACTTGAATCGTCCCAGACCCTGAATCATCTATGGTTGAAAGTCCTGTAATCTTCCAGTCAACCCCGCGACTTTCAGCGACCAAGAGGCTTGTTCCTTCAACGAGCGAAACATCGTCACCTGAAAGTGTGAAACTGAAATCAGGTTGGGAACCGACCTCTATTGTTGATGGTATGATAATAGAGCAAACAACAGGTATAACATCACCTGATGCAACTTGTGTAACATCGAGACAATCTCCGAACAATCCTTGTGAAAGTGAGATGGAGATATCTGGTCTCCACACTGTTTCAGCATCATTGGTCAATAGCCACGTAAATGTGAGTTCTTGATCGGCAGGATGAGAGCCAGGACCAAATGGATGGTCGAAGGTTCGTCCGTCTTCAAAGTCCAAACTCTTGAAGATTAGTTCTGGTTCTGATAATGCCAGAACTTCAAGATCCCCGCTCCATGAATACCGGTCTGAGCCGTTGTCGAGATTGAGCGTAAGTTGACCTGAAAGTGCGTCTCCGTTACCGACGATACTCACGAGTATATTTTTCGAATTGTCCGTCCATGCCATCTCAATTGGCTGAAGAGTTGATTGGACTTGCCAGCCAGTCGGTAGAGACATACTTGGGTTGAATGTGATGTCGACATTTCCACGATTTTCAATCGTAAACAAGAGATTCAATGTCGCATCTGGACGAGGCGTTCCAATGTTTGATTCGAGTAAAATCTCTACTTCCCGTACTTCCATGACCCGGATTGGAATATCAATTTCCCATGTTTGAGAAGGGTCTGTTTGAGATATAGCAGTTAAACGAACCATCCGCTCGGCTCCTGCTGCTGTCGACACTTGCGGTGGAATGAATTGTAATTCCACATCCTTTTGTCCCTGTTTTGTAATGAGACCTGTTGACCCGGAAGATGCCCCTGGTTCGCTTCCAAGATCTTGGAATCCAGCACTCCATCCAGACGGTGCTTGCAAGAATAAATCATAGCCAATCTCTGTGTTTCCATCGTTGTGAACTCGAACTGAAAGATTCGTCGGATTTGCTGGATGGACGGGAACAACCTCGTAGTCATACTCAATTCTGAATTCAGGAATGTTCAGCACATGGAGATACAATTGATACGGGTACGTGATTGCATTGTCAACGTCTATTCCAACCAAACTGATTTCATACATTCCTGGCTCAGGGGCTTCTGGATAAACAATTGTTACAGATATCGAAGCTTTTCCTTTCCCTTGTAACGTGAAATTCGATGCCGTCATTCCGACATACCAAGGCACGGTTGTCCCATCCAAAACACGTGACACACCGAGGATATCAATCGAGGCGTTGGTTTCTAACAACGCTGTATTTTCAAGAGTTAAATTCCAAGAAGCTGTTGTTTGACTGGCAAATTGAACGACTTGTTCAGTCACGTTTGACGTGACTTTGACACCCGGTGCCGTCACGTCGACAACGGTGGTAAGGAGGTTATTGTTTTCTTGGATTTCATCAACGGTGTCATCAGGATCAACCTTCAATTCAAGCGTTGCAGTACCGGATTGAGACGGAGTCCAGTACCATGTTGACTGGCGTGATGCGCCCGGATTGATGTCAACGGTTTTACGATCTTCTTCAACACCATCGATAACAAAGGCAAGATCAACCGATTCGGCTTTAATATTCCCTGCATTGAAGACCTCTGTCGTTAATCGAACTTGATCGCCAACTTGTGGAATTGAAACGTTGAGAAGCATCGAATTAGCAACAACTTGAGGATCTGGACGTAAATCATTCACGCCTTGTCCTGAAACTGCGATAGCGAACGGTTGAGTATTGCTTCCGCCATGCAGTCCATCTTTGACTCGAACAGTCCAAATTCCTTTCATTGCAGTATCAATAAGCACAACTTCGAGATTATTTACGTCGTCTTTGGTACCGCCCGTTGTAGAACGTCCATTTGCGAAATCATTGCCAAGATAGACCGTACCATCTGGAGATTCAACTTCTAAATCTAAGTCGTTGACAAGTTGATTAGTAGAAAATCGACTTCCCCGAGCATCAGACCACGCAAGGACTGTTTTGAGTTGTGAATTGGCAAATGTGACATTGAAAACATAGGATTTCGATTGACCTGTATTCGATAACAAAGAACGGTCATCAACCCATATGCCCCGCCCCTGAGAAGGAGCAAGAGTTTCTTTGAGATTCACTCGCCCCCATCCTTCATCATTGTTCGGAATATCTCGAGTATTGGTGTCTTGTGCACCGAGTACCAAGAGCGCTTTGATCAATGCACCTTGCGGAGAAGGACGCTGAGCAATTTCAAGAAGATATTCTCGAATGAGGGCGGAAGCTCCTGCTGCGTTTGGTGTAGCCATTGACGTTCCTGTGTACTCAAGATACCACGTGGATTGCCAAGATGACCCTGCAATGTCTTGTGCCTCTTGAGCACGACATGAACGAACATAGCCGCCTGGTGCGATAATATCAGGCTTAATTCGCCCGTCATCGGTTGGCCCACGAGAAGAACCTGACATCAGATTGTCAGGCGCTCCGTTGTATCGGGCTTGATGATTTCCAACAGTCACAGAATTTTTAGCAGTTGATGGTGATGATACGGTTCCTGAATTTGGACCGTCATTGCCTGCTGCGAACAATATTGTTAGTCCTTCAACGCCATTGTAAACACGATCGTAATTGTTGGCTCTATCATCAACATCTTCTGATTCAGAGGTATACTTACCCTGATTTGAGGCTGCAGAAGATCCCCATGAATTGGTATGAATTCGAGCTCCAGAATTGTAGGCTGTGTTGAGAAGATAATTGAGTGATGGAGATTGGAAATTTCCTGTGTTATCATTCTCCATGGCTTGGAAGTAGAGTTCTGCGTCAGGAGCCACGCCCGCATAGCCGCCCTTTGTCCCATCACCAAGAACAGTACATGCGACGTGTGTTCCGTGTCCAGAGTGCTTGTCAGCAGTGGAACCGTCTCCAATAACATCGAAATTACCGACAACTCGAGTTCCGAAATCCCCGTGATCTTCATCCAATCCTGAATCTGCAACTGCAACTATTTGTCCAGACCCATCAAGATCGGTTGTGAAGTAAGAACGCATTGTTGTAATCTTCATATGATTTTTAGATTGGTCATTACTGAAAGTCATTTGAGGCTCAAAGCGCAACCACATAACCGAAGGTTGGCGAACGATGTCAAGAACGTCGTCGACTGAAAGAAGTCCTCTGTATCTTCCGTCATCCAGTTTGACAACTTCATCCATTGCCAGAATTGCCACATCATTGAGGTCTTGTTCGATACTTGAACCACTTGCATCATGTATAGAAATTACATCGAGTGTTTGTTCACTTCTCCACCCTTCAAGACGTACTTCTTGACCGTAGATTGCTGCAGTTTCTTGTTCAAAGAGCATGCTATCAAGGAATACATCATCGAGGAACATAGCCAATGGAACGAGGAGTTGACCTTCGATTCCATCGACATTCCTTGCCGAATCAAATCCATCAACTGTCCCTTGTACGAGTAATCCGGATGGTGAAATGTATTCTCTGACTTCAAGACCCTGTACTTCGGATAATTCAGAACGTACATCGAGGAGATTACGTTCATTATTCACAAGGAGGAGTCGTACATCGTTGCGGGGTTCAAGAACATCACTGGACAGAGGTCGTGAAGTTTCGAGTCCGTGTAGAGTAAACACGCCTATTCGGGAGTTTGCTTCCACTGGCCGTTGTTCCTGCTCAATGGTTGCATCGAGTTCGCCAACAAAATCAGAATAGGCATCTGTTCGGATAGAGAACTGCTCGAATTCATCAGCCACAAGGGAGGATGATTCATCTTGTTCGGATTGAATAAGACTACTCCAAGGACTCAACAAAAGAATCAGCAAGATTCCGAGTGCTGGCCTCCATTGGTGTCTCATCACACTTCTCCTCCGTTACAAGACGCATTTATCGCTATGGGTAATGTGTTTCCACGTGTATCAAAACAATTTGGTTGTCGTTTCACAGTCATCGACGAAACGTTCTGATGCCCATTCGCCAACAGCATGTGACCAAGACTCTGTATGGACTCTGTTATCAAAAGATGTCCAAGTAACAGAAACTTCCAGTATATATTCGTCCCAAACAGTATAGCCCAGGACAATCATTTCCAAATCATCACCTGCAAGAGAGGAATGTGCTGCGACTTTATCAACATCAATTCTCATCTCCTGAATGAGATTACCAAACTCATCTTGGAATTCAACCTGAACTGTTACGTCCGTAATAGCACGACTTCCATCATTGTATAACTCGGACATAATCAGATGCCCTCCTCGTTGCATGTAAATGGTTTCAACTTCCACATCATCGCGTGGAAGAACCCAATACCATCCGCTAGCAATTAATCCAACAAGAAGAAGCATGATCAAGCCTGCAATAGCAACACGGGCAGGATTGATGTTCCGGATTGTATCTTTAATGAAAAGTGCTGCTTGTTGGGCTTGCATGTACGCCTCTGCTTGTTCTGGATCATCAAGATCCAATCCCATTGCAAAGGCTTCTTGCCGTTGGGATGATTCCAACAAACCGAGAGGTTTTGAGGAGATGATATCGTCCTCATGCACAACAAGATCGTCTTCCATTTTATCACCCAAAGATCATTGCTAATACAGATGCAACACCTGACGTAATTGGTTCGACAACCAATATGTGTCGTGTTTCAACAGAACCGCCAGTCAAAGTACTGACAACTGATAAATCTGTAACGACGCCATTCACGCCTATTGATGTTGAAGTTGGAATGAAACCAGTAAACTGAGCATCGAGGAGAACGCCGCGTCCATCGACTTCAAGATCGCCCATTAATGGAGCATATTCACCTGGTTGTACGTGAACTTCTGCACTAGAAACAAGACGCCCTGTCGTGATGTCGTCGATTATGATGACTGGATATCCAAGTGGACGATGAATTGTGATCGTGGCACCTTTGAGGTCCTCTCCTATGATTTCAAGACGGTCAAGGAAAACGCCAGGTGCTCCTGGGACGTTGGTTTGTCGCATGTAGAGTTCTTCGACCCCATCACCGGAACTAACAATTCGAACACCCCAATCTTCTGTTGTTTCCAACTTGAATGTTCGTGGTAAATTTGTAGCCATCATGAGCGTATCTCCTTTTGCGTCAATAGCTCGCCCAGACGCTTCGATATACATATCCATCTTATCAGAATTAGAAGCATAATCCAAGGTCATCATTCCTTGGAAAGAGGGCTCTTCTCGGATGTCAAGTCGTTGGTCAGGTTCAGCTGCAAGGCGCATTTCGGACGGCACATCTCTGAAGAATGTTGTAGCTGGCCACCAGAATCCATCGACGAATCGGTGCTGTTGAATCATCATTGATTGAACACTCGTATCCCCTACGCGGAATTCCTGAGGGACATCGACATCGAGCAATAAAACGTCTCCAATTGTCGCTGAAAACTGAGTTTGTTGGGGAACTCCTACGAGGAAGGTTTCAGCACGCACCTTGTTCTCTTTATCATTGAAAACCGCATAAATATAATCCAATCGTTGCCCAATATCAAAACTCATGTCGACAGACAGTCGAGGGACTGTTAGATTCTCTTGACGCGAGAATAATGCTGTTACCGATACATCTCGGGAAGTAGATGTATCCAAGCCAAAGATCTGAAGATCAACCGAAGACTTCTGAATACCATCCATCGTTAGATAAAATTGTTCTTGTGCTGGTAGCCAGTCCTCCAGATTCATTTCAAAATCATAGGTCGGAACTTCATCGACCAGAGTGAATATGTAATCGATTTCAATACGCCCAGAAGGCAATTGAGGAAGCCAGGTGCGAACGTGCCAACTTCGTCGTGTTTCAAAGGTGATACCTCCCTCTTCAAGCAATTCCACGTTAATACCTCTGAGTTCTCTTTCGGTGAGCAGACCATCATCAAGGGATTCAATTAACGTATTCGCAATGCTAAGGTTTGCCTGAGTAAATTCTTGTCGAATGATCTCGGCTTCAGACTTATCGATGATGTAATCATTGAGAATATCAGACACAATTGTTCGGCTTGATTGAGTAAATTCTGGGAGACGAGAGAGGTTGAAATCGAGTACTGTTCGCTCTGTTGCTTGGATGTCAAGACCATGTTGCCATTCTGGCGTTCCAGTAGGGACGGCCCCTTTGCGCATATCTGCTGTAAGATCGAAACTTTCTCCCGTCACCATGTCTAATCCATAAGCAACATCAGCTTGCTCTCCTGAAGAATCACCAATATCAACTACGAGCCCGTACACGAGGTCATTGACAATACTGCCCAGGCCAACTACGTCACCGAGGAAGAACGAAAGGGCTTCAACTCCCTCTCCTTCACCGAAGTCAGGCAGTTCAATACCACTAGAATCGACATCACTCGGAAGAACAATTTCTAGATTCGCTGGCAATGGATCTAGTCGCATCATTCCATTTAGACCAAGGAATGGATCATCGTAGTTACTGACATCTTCCATAACAATATTGAACGGAGTTGATGTTTGTCTTTGTAGAGAATATCGTGCGCTTCCTTCCGGCCCGGTTGCATTCGGATTTAGTGGTGAAAACCGTTGCACAGACTGTACATCTGAAATACGTACACTCAAAGAAGCCTCGGATGCATCCGTGTTAACCCAGAATCTGAAATGGTCTCCATCCATTGTTAACGGCGTGGTTGCGTTGGTCATTTGGACCGTGATCGAATCGATAGGCGTATCAGCAGCAAATCCAATTGAATCGCCCAAATTTAATTGGAAGGCTGATGGTAAACCTTCAAGTCGAATTGCATTACGCTGTTTGCCTTCTTGCCCACCATAGGTGATGGTACCGATTGGTTCACTTGCAGAGTAAACGAGTTTGCTTGGGTCTTGGACGACAGTTAGGTCTCCAGGACGATTGGATATCCGAGCTGATTGACTGGTTACGTTGACGAGATCTACGCCATCGTGACGAATGTGCCCAATCAACAGGGCACCTGATTGTTGTCCGATTAATTCAAGCGTTCTTTCGCTGGTAATCGCATCGAAGGATTGGAACACTCTGGATATATTTGAAACTCGAATGCTCATTGCAACAGGAACCAGTGGAGAAACTGGGCCGTCTCTTCCAGCGATTGTAGCAATCGAAGTGTCTTCTGAAAGGAGAATGTGATCAGAGGAAGTAAACCAAGGATGATCACTACTGCCAATGGCCAATGCAATTTCACCCAAACTACTCGGACCACGTACGGAGCCATCGTTCCATGATTGTTTCACTTGAGTCAAACAGAGCACTTCGATAGCCCCCCCGGAGGTTCCAGCGGTACCGACGATGGCATCAGGAAGTCCGTTGAGGATGGACCCCAAATCAAGTACAATTTCAACCAGTGTCAGCAATGCATTGTCAAGCAACTGAGCGATTGTGTTGAGGTTAGGATTATTGAAGTTAACACGGGAGACACCTGTTTCAGACAATTGGAAACTGCCTTTCAAGACGAGAACCTCGGGGAGATTCTCAACAGAGACGAGAATCGAACTTACGTCGTTTTCATAGCCTCCACGTTTCATTGTCGATTCATAGGTCAATGATTTGATTCGTTCGGTTCCAGCGACCATAATCAACGTTGACGGTGGGGCCGCTGGATTGACAGGGAGAGTGAGGTCGTTTTCGTTTGTCGAAGAATCTCCGGTGAAATTCTTAATCGCTAAGATAAATGAAAGTCGGTTTGGCATATCGCCTGGGAGATTAACGCTCCCTGGTGCTTCACCGATTGTTGTGAAAATTGCATCGATTTCTTCTTGGGGGAGTGTGCCTGAGGGTATACCTCGTATCCAAAGTCGAGAATCTGAAACATTTCCGAAGGTTCCACCTTCAATCGTGTTGCTTCGATCTTCAAAATAGTGAAGCCACAAATCTGCACCTACGTCGCTGTACAGTTCGACTGTGTCGAAGGTATTGTCTCCGAGATTGTCATTTCTTAGTGTTAAATCGACTTCTTCTGGCAACACGTTTGAACCGATCTCAGGATGGAAGCCGACGTCAATGTACCCCATGTCAATAATATCAGCTTGGCCATTCACATCAAGTTCATCGAATTCGATGAAACCTATGCCCATGCCAAATCCGCATTTGTGGAATTCACTTGCTGCATCGTGATCATTGATAACATCATAATAATCCGTATCGCATTCAGTTTGAAGATTGGATGAATCCAAATTGGGATTCCGTATCCCAATAGCATATGGAGCCGAGACTGACGTTAGAGTCAAGGCATTTGCTGGCAAAGCTCCGCCATTGACGAAATCGATAAGAAGTTGGGCAACATTGTTGACAGCGCCTGAGATGCTGAATCGAAATTCTTGGATTCCAACTTCGATTCTGAAATCGCTCGGGGGTTGAGTCAATCGTGTATCGAGAACCAATGCATACGATTGAGAATCCTGAAGTGCTGAATCAAACGCAAGACCTTTCAAAAGTGAAATTTCCATATTTGCCATCTCATCCCATAAGGGGTCGTTCTCATTCAGTTGGTCAATCTTCCATTGGAATGTAGGACGGAGCCATATCGTATCTGGAACTGCACTAAACGGGTTAAGAGGATCCAGTGGAGGCTCAAATCCAAACCCTTGGTTGAGTTGTAGCAAACCAAGAACTGTTAGTGATATCGATACGTCATCAACGTTATCTCCATCGATGTCGATGTAATTTTCGAACAAAACCAGATCTGTTCCTACGAATAATTCACCCGTGAACGTCCCATATGTCCAGGTCTCGAACTGAGGGCCTGAATTACGACTTGAGAAATTAACATACAACGCGTAGGTGTTGATACCAACCGCAAGAGGGTCAGTCAAGGAAATCGCCTCGAGCGAGAATAACGTCTCAAGAAGATTGTTTGGCCATCCCTCTGGTTGAGCGTTCGTATCTAAAAGAATCTCGTAGGGACGCGGATGATCTTCAGCAAGTGGCGTTGTATCTCTCAATTCGACGTTGTTCAAGTATTCCGTAGCATCATTGAGTGGATCGCCTGCTTGACTTTCTCTCTTCGCTGCTTCTACCAAGGCTAAAGCCGAGGTTGACGAACCAACAGCAACAACAGAATCATCGCTTGATTCTTGTAAGGCCATCACATCTGAGAGAGTCTCTAAGAGGTCAAAATCATCTTGCCGTACAGTGATATCAGCCTGAACAGGCTGAAACATAGGAATAAGCATTACAAGAACGAGAAAGAAGGCGAGACGTCCTCTTTTTGGCTGCTTGAGGCCAGGACGAATCAAACGAATCGCTTCTTCGACCATGAATATAGGTGGAGGAACTGGTATCTGAACCCATCCCCGAACTGCGTAAACAACGTTTGATTCCTTTGCTTGAATTTAACGCTGAAAGAGTTGTTCTTCAGAGCATGACGGACATACAACAATTGCTTCGTTCACTCCGGCGGGCATAGGCACTTGGAATTTCAAAGAACAACTATTGCAAGAGCCTTTGAGTAAATTTGATGGTTGCTCCTCTTCGACCACTTGTGGAGTTGGGAGAGGGATTTCTGCTACAGACTCCATGCTTTCAGGCAACTGAATTCCTCCCGATTGAGGTGTTTGAGGAGGCTTTTCATTCATCGATCCTAGTTCTTGCAGGAGAGCATCGTCAGGGTCTTGAGGGATATTTTCAACCGCAGGGGCTGGGGGTGCGTCATCGAAGAACAGAGCCGCTGCTTCAGCCGCTGCTTGCGAACTTGCTTGGCTAATCTCTCTCTTTGGTGCAAACTGAGCTTGTGGAATTTCTTCGACTTCCCCGGTTCCATAAATCGATTGAAGTTCTGCTTCTTTTCGAGCTAGTTCTTGCTGATCCTGAGTAACAACTTCTCCAACATCAAGTCCTGCAAGTTGAATGGCTTTGGCAAAGAGCGGTAATTTTTGAGATTGGCGAACCATTGTCATGTGAGCCTTCGCTTCAGAATCTGAAAGACCGCGGCCTGTCAACAAACCAACTGCAATTGATGACTGCCAGCGACGGTATCCAATGAAAGATATTGACAATGTTACAACAAAAATAAACAAAACTACGGCGATTAATCCGAAGTTTGTGCTCGATTCGACCGACTCCTCAACGACGATTGAAAACGTTCGAGTGTCGGTGTTATTTGAGGCATCAAAGACGGTTACAACAACTGTCTTTGTCCCCGCTGTATCGAAGAATAAATCCACATTAGACCCAATGTAATCAGGGTCATCTGTTGGATTTCCATTTTCATCGGTATCTTTTGATGGATTGATGTCCCAATGATATCGAAGGTTTGATGCAGAGTCGTAAACATCGTTTGCGTTTATTGAATAGGTATGAATTTGACCTTCTTCAAGTGATATTTTGAATTTAGATACAAAGGCATCATCGATCATCGGAATTGAACCATCGACGACTCGAACATCAACCTGTGTTGAAGCGCTATTGCCGCTCTGATCAAAGACAGTCAGGCCGATGACATGTTCTCCAATCGTGCTCCAATTGAAGGAGACAGTCGTCTGTTGATTGTAAGGAGCCCCATCGATCGACCAAGAACAAGCAGAGACTGCGTCGTCATCTGAACTTGAATTACATGTCAAAACGAGGGTGTTTGCGTAAGCGATTCTCCATCCACCTGAAACTGGTGTAGCCGATGCTGATGAGGCAGTTGTCCCAGTAATTCGAGGCACAGGGTCAATGATATCATTCACGATAATGATTTGTTCTTGACGATCGAAACCACTCTGCCCAAGAACAGTTAGCGTGACAGTTCTTTCTCCAGGAGACGTCCACTGGGCTTCAGAAGTAAGGCCAATTGCATCGACGTCATTGATGAAATCGCCATCATCATTGCCATCAACCGTGGAATCAAAATCCCACGTATATTGTGATATTTGTTCAAGATTATTTGGAGTTGAAGAAGCATCGAATCCAACCAATGTGTTCATTGGAATCGTGGTATTCTCTGCAACGAATTGAGCCTGGATAACAGGGACGAGTTGAACACGAATTGTAACTCTTAGATTCGTTGAGCCATCTCCTTGTCCGTCTGGGTCATTTGAGTTGTCAACAACCAATTTGAGTGGCTGATTGGCAAGAGCTGATGGAACGACCCAACTAAACGAAGAAGTCCCATCAACACCAAGAAGTGAGGCTCCTGTTAGGGCTACATTTGATTGGCCAGAAAGATAGTTTGCATTCATCGAATCAGTTTGTAGATAGACATCTGCGAACCCTTGGAGGGACCAAGCAGTTACGGCGATTGTTGTTCCTTCCTCAAGTTGCAAAGAGGTCCCCTCGAGAAGAGTTAGGTAACCATCTGGAATGATGCCTGCGAGATCATGATAAGGCGTCCATGGAGTATCTGTTAACTGCGATACAGTCATCGAAACCCGTCCATCAACACCGCCTTGATCTCCTTGACCTTGATCGCCATCATGCGCAAGATTATCGATGATGACTGTCCATGATTTGGCATTAATTGATGAAGGTACTTTCCAATGAAATTCATATTGTCCATTTGCAGATTCGGTCGAGGGAACTTGTTGGAACGAAGAACGATAGGATTGACCTAACAAGTAAGGCTGTAATCCTGATTCATCAAACACAAGAACGTCGAGGGCATCATCAATCACTGTAATCGAGAATTCATACACATCACCCGGCTGGAGAGTTCCGAGGTCAAAACGCATGCATGCATCGTTGGCTACAGCGACTTGAGACGAGAGTGTTGATTCGCTTACTGAAAGGCAATCTGGCGCATCTCTACCTTCAGTGGCTTGTATGCCTGGAATCATTACCGAGCACATGAGCAGACCGATGAGAACGTATGCACGCTTTGATTGCATACCTACGCCTTTATGACATTACACTTCAATGATGCGTTATGTTGTGCTGCTTCCATCCGTGTTCATCTCGTCGATAGAACGTGACATTCCCATCAACATCGATTTGAAGACGATCTCCATCGTTCGCATAGGTAATTCCGCCAGCTTCTCCGTATTCTTTCAACGCTTCATTAAGCGATTCAGAGGCGTCTCGAATTCGTGCCGAGAAATGAGTCAAAACAAGGTGTTCCACTCCACAAGCCTTTGCCGTCCTTGCTGCCCCCATTGCCGTGCTGTGGAGATGTTCTTCTGCTTTTGAATGCGATTCCTCCAAAAATGTAGCTTCATGAACAAGAACGGTTGGTATACCGATGGGATGAAGTGATTGTTCCGCAGTATCTCCAGATATTACAAACGAATGAGCACTACGCTCAGGACCACGGAATGAAGAGGCTTTGAGTATCGTTCCGTTTTCTTTCTCCACATCTGTGCCTGTTGCAAGCAAACGGCGTTCGCCCTCATTGAGGCCTGCAAGAGTTGCTCGATGACGATCAAAAACCCCTTTGCTGGCTGCTTTTGTGATTTGCCATGCACAAGATGGAACGCTGTGTTTCGTAGCAAGAGCATCAAGGCGAATCGTCTTGAATGGCTCAGGCTGGGGCATTTCTTCATGCCATTTTAGCGAAGAAACATCCGGGTTGAGTTCAACCCATCTGTTTGACTGAGGCTCCCCTAACATCCAACGGACTTCGTATCCTAATTCAATGGAATTCGCTCCAAGTTGAAACCATGCCCGATATTGATTGATGAGATCAGCTGATGGCGTATTTTCAGGGACTTCAGCATCAAAACCACCTGTTTCCAAAGCCTCTAACATCGCTTGAGAAGTTGGCCCGTAAATCATCAGCGGATGTTTTCGTCCATCCAGTGCAAGGGTCTGAAGAAATGGAAGAACTCCCCACGTATGGTCAAGATGGCCATGCGTCAATGCAATTGCTGCAATTTTGTGAGGGCGTAGTGATGCGGTTTGATCACTTCGTTTCATCATGCTTCGTTGTGCGGAATATCGAATCTGGAAACCCTCACCTGCATCGATAATGACCAACCCCTCTTCGGTGGAAAGGACACTACCGCTCACATTCCTCGTCGACGTTGGCCGCGCTGATGCTGTTCCAAGAATATGTAATTCCATCATGAGCATTCTTCCTTAGGTGCGGGATATTGGTGTTTCTGGGAACCATCGAAGCACTACGATGTCATTGATCGAACGTACCCAACGCCAAGGTATTGCGACATGAATTGAGTCTATGACAAGTTCTGGAGGCGTGTCCCGTACGAATAAATGGGTACACGTCATCGTCGAATGCTCGATAACTGTGTCGTGAACCACACCAAGAAGACGGCCATCAGGGAGGTACACATTCAGACCTGTTACGTCTGTTAAACTACGTTGTCCTTTACCCATTTGACGCCCTCCTGTGTTAGGGGAAGCAGAACAAGGACATCAAACAAACGCTTGATTTCACTTGCCACGGTTGAGGTTTGCCTTCAGAGAAGGACGCAACTTTTCTGCACCCTTACCCTTGTTGAAGAGACCACGTCCACGCTTTCCTGCGGATGTCTTTCCACGGTAAGCACGGCCACGATGACTCATGTTACCATTTGCTTGGCAGAAGACGCCGAGCTGCTTATCCTTGATGATAGCAGGGTGGTGTGTGTCGATCATGATAACTTCGAAGAACTTGTGCTTTCCGTCTTCTCCAACCCAGTAGGAGTTGAGAACTTCGAGGTTAGGGAAATGGCGTCCAACACGTTCTTCAGCAATTCGCTGTGTGTTCTTTGCCATTGTGATTTTGGAGATACCAGCCTTGGATGGCTTACGCTTCATGTGAATCTTACCCTTACGTAGACCACCACGTCGAACACGAGTTCGAATGACAACTACACCTTGCTTGGCTTTGTATCCAAGACGGCGCGCTGCGTCGAGACGTGTCGGACGCTCAATTTTGCAGTTGACAGGTTCGCGGCGCCATTGGGCCATTCGAGTCTGTCGAAACATGTGCGGGAGAGCCTCTTTAGGCTTCTTCCAGGTTTCTCTTACGTAATGATGTAGTCCTTTTGCCATAGTATCAACTCAATGGAAGCAAGTTGCCGACTTTACACCCCTTTATGAGTCTGTCCATTCTAATCAGTTCAGAGAATTGATGAAAAACGCGACACACTTACTTGTTTATGAGAGAATTAATCAAGCGAATCCATGGTTGTAATTTCAAGCCCTTCCGCGACGATTGATCGCCATCCGCCCCACAACGAATATGCGTTCTCGTAGCCCATGTCTTGCAGGGACTGAGCTGCGATTGCTGAACGGAAACCACCTCCGCAGTAGAGGACAATTCGATCTGATGTATCAAACGGGTGCTTCTCGATGTCGCGTTCAAGCACACCTTTGCTGATGTGTGTTGCTCCTTTCATGTGGCCGGATTCGAATTCATGAGATTCTCTTACATCGATGATAATCAACGACTCGTTATCGTTCAACATCAAGGTAAATTCATCAATATTACACTCATTGATAATCGACCTTGAGTGCTCGACTCGACGGAGAAAGAGAGGACTGTGCTTTTTGCCCATGGTTGTTGATTCAGCCTTCCGATTTCAAGATATTCATCTGTTTCTTTGAAAACATCTGTTCATATAGTGCGTTCTCGATTGTTGGGTATGCTCGAATGCAACATAGACGCACGTGGACAAGCCGCACGATTCATCACAGGAATATCCGCAGTATCCTTTGGCCTTGTCCTAGCAGTTTTCACTCTTCTAGGAGTCCTTCCTTCAACACTCGGGTGGATTGCCGTTGGTGGAAGCGTCCTTGGTGGATCTTTTGCAATTTTTGAAGCAAGAGCTGCATGGTGCGTTGTTCGTGCTATGGGTTTCAAGACCCGCCTATGAAGAAACCAAGATTTCTGGTTCTTCAAGAGCCTTGTGTTTATTGAATTTCTCGATACCCAACAAACTCAGAATGAGGACTCCTAATCCAAAGTAGAGGACAATATCCCACGATACCTTGAACACAAGTCTCGGAAGATTCGGTGTCACAGATAGATGGACTGCGAGAAGAGCAACCCTCAATGAAAACAGCGCTAAAGCGTACGTTAATGGCCATTTAATTTCCTTAAACATCTGGAACCAGAGGACCGTCATCAAAATCATGGGGCCGCCTCCCATGAAACCCACCCAACTATTGCTTGGTGAAATCCGATCTCCAATGTATCCCCCTGTAAGGTAAAGGTTCCCTGGATCGATATCTCTTGGATGAGAAAGACCGTCTAGTTGTCCCATTGTCGCCCACCATGTGAACCATGCTCCGATAGGAATCAATGCAAGAAGCACACAACGTGCATATTCCAACATTGGTTTGTTCTGTCGAATTTTCAAGAAGCCAAACTCCCGCTGCATTAAGTGGAAAAAGCCCGTGTAAAGAATCATTGTTGTTGCTCCCGCATACGCACCCCAACTGATGGTAACCCAAGCAAAACCAACGAATCGAATCGGTGCAATTGAACTACGTTTATTCCCCCTAATGCCTTCAACAATAGCTGTAATAATACACAGAATAAAGATCGAGAGAACAACCCAATCGATTGTATTGTCTTTGAACCACATAGCATAAGGCAACAACCCAAACAATGCACAAACCGTGAGAAGAGTCGTTTTCGAGCGTATATGCTCAACATACCAAAGATACAGCAGAGATGAAAATACCG
Source organism: uncultured Candidatus Poseidoniales archaeon (assembly GCA_963968475.1). Taxonomy (GTDB): domain Archaea; phylum Thermoplasmatota; class Poseidoniia; order Poseidoniales; family Poseidoniaceae; genus MGIIa-L2. The sequence continues at coordinate 951 of CAXAHE010000015.1, read as the reverse complement.
CAAGTACGATTGAGGCGAAGAGCATAGACAATTCTTCTTGCTGAACCATTTCCAGATAATCTCTTGTCAGGGAACCTCCGATTAGTCGAGCATCGCTTAGGAATAAGGAAATGATGCATATTATCATGAACGGAATGAACACTGATAACGGCATATTCTTGTCCGAATGTTTGAGGTAATAGCGGTCGAGAAGGATGTATGCAAATATGGCAAGACCTATGGTTGAAAGCCTTGTTTCGGGATACATAATCATCGACACAAGCAGCAGGGCGAGACTGGACATGTGTTGAGATTTATACTCAAGATTTAGCCATCGTTCACTTTTCAACATCATCATTCCAATAATTAGTACAGAGACAGGTAACAGCAGTCCCATTGGATAATAGATCATAGACGCAATGTCTCGATTGTATGACAATACGAGTGAACCTGCAAAAACAGAAACGAGTCCTAAACACATTGATGTTTTGAAAGTAGAGGAACAACCACTCTTATTCAGGAGGTTAAACAGAACGGCAGTCAACGCTAGTATCGTAATCAAACTAAGCACAATATCCGATGTGCGTATACCAATTTCATCAACTTTTATTTTCTCCCATTCAATCGTTGAACGACTTAGACCTTCCACATATGGGTGCCCTTCTTCCTCTGCCCAATCATTACGAGCAACTGTTGCGTTCCAATTCCATTGCTCAAGAGCATCACGCTTCTCAGGATCAATATCGAATGCATCAAGTGGAATCCTTCCATGAATTGCATGAGGCATCGGCAAAGAAAAGAGAACCGATGGAAGTGTAGCAATGTCGACCTGATTGACGTCTTTTACGTTGACTCCGGATTTGATGTTTGGTCCCCACATAAATCCTGCAACTTTTCTTTGTTGCTTCGAATCTGAACCGTGTTGCCCTGAGTCCGTCAATCCATGATCAGCAGTTACGAGTACTGTCCAAT
>CAXAHE010000014.1:0-27486 GCA_963968475.1 uncultured Candidatus Poseidoniales archaeon | reverse complement strand
TCGCTCATAAGGCGTACTCGATCGAAGATGATGAGCTGCATGAAGTGTCAAGTTCATCAACGTATATTTTGACCAACGACTTCGGCTTTCCCATGCATGTCGTGCACCGGGCCGCTCGTCTTCTCCTCGAAGCAAACCATGGTGCTGTATGTAATTCACAAACTCAAGAAGGTAAATCGCAACGATTGCTTGACCGATGAAAGCAACGAAGTATTGCAGACCCCAAGCAACTAGTGCAATCAAGAGGCTTAATTCCAATGCAACTGAAATCAACGTATCTTTACGACGTATTCTGAAGGCATTTCTCAATTGAAGTGGAATCGTTCGCAAGAAATGTGCATAGATACTTCTACCCCACGGAGAACTAGTTGGATCAACTTCTCTCGCCCAGTGCTTGTGATGTGTATGATTATGTTCGACAGTAAAGTGAAGATAAAGAACAGAAAAAAGGTCGAGGCGTCCTAGCCACCAACTGAATGATTTCGGTTTACGATGTCCCAGTTCATGGGCTGCGACAACGCCTGCGGCTCCAGTTGCAAGACCTGCTGCCAGGATTGGAACAACGATGGAAATTGAGCCGATGCCGTCCCAAATTCTGAACAGTAGGGCAAGTACAACGAGTGGAACAAGGATACCATGAAGATGAACAATGATGTCATGGCCTAACCCTTCCTGTTCAACATCATGAATCGTGGTTGAACCTGCAAGAGTGTCAAGCAGTGGATATATGCCGAGCAAGAGAACAATCGGTAGAAGCATCCACCATCCACCGAGCATTAAGCCGAGGATGGCTGAGAATGGCGTGGCCAAGCCAACGAGATGTGGTGCCCATTTGCTCATGACCTGACATGAACCCTATCATTCAAGACAGTTGCCGTTGAATCAGGATCGACGAACACTGGAAAGAATCTTATTCATCCAGTTAGGAAGAAATCGAATTCCATTGCGGTATTCGAGGTTCTCCATAGCGTTCTCAACATAGCTTTCTAAATATTTATCCATAATTTATTCCTCCTTAATTGCAGGGATTCCGCGGGTATCTACTGGAGCTCTGTAGTATGCAACTGCACGCGCATACCGTTCGAGAAGACTGGAGAAAATTCCACTTCTGTACTTTTGGCTATCCATTGTTTGGTTTACGTAGGTCTCGAGTTCAATATCCATTGTTGTCCCTGTATAGAAGTAGGTGCCCGACCTATTCAAAGGAGAGGTGAAAAAGCCAACACATAGGTGTATTTTATACATTAGATGTTTTTAATAACACCTTTTACGTCTTGCCTTATTCCCTTGTACGCATTCATGTTGATCAACGACTCTCCGAAGTCCCGAGCATAGGCGCACAGCCTTCGAATTGATTCCGAAACAGAGAGCTCAACAAGCATCCATGAATGCTTCTTTTCACTTTGAAAGAGGTTTCTTTCATGATCTTTCAAATCGTTTTGAATCCTTTTCAAATCCGTCCGTGCTTCCTCTATTCGGTTTGCATCCCGAATACGGATATTGATCATGAGTTCTTTGAGGGCATTTTGCCATTCACCTAATTTTCTTATCGAAGAATTGTTTTCTTTGTGTCCTAATGCAGAAGAATGTTCATGAATATTTTTTCCAATCAATACTGCATGATCCATCATTCTCTCGAGTGAACGTGCAAGATTTCCGGATTCGAGAGATTGAATTCGAGTCATATTCAGTTTTGTGGCAATCGAGTAATTATCAATGAGTAATCGTACCTGGCGCTCGATCAAGTGAAGAAGAGAATCAACTTCATTTTCTCGTTCTTCAAGGTCGTCTAGGAACGTTGGATCATCTCCCTCAAACACACTCAGTATGTCACGTACTGAACTTGATAATTGGAGATACATACGATTAAGACTTGACGTGATAGGCATGTCACCTGTATTGAGAAGACAATGTAATTCGAATAATTGATCTTCTTCAACATACAGTTCAAAGCCACGAGTTGCTCGTAGAAATCTTCTGATTTGTTGACTTATTTTCCTTTTCTCTTGGGAATTATGCCGAATACGTATGACGTCTGCACCAGCAATGTAGGCTCCCATAAGATGGTCAAAGAGACTCTCGTCGGGAAGATGCCCCAAATCCAAACTGATTGTTCGCAGAGATTGCTTTTCTTGTTCTAATGGAGTCAAACGCAGGGCTCCGCTTGGTCTCCAATCGATCTTAATCGAATTACTTGTTTTCAGATGCTGACTTATCACCCACTGTTTAGGAAGACTCAACGTGAATGTGCCTCCACCAGTGGACTGAATTTTTCGAATCGACGTATCTCCGGGACCAGATGCCATGCTATCGGTGAATCCTCTCAATATACCTATATAGAATATATGGAGTTCTGAATATATACCCATTTCCATTAGGCTCATACATGGAACCCATCACAATCGTCGTGATTTGCCTTGCCTTAGTCGTTTGTGCCTACATGGCATGGAATATCGGTGCGAATGATGTTGCGAATGCAATGGGCACCTCAGTCGGGTCTCGTGCCTTAACACTCAAGCAAGCAGTCGTTATCGCGGCTATCTTTGAGTTCGCTGGTGCTTTCTTTGCAGGTGATGCAGTTACAGATACAGTTCGTAAAGGCATTCTCGTCATTGATTTCGACCAAGAAGGCGGTGTCAGTCAAAAGATTTCTCAGGACATTGCATTTGGTTTCATCGCCGCAATGATGGCTGCAGCAACATGGCTTACCATTGCAACACGATTTGGACTTCCTGTCTCAACCACTCATTCAATCATTGGAGGAATCATCGGAGTAGGTTTGGTTCTGGAAGTTGATCATGGTACAGAGTACATCAACTGGGAAAAGGTTGGCCAGGTCGTCATGAGTTGGGTTGCAAGCCCGATCATGGGCGCATTACTCGCGTTCTTCTCCTTCTACATCATCAAGAAACTCATCTTGGATTCAGATAATCCAGAGGAACGTTCACTCTGGTTGGCGCCAATTCTTGCTTTCCCAACCTTCTTTGTGCTGGGACTTGCACTGCAATTCAAGGCACTGAAAGGATTCTTTTCAAGAGCGGATAAGAATGAATGGATTGATGACAAAGCCGACTGGCTGCCTGCAAAAGAGAACGGGGTTTGGGATCCATTTGCGGAGGCTGCATGGCTTCCGATTAACTCACTCATGTTCGCTGCCTTAATCGGGGCAATTGCATCCTTCTGCCTCTTCCTCATTCTCAAGAGAATCGATATCAAAGAAGAGAAAAATGGTTTCCGTGGTGTCGAACGTATCTTCGTTTGGCTACAGATTATCACTGCTGCATACGTAGCGTTCGCACATGGTGCAAACGATCGTTCCAATGCAATTGGACCAATGGCGGCAGTATGGCAAGTTCTTTCCCAAGACGGCGGTCAATTGATGGAATCTGCTGATATCCCTCTTTGGCTTGTTCTTCTCGGATCTGCAGGTATTGCAATCGGTGTTATGACCTGGGGTTGGAGAGTCATGGAAACGATTGGAAAGAAGATTACTGACATTACTCCAACACGTGGTTTCGCTGCTGAATTTGGAGCTGCAACAACAATCCTCATCTTCTCCATGCCGTTCCTTGCAGTTCCAGTCTCAACAACACACACACTTGTTGGTGCTGTTGTTGGAGTTGGTTTAGCAGGTGGGGCGAAAGCAGTGGACTTCAGAGTCTTTGGAAAGATTGCGGCTTCATGGGTTGCGAGTGTTCCAGTCGCTGCTTTCGGCGCCGCTACAATTTACATTGCATCAGGTGGAGATAATCTCAAGATGATTATTCTCCTTCCAATCGCATTCATGACCGTCGGCTATGCTATGTGGAAATCTCGAGACAATGAAATCTATGTTGAAGATGCCCTTTCAGATGCTGGGGGTTCAAAGGTTGATGGACCAACTCCATTCGATCTTTTCCATAAGCATGCAGAAGCAGTTGAAGTCACTGTAGAGAAGATGGTTGCTGCAGTCAAGAAGGCTTGTGCTGGTGAAGATGCAAGTCAAGAAATCGAAGAGACAGTGGAATCAGAATTTGCTGCTGATAAGATCAAGGCTGAGATTCGTGAACTTGCGAGTCAAGACCTGCGATTCGGTATCGCTGCTGACTCGGATTCATTCCTCCACATGGTGAGTCGTCAAGACAGAATTGCAGATTATGCACAGAACGTAGCAGAACAACTCTCCTTCCGACCACTTATGGAAGATGAGACTGCTTTGGAGAATTTGGTTGAGATGGCTGAAGTTGTTTCCAAAACAGTCGCCAAGTACGAAGATCTGATTGAGGCACTACGCCAATACCATATCAGTGGTCGAACCAAGGCTGGAGTTGATGAAGTCTATGCATTGATTCGAGAAGTTAATCTCGTTGAACACGAAGCAGATGGTGTTGAAGCAAATGCTGCGGCATATGTCTTCACCAATGGTGATGATGAACCACTAGCTGCTATGCACATGTATCGTGTCCTACAGCGACTTGACGATGTTGCAAATGCTGCAGAGAAGGCTGCAAACGCCCTCCTGCCATTGCTTCGTCGATGACCGTTTTCTTCAAGTGAGAAGAACATGAGGCTTGCCCATCCGAGCCGTTCTCAATCGAGGTAACTCAATCGAAGAATCCGGCTCTAGGAGTAATCGACATGGGTATGGATCCAGGATTGAAAGCAAAACTGCAAAAGCAACGCTACCACATTGTTGGAGAACATGGTGGCGTTAAGACCTGCCACTGGACAAAAGAATCGCTTCTACGTGACCGTGTCTGCTACAAAGGGACATTCTATGGAGTGAAGAGCCATACATGTATGCAGATGTCGCCTGTTGTTGACCAATGCAATCTTGCTTGCACATACTGCTGGCGAGAACCACACATGGATACGCTTGAGTTAACCGACCAAGATCCACTTGAACTCCTCTACGAAAGTGTACGAGCACAACGCCGATTGCTCTCAGGATTTGGTGGGAACGACAAGGTTACTCCTGAAAAATTTAAGGAAGCTCAAGATCCGAAGCATGTGGCGATTTCACTCAATGGTGAACCGACCCTCTACACAAAACTTGGTGAATACATGGATTTGTGCCATAAGCACGGAATGACGACAATGCTCGTTACTAATGGGACACTTCCTAAAGTCTTAGAGAATTTAGACACCCTTCCAACTCAACTCTACGTATCGGTTGATGCTCCAAATAAGCAAGTTTTCGATGAAGTATGTCGACCAAAATGGGGTAATGGTGCGTGGAATCAATTTGAGAAAACCATCGATTTACTCCCAAGCCTGGATACTCGAATTGTATGCCGACATACGATGATGAAGGGCATCAATATGTCTTCTGAACACATCAAGCAGTTTGCAGCGCTTGACAATCGTGCAGATCCAGATTGGATCGAGGCGAAGGGCTACGTCTATGTTGGCCATAGCAGAGAGAACCTCTCTATGGAAAACATGCCAAGTCACGAAGATATTCTTGACTTTTCAAACGAACTTGCACCACAGGTTGATCGCCGTATTTTATCTGAAAGTAGGCCAAGTCGTGTGGCTCTCATCGGTCGAGAGATTGTTCCGATTCCTCTTCCAGATCCTGAGATGTTTTTCCCTGAAGATTTGGGTATTGCACCACCAACCAAAAAACTCCCATTGATTCAAAATTAGAATTCTGTTCATAAAGAGTCGACGTTGAAGTTGTTATGGAACAACAATTGAACCCGAATATATTGCTCGTAGGCGTTGGCGGAATTGGTGGTATGGCCATCGAACTTCTCGCTCCAGCACTTGAACGAATTCAGAGAACATGTACAATCACTCTCATGGACGGAGACATTGTCGAGGCCACAAATCTTGGTCATCAACGGTTTACAAAGTCTGACATCGGCAAGCCAAAGACAGAAGTGCTTGCTCAAAAGTTTACAGATTTTGAATTTGTAACATGTCATTCTGTTCCTGAGAATCTAAGGACTGCAGAGCAACTTGAAGGTTTTGACTTTATTCTCATAGGCGTAGATCGTCCTCTTCCTAGGCGATTAGTTCACGCTTCAGAAATCCCGTGGATTGATATGAGGTCTACTGGAGATGGCCACGTTTACTTCACAAATGAATCACATGCTGATTTGGTAACGATGATGACACCAGACCATGAGCCTGCAAGTTGTCAAATCAAGGGAGCCCTCGAGGCTGGAAACATTCAGTTTGGCTATGTTAACGCAGCTGCTGCTGGTGCAACATGGCTCATAGGGCGATTACGAAACCAACCTGTTTTGAAAGAACGAATGGGTAGCATCATGTTTGGAGAACTCAAATTCCCAGAGGTGATCGCTTGATTCCAGTAACAAAACTTGAGGAAATGGGATTGACATTCGAACATTGGATGGCTGCTTGTCTACAAGCCGAAGCTAAGGCGATTGATACTGAGGAACTGCTCCTCGTCCAAAGGCGAGCAGCAGAGCACGGTAGATGGGATTTAGTATACAATCTCTCATTAATTGCTGGGCTGGAAACATCTGTGCTCATCGATGCAAATGGAGAAATTCAGATTGACTGGGGGTCACCTGGGAGAGTTCCATTACGACCACCTGTAGGCATGATGGCTCCATTCCGTTTGTGGGTTCACACACACCCTGGATTCCATGCATATTGGAGTTCAACTGATAGAAATAGTCTCGCTGTGGCTCAAGGCATACTTGACCGTGCTCTTGTCTTGGGTGCTCCCGGAGTTAAAGAAAGTCGCAATATGGCGGAAGAGGATTCTACAAAACGGATTGGCGTTACTGGGCCACTTTCTTCATGGACTGAGCAAGAGATTGTTACGTGGGATCACTGGCTTGAAGCAGATAAAAAAATAAAGATCAAGGTGATTGCTTGACCTCAAACGTGCGTCCACCAAAGGATGATGAAGAGAAAATAAAAGCTCAGATTGCTATTCTTCAAGGGAAAGCAAAGCCCTTGTCAGAAGTGATTGCTGATTTACTTGGGGAAGAACCTGAGCAAGCTCTCGTTGATGCTGTTGAGAACAATATTCTCCTCGCTCAAGAACAAGGTGAATCCATTGATCTATCAGCGATTCTCAAATCAATTCAATCAATGAGTGACAAATGGGCTTAGGCATTCTTGTACGTTGCTCTACGTCCTTCGATAAGAGCACTCAGTCCTTCCAATGCGTCGTCTGTAGAGAAGATTTGATTCAATCCTTCAAGTTCCATTTCAAGTCCCTTTGAAAGGGTTGTAGTTCCGGTTGCATCAATGCGAGCACTGGCCATTGCAAGTCCAATTGGTGCAGTAAATTTGAGTGATTTAAGTTGACGTGCAACTGTTTTATCCTCAACGTCAAAACCTTCAGGACATCCACCTGCAAGAAGTGTGGCCATGTTTTCATCTGCATAGAACTTCTTAGCAAATTGTACGACTGGACTGCTTCCATTTGATGGAGTTCCAGGATATTTGTTTGCTGGTTTTCCAGTTGAATGGATCGTTTGAATGGTTGCATTTACGTCGTTAACATCGACCAGATGAGTTACAAGTCCAACATCTGTTGCAGTCTGAGCATTCATGAAGTTCCCTGCAAGAACTGCCCAGCGACCGATCTCTCTTCCCGCAATACGAGCTGGACGTTGTGTTCCACCAAGTGCTGGATAAATTCCAATACTGGTCTCTGGGAATCTGAATTGAGTTCTTCTCGTACCAATGCGGAAATCACAAGCAAGGGCAAGTTCAAGTCCACCGCCGAGAGCCAATCCAGTGGTTAGTGCAACAGTTGTTTTAGTTGAGTCTTCTAATGCTGATAAGAGTACATGCCCATTCTCAGTAAAGACTTCAATGTCTGGGATTGAATCTGAACGGATTTTATCGACAAAGAATTTGACATCTGCTCCTGCAACGAAGGCTTTTCCTGCACCATCGAGGACAATTGTTGTCACTGCATCATTTGCATTAGCAGTCTGAACTGCTTGTGTCAATTGTTCAACGACAACTTCATTCAGAGCGTTCATTGCTTCTGGACGATTGATGGTAATGGTTGCAATTCCACTTTCTGTATGGAGATCGACATAAGAAAAGTCCCAGTTGGATGTTTGTTGTTTGAAGAATTCTGGAAGACTCCATGTGTCTCCAGCAAGTTGCTGATATGCTGAAGCCATACGGTATGCTTCATCAACTCCGAGACGATTCATGAGTTCGAATGGACCCTTAGCCCATCGAAGTCCGACTTTCGCTCCTCGGTCTACATCTTCCATCAAACAAATGTCTTCATCAACGATTTGTGCTGCAACGCCAAATACGACGCCAAGGAGACGCTCAGAGACAGTCGTATACTGTTCTTCATTGTAGGAGCCATCTTCTTCAATCGGCCACATTGCATTGTTTCCAACAAGATCTCTTAGATTCTGTGCACCTACATATCGGGGTGTGTTCAATTGTTCAGCCAGATAATCTGTTGAATGGAGTGCGATTGGAGGTCCTGTCAAATTCATCAATCCAAATGGACCTAATCCGATTCGGAATGCTTTACGGGAAATGGCATCAATCTGAGCAGCATTGGCGATTCCTTCTTCGAGAAGAAGACATGCTTCATTGAGCCAAGGAACAAAGAAACGATTGACAACGAATCCTGGTCTGTCCTTACAAACGATGACCACTTTTCCGAGCGTTCTGCAATATTGAACCGTTCGAGCAAGGGTTTCTTTCGAAGTTGTTTCAGCAGGAATGACTTCGATAAGTCTATTCTTCGCTGGATGATAAAAGAAATGAAGACCGACAAAACGATCAGGTCGTCCAGTCGCTTCAGCAAGAGCATTCACTGACAAGGATGAGGTATTGGATGCAAGAATCGTATCTTCTCCACACACTTCGTCAAGTGTTGAAAAGACTGCTGTTTTGATGTCAAAATCTTCGAACACTGCTTCGATGACGAGATCCGTGTCAACTGCAGTATTCTCAACCCCAATGACATCAGTAATACGATTCAATGTTGCATCGACTTCTGCTTGTGAAAAGATACGGCGCTCAATGGCTTCTGAAAGAAAATTCTCGATTATTGAACGACCTCGAGCAACATATTGTTCCTCTCGGTCTACCATTTGGACGTTGAATGCTTCTTGAGCACTTTTCTGGGCAATTCCAGACCCCATGTTCCCCGCACCGACGATTGCAACGTTTTCAACAGCCTTCATGAATTAGTCGAACAGCAAACCGTTCATGAATCATGCGCTTTCACGTTTTGTTGCTAAGTGTTGAAAAGAAATCAAGTATACCTATTGTTTCCGAGTAAATATGCCCGAACCTCCAATGATTCTACCGCCGACCGAATTGAGGACAATCAGCGACAAAATCAGTGAAACAATCCAGACTGGTGGCCAGATCAGGACACTTCTATCAGACCATTCAACTCAAGGCCCATTCGATATCGCTTGGGAGGTTGATGCTGCCGTTGAAGCATTGGATGTTTTTGGTTCACGATGGACAATCGAGATTCTGTCAACGCTTTACATCGCTGGTGACCGTCGATTCAATGAAATGAAACATCTTCTCAAAGGAATTTCTTCACGAACACTCTCTGACAAATTGCGTTACCTTGTCGAGGAAGATCTCGTTATTCGCAGTGTCAGTGAAGGACCACCAATTCGAGTCACATACCGCCTTTCAGAACATGGTAAAACCTGCGGAAGATTACTTTCGCCGCTTGTTGCATTCATGAAAATCCACAAAGGTTCTATCATCGGTGCTTAGACTCAAAGAGACGATGGTTTAAGATACCAAAAAGCAAACCGAAACCTATGGCACTTCTGGCACAATGGGTTCGGCAAAGGCCATGGCTCGCTGCTGGAATCGCAGGTGCTGCTGGCGGTGTTGCAGGATTAGCGCACGGAGTTGTAGCGGCTGCATCAGCAGCCTCAGCATTCGCCTTTGGCGGGGTTGCTTCAAAGCGACAACATGTCGAACATCCGTTCAGAACACGTGTCCTGCGTACACTTGAACGACATCCCGGTCTATGTTATCGTGAGCTTCAACATGAACTCAGTGCAGCAAATGGTACCCTACGGCATCATCTTGATGTTTTGCAAAACGAAAGTAGTATTACAGTCATGCCAGTCAATGGACGAACGTGTTACTTCGCTGGAGGGCCGGCACAGGTTGAAATCTTACAAACGAGAACTGCTAGTCAAGAGATGGTTGCTTCAAGCCTTCCAATTGGCTTGTCTACCGTTCAAAGACAAATTGTTGATGACATTCTCGAAGAGGGGACACCAAGGACGCAAGCAGAACTTGCACGGCGAATTGGACGTTCTCGAGCAAGTGTTCATTCTGCAGTTAAGGTGTTGCGTCGCAGAGGTATTCTTCGACAAGATCGTCTCGAGATAGGACCTCACATTGAGCCTGAAACATTCCAACGCCCTGAACGATTACGATATCAATGGGAAGACGGACGACGGCCTTGAGTTCAATAACCGCTTTCTAGAAAGCAATTGATGCACAGTCTTCAAAGACCATCGGTGAATGTGATGGTCTATGCTCAATGTACGGTTGGACGAGATACCAATGCCGACGAGCGACCGCTCGATTGATCGATTAGTTGGTTGGTTTGTTGAGTCCTTTTGTTTTGTTCGCAGAAAAGGGGAAGCTACTGCTGATTATGGTTCAGCATCCCCAATACATCGACTCCTTCGAGATCATATTCTTCCAAACCCAGGAGATTCATGGGATGCTCAAATGCTTGCTGATGAATTAGCAATGACACCTGCTGCTTTGAATCATCACCTCACTCGATTAATCGACTCTGGTTTGCTAACCTTCGCAAATGAAGGAAAGGGTTGGAGGCGTTACATGCTTCGCGGTGGAGGATTAACTCAAGCGTTGGAACTTTGTTCTATCCAATACCGATTAATGATTGAACAGAAAATGGACCGCATTGGCGCATTTTGGAATCGAAATGGAGAGCGTTTACCAAACGAATTACCCGAAGATTCTGCTTTACCATTAACGCTTGCAATCGTCGATTATCGACCACCAAACGAAGAAGGAGGTGCAAGTGTCCTCACTCAATGGATGGCAGATTTAGGAATGTTAGGTGAACGTCCAGGTGATGAATTACGAGAAGGTTCAATTTCTGAAAGATTGTTCAAGATGCTCCTTGAATCTGATACACCGATTTCATTAGATGATGCAGATGAGGCAATACCTGGACAAAAAGCCCGTTTGGGACGAATGTTTGAGCGATTCAGAACATGCGGACTTATCGAACGAATCCCTCGAACTGATCGACTTCCGATGGCGCTATGGTCGGCCATGATAACCCAACACCAACGTCGTGGAGAAGACTGGATGTTGAAGAAAGGAGGATTCATGCGCTTGATTCCTGAAGGACAACATGCATCATTACTCAAGCCCTTAGCAAAGGGTAAACTCACGATTGAACTTGTTGAAACTGCAATGAATGATATCGCATCAACCGATCAAATGCTGCTTCTGAACCTACTTGGAGGGCGATTGCCTCTGGGCTACAGAATGATTGGAGAGTCACCAGACGTAGCAAAACAAAATGTCATCACTCGATTAGATCGAGTTCTTCGAAGAATTCGTCGAGTTGGTGACATGATCGAAGAAGTGTTGACAACAGGCGATGAATGATGAGTACGATTGGATTCGATATTTTCGAACCTTGGTCGGGTGAAGAAAGACCTCTCTATCTTGCCCCTATGGCTGGTGTCTCAGATCTTCCTTATCGTCTATTAGCCAAAGAATGTGGTGCAGACATCACCATTACAGAATTCACCAACAGTACAGCCTTGAGCCGTGAAGCAACCACTTCGTGGAGAAAGATGGAATCTGACCCAAGAGAGACACCATTTATACCTCAAATATTTGGAGGAGAAATGGATGATATGGTAACTGCGGCATCGATGCTTCAGGAAAGTGCAGATGTTATCGATCTTAATTTTGGATGTCCTGCTCCAAAAGTTACCAACATTTGTGCAGGTGCTGCATTGATGGGTGAGCCGCAAAAACTTGTTTCGATGGTCGAACAGATTGTTGATGCCATCGACATACCAGTAACAGCAAAAATGCGTCTCGGAACCGGACAAGGGCCAAACAATGCTGTTGATATTTGTCAATCTCTCGAAAAGGTTGGTGCTCAGCGATTGTGCATCCATGGACGTACACTGCGACAACGCTATTCTGGTATTGCAGATTGGGAGACAATACAGGTCGCTGTGAATGCAGTTGACATCCCTGTTGTAGCCAATGGGGACATTACAGATGCTGAGAGTGCTCAACGGTGTCTTGAATTGACAAATGCATCTGGACTTATGGTTGGAAGAGCTGCTATTGGGCGGCCTGATGTTTTTGGACGAATCAAAGTAGGATTAGGTTGGATGGATGAATCTGAATTACCATGGGTACAGTTGCATGAAGATTCATGGGAGTTCATGGGTGAAACATCAAAGGCATTTGCGAGCAGAAGATGGTGTTGGAATCGCTATGTCGAACTCTGTCGGGAAACAACTGGGCTTGCTAAGCAATCCATGCAGCGACATGCTATTGCATTCTCAAAGGGTTTGCCTGGAGCAAAGTCGGTTCGAACGCTGATGCATAATGTATCAGATGTAGACGAATCCGCCGAAGCGATTTCGAACTTCTTGCAGCCAAAGGCTGAATCAGAACGTTGACTTCCACTCTTCGAGGTCATTTGCTTCTGCCCATGCCTCATCTGTGGTTTCGCCGCGAAGTTTGAGAACTTCTCTTGAGAGAAGCCAGTAAATCAATGCGAGAGAGTGGCGACTCTTGTTGTTTGCAGGAAGTGCAACATCAACGTTTCGCAGTTTGTTGTTTGCATCGACAAGTCCAACGATTGGTAGACCTGTGTTTACTGCTTCACGGAGTGATTGTTGGTCAGATGCAGGATCTGTTACGAACAAGACGTTTGGCTCTTTGTAGGAACGAAGTGCTGGATTTGTTAGGCTTCCAGGAATGAAACGTCCAACTGCGGAGAGTGCTCCGATTGCTTCTGCAAACATACGAGCTGGCCTCTGTCCATATTGTCGTGCGGAGACGACCATGATTCGAGATGCATCATATTGGTTCAGGAATGATGCGATGATGCGAATGCGGGTATCTGTAGCGTTCACATTTAGGAGGTAAAGTCCGTCAGAATTGACGGAGTCAATGAAGCGTCCCATGTCCGCACTCTTCTGTTTTGTACCGATGTTTACACCAGTCTCTTCGTATAGTTCCAGTGGAATCAAAAGACTTGTTTCTTCCGACATATTGTTGCCTCAGCAAGCAACCGACCTAAAGCCTCTTCTTAACCGCTTCGCAGCATCTCCCCACCCGAAACGATGGGATTGTATGCGAAGATATCAAAATAGATGAGTCTTAATCTGAGCATATGGGGGTTACATTTGCGGAGGGAAGTGAAGGCCCAGATGGGTTTTACATCGATTCGAAAGGAAACCCTTTACCCGTAAGTGCGAGTGAACTCGAGCGCTACACCTACTGTCCTGTTTCATGGCGACTCGCAAAAGAAGGAGCAGCCGGCATGGGCGAAGCCATTACCAGTGGTATGAAGAAACATAAAGAAATTCATGAAGGTATGAATGAATTCCAGTCTTCCCTCATCAAACTGCGAAGAGAACTTCTCATCTGGACATGGTGGTTTGGAATTATTATCGCTTTTGCAATTGATGCTGCTGCTTTTGTGTACATCGATGATTTGATGAATTCTCCACTTGAGATGGCCAAGATTCTATCCATGTGGTCTGTTTCTTGTCTCGCAGCCGCAATTCTATCGATCGTTTTACCATGGCGAAATTGGCTAAACATGGAGCCTACTGTTTCTGAGATTGAAACACTATCAAAGAACTTTGAATCAACCGGGCTTAAACCGACATGGAATCCAATCGGGTTCCTTGGAGGTTGGTTTTCTGGAGGGAAAACAGAAGCCGGACTCTTATTGGCTACAATTGTCATTGGGCTACACGCAATTGCCTTAGCAGCAGCTGATAATCGTAGCCAAGCAGGGTTCATATTGATCGTTACTGCCTTTATTTGGACGTTCCTAGCCACTTGGCAATTGCAAAAATCTCTCTTTGCTGAGAATGAAATGATTGAGAACAGAGAACGTGCTGGATTAGACGAAGGCACTCAATTAGTCTATTCAGATGATGATGAATCAAGTGGTTTACTCCGAGATGAAGAAACTGGCTTGAGAGGAAGACCCGATCAGATCGTCGTTATTGATGGTGAATTCATTCCAGTCGAACAAAAAACTGGACGTGTGCCAAAGAAACCTCATGAATCTCATCGAGTACAACTTCTGGCTTACGTATCCCTTGTTGAGACGAACACAAAGAAATCCCCTCCATATGGAATTCTCAAGTATGGTGAAGAAGACGTGCACCAGGTGTTTTGGGATCAGCATGCTAAGGAATCACTGTTTAGCAGTATCAAAGAAGTACAGAAGCTTATGGTCGAAGGCGGTGCTAAACGAAATCATGAGCGTGAAGGAAAGTGCAGAAACTGTAGTAGAAGACATGCTTGTGAACAATCACTGTTCACAGAGTGACACATTCGCCATCAGCTTGTGGAAACAGAATACAGGTTCTTGTAACCGTTATTGTCATCAGGAAACTGTCTTCTCCAATACCAGCTAAACCGCCTCCGCTTCCTTCAATGAATACATTCCAATCACCTGATAAGAATTTACCATTCTCTTGCGGGTCGATCTTTTCTTCAAGGGTGCTTTCTGTTGTCGCCGTTCTCTTTGACCACATCTCATTTCCATTTGAATCCTTGATTGTTACGTCGACATATCGTGGTTCGAGAGCAAAATCCTCAGTCAAGTCAGATAGGAAGAAAGCGGCTTTAAAATAAACAGATATTTCTGTTACTGAAGAGTCGATTGGAAAATCTTCGTCCCAAGTTTCTTGTTGAACGTTTACAAA
Organism: uncultured Candidatus Poseidoniales archaeon; assembly: GCA_963968475.1. Lineage (GTDB taxonomy): Archaea > Thermoplasmatota > Poseidoniia > Poseidoniales > Poseidoniaceae > MGIIa-L2. The sequence continues at coordinate 12,580 of CAXAHE010000014.1, read as the reverse complement.
TGTATGTTCAATTGAAAGAGGGGAAAAAGATTCTGATTCAATAGGATCATCTCGAAGGTGCTCCATATACTCCCTTCCTTGGAGTAAACCTAAGCATCCAGATGATGAAACAAGCAGCATTGTCAAGGCGACAAAAGCGGCGAGCGTTCGTTGCTGCATAGACACCCCCAGCATACACAAGAATATGAAAAGCGCGCCGAAAAGGGAAGTGTTCAAACGTGAGATTCATGTCTCACAGTTTGCCTGAATGAAGTGAAATCGGACCGAGCGAAAGCGATGACGAACCCTATGAGTGCTGACAGGCGTTATTCTCAATCAATTTGCTTGGTTCATTCGAACTTTGCACCACAGGTCGGGCATTCAGTTGCATCAGCCGCAATGACAGCGCCACAGGCTCCACAATCTGCAGTCTCCTTAGTGGATTCTGCCTTTCGACGTGGACGTCTACGTGGTTTTGCAGCCTTTTTCGGTTCATCTGAATCTTCTGAAAGTGGATTGGAGTCATCTTCAACGGAGAAATTATGTGAAGCTTCAGTGATTTCATTTCCTGCGAGTGAACTATCTGTCAAGCCCATGCCAACAACGACCTTTTCACCAGGGAGTACGCCTTCTTCGCCAGTAAGTTCGAACAAGTCTCCTCTGATATCAGCATCACTTGCAGAGAGTGTATTCCATGCATCGCCATCCTTGTCAGTTCCATCGTCCTTCAGCGTCTTCATCGCATCCTTAGTCGGCAGGAATGCATCCAAATCATGTCCTTCGAATGCTTCCTTAGCAGTCTTCAAGGTTGTAACCACTTGATTATCCATTTCAGCAATTTCCTCATCGGTCATATCTTCCATCGAAATCTCATCAGCATATCGTCGGTCATATGCAGCTGTAACTTCTTCTTCAGCAGCAACGACATTCTCATCCCATTCGTCTTCAAGATTATCTTCGTCATAACCAAATTCTTTGACAGCAGAAGCGAAATCTTCGGTACCGCTGACGATCTTGTTTTCGTCTTCCTCTGGGAGTGACACCAGTTCCTTTTCTTCTGGGACTTCACGAATACGTCGTTCTCGTCGCTCGAAGTATGAACTCACATCCTGCTCTGTCCCACAGTATGGGCAATTCTCCATGAGATCGGGTACAGACTCGCCACATGCAGAACATTCGTGGAACTGAGAACGGGCTTTACGAAGGTTGAACGAACAATGTGGACAACGATTTTCATCGCCCTCAAGTTCACCATCACAGGCAGGACAATAATTGAAAATATCTCGTTCCACTTCCTCCTCGCGATCTCTTGTAAGCAGAATTGCGCCCACTAGGAATCCAATGAGCACAAGTGCCCCAATGAGCATTAGAACCGCAGTTCCTGTACCACTATTCTCTTCGTTTGCACCGTCTCCACCCTCAATGAACGCTGTTGAGTAAGAACGCTCAAACGTCGTAGTAATTGTGGAAGAAGGTGAGTGAACCAGTTGAACAATTGTCAGTTTTCCTGAGGCTTTGAATGTACAAGATACATCTTCACGGTCTCCTGGGTTTTCGATGACAATCTCGGAAACTGACCATGTAGACTGGCTGTTCTTGCAGGTAATAGAGACGGTGCCAGACCCTCGGGTGGATTTCAAAGAAAGACTGAGTGTGTATTCTTCGCCAGAATCAAGTGGGAAGGTCGCTAGTTCGCCATCTTTATCCACCAATACCTGCGTATCCTCATCCCATTCCAACTGCAGATTAGCTTCGACAAGGACGGAACCTGAAGCCCGACTGTTGATTGGGTTTCGATCATATGAATTTACAGAAGGTTGCCACTGAACATCAAGTTCCGCTGTATGGGCACCCAACGAAGTTGACAGAGATACGGTGTAGGTGTAACTGTTACCGGATTGGAGAGTGACAAGACCGGATTGGAACTCCTGACCTTCCCACGAATAGAGGAAGTAACCGCCAACGGAAATATCGCCCGTGTTCGTTGCAGTCATCGACCAATCAAGCGGAAGTCCCGCCGATACTGAAGTCAAATTCGGTAAAGCGAGAGGGTCTACGTAAACATCCGGTATTTCTGGAAGCGAGAAGGTGGTGACGTGATCGTCATTTAGAGTACTTTCTTGTGTAAATCCTCCCGTTGAGAAGGGATCAATTCGAGCAACGAGAGAATACTGGCCGTTATTCAAACCAGCAATGTTCGCACTTTCAATTGAACTCGCCCAAGCGTGTTGAGAATATCCTGTTCCAAAGACACTGACTGAAAACGGTTGGAGTGATCGGACAATGGTTGCTCCTTCTCGCAACTCGATCACCATTGGAACCTCAATCGTGCCCTCACCCGATTCTCTTGCAATCGTGCCTGTAACAGACCATGGACCGATTAATGAGCCATCCGTTGGCGTGATGAGAATCTCACCAACATGCGACAAATCCATTCTCGGCTCAACAACAAATGAAACCGTTTCTTCTTTACCTTGTTCTGTAGATTCCAGAACTTCATCCGAAGCATCTGGAGTTAGAATAAGGTCGTAAGAGCCAGCAACTGGTGCAGTAAATGTCGTGTTGACCCAAGCGGATGCACTAGCATTAATCGCCGGAGTCTGGAGTTCAACATCCTCTATCGAACCGGGATAATTGATGCCGAGGTAAGAGGCCGATGAGTCAACGGAACCAATATTTGTGATCTTCGTGCTCAAGGAAATGGTGTCTCCAGAATGAATATCTGTGCTCGGAGTGAGTAGCGTTTCAGTTACTCTCAGATTTGGTAGTCCTTGGACCATGAACGAATGGTAAAACTCAACTTGGGTTTGTCCATTGTATGAATACGTCACCCACAGTTTATTTTCACCCTCAACAAGATTGTCCCACTGAGCAGTAACGATTTCGAAATCGTTTGCATCAATGTTAACGGTGCTTGTAATGAGGCGATTGTTCGCAGAGATTCCGTTTTTGTAGAATGAATAATCTACATCAAAAGCAGTTTGTGAATTTGTGTTCGAAAGCGTCAATGAACCCGTAATTGAACCGCCAGCAGTAGGGCTCGCAGGCAGAATACTTAGGGTGGAATCTGAAGCCTGAACACCACCACTATCGTATGAACTAACAGAGGTTGGGACCAATGATGTCATCATCAGCAATACACAGAAGACTACGTACGCCCCTCTTGCCATGCTTTTCCCACGTCATGCAAAGCACTTGAACCCATCTCATAAGAAGGCAAAAAGTTGACTGGAAACCTCCTGTTGGAAGGGGAGATTTGAAGGGAGGTCGCATCTGTAACAAAAGCATGGGAGGCAGAGCGGTTGCAGTCGGCATCATTTCCCTCTTGCTCATTTCCATTTTTCCACTTGATATTGATAGCCATCAGCATCTCGAAGAAGAGGCAGTGATACAGTCATCTTCAGCAGCGAGTATCGCATTCTCAAATGGACCAATCCAGTCCGAATCCGTTACAGGGTTGAAGACGGTTACATTCAGTATTTCGGGCACTGGAACCATTGATTCCATCTTGGTTGAAATTGCATCGCAGGGAGGCGCATATTCGACACTTACAAATCTCACCGGTACACCTTGGTTGTTCAATTTTGATTCCACTTCGATTGCCAATGGCACATACACAATGCGTGCTACTGGCTGGGATACAGATGTGGACGACTCTACTTTGACCACAACAGGAGCGTTCACCATCGATAATCACGTACCTGATATTACTGCATTCACAGTTCTTTCTCCGGATGTTGGGGCTGGAACAAGTAATACTGACAGAGCATGGTTTAGCATCGCTGAGGCAGGTACCTTAGAATTCCGCTACGGGGTTTCTGATGATGATTTCAACAGGGCAACCTTGCAAAATGTGCCAGGACCCGGATCGCCTTCTACCGATGGGCCATCAAGCCTAACATACGGTTGGGATTGGTCAAGTGGAAGTTTTTCCGAAGGCACTTGGAATCCTCGACTTACTGTTTACGACGACTCCGGATTGAGTAACACATCGACATTGTTCATCGGTATTGACCGTACTGGACCCACCATGTCTTCCATCACGATTGGAAGCGGCTCAACATGGCAATCCTCTACGGGCGTGGAACTGTCCGGTATTTTGGATGGTGCAAACGATGGGACTGGATCGGGTGTCGAGACTGTTGAACTGAAAATAGACTCTGGGACATGGGCTGCCATCACCACAAATACACATTCAATTACGCTCGATGAAGGGAATCATACACTTGAATTACGAGCAACCGACAAGGTTGGTAACGTAGGAAACACAATCACTGCAACTGTTCAAGTTGACACCACCATCCCTGAAATGGTTGGTTGGACTGTTGATGCACTTACAACTGATCTTGTGGGTCAGGCAAACATTTCCTTTGCAGCGTATGACTTACTATCGGGCATTGACGAAAGCGGAATTTCATTGCAATATGGATTTGATCTAAACGGTGTTGGCTTAACTCCAGACCTCTCAGGCCAGTGGCTTGAAGTTCCCGGCACTGGTCTTGACAGAGACCTTGCATTAGCAAATTGGGCAACGAAATCTCGTCAGTACCTTATGCTAAGAGCAACCATCGTTGATGAAGCAGGAAACAGCGAAACAACAGAACCTAGAGCATTCCAAGTCATGCCAGGACTCGACCTCTACTGGAATACAACTGAAACCGATGTAAACAAACTTGTTGTGCGCCCGGGGGACACATTCGGTAACATCACAATCTCTGGTGAAATACGTTCCAACAAGCCGTATCCTGGATCAGTGGCTGTAATCTTGGAAGCAGCTCCTGCCGATCGTAATGCTGCAACAGAATGGACTGTTATGCAAGCGGAAACACTACTTGCAGGTTCGCTCGGTACAGGTGTGGCATATCTCACTTGGAACTATACCGTTCCTAATACTGGGCAATATGACCTGCGCGTACGTATTGACCCTTCAAATCTCATCGATGAAAACAGTGAGATCAACAACGACCATTACATGGTCGTAACTGGTGCTGATGTCTCATCTCCTGGCCTTGTTCCATCATTCGCTCCAACCATGTTTGCACTCCTTTGTGCAGGTTTTGTCGTAGCTTGGCTTCAACAGCGGGATTGAAAAACATCGGCTGGTGGGTGGTAACTATGCGACAAGGGCTTCCTCGTATTCCAAAGGACAGAATTGCTGTTCTCATCGGTTCAAAAGGTACGACTGCAAAGTCATTGCGAAATGCATCCGGCGCAAAGGAATTTCACATTGATTCTGAGACAGGTGATGTGGACGTAGTCTGGGGTGAACCAGGAACTTATGACCCGATTAAGGCATTAAAGTTCCCTGATGTCATCAAGGCAGTCGGTCGTGGAATGGCTCCAAAGGCTGCAATACGATTACTTGAAGATGAGAATTTCTTTGAGATGGTTGATTTGAAGGATTTCGTAGGTAAGCGTTCTCATCAACAACGTAGAATACGAGCTCGTATCATTGGGAGCCAAGGAAAAGTTCGTCGTTTGATTGAAAATCTGACCGATGTTGAGATTACGATTTACAAATCAACTGTAGTACTCGTAGGGGATGCAGAAGGAATCGGACTTGCTCGGCAAGCCGTTGAGATGCTTGCAGGTGGTTCGGAACATGGAACAGTACTCTCATTCCTTGAGCGACGCAGGAAGCGCATGAAATTGGATAACCGTTCCTTAGACTCTATTGTGGCCAAGGAATCAAAAGAAGAAACTTCTACTGGATTTGATGGACTTGTACCAGGATTATCTGATGTTAGTGAACGAAGAGGACGTAAACTTCGAGCGAGTCAAGTTGATCCCGAGGATGAAGAAGCTGTTGAAGGTATGATGGAAATGGCTGAAGATGAACACATTGTTTGGGAAGAAGAGTGATTTATTCTTCTTCCATTCGATGAACGTGTGATAAATCCATTTCAAGGACATCATACATTGCATCTGCTAATGTGATATCAATACCATTCTTGTTTGCCCATTCAACCAAACGAGTTACATCCCGAACCAAGAATTCCTTTGCTTTTGGATGATGTTGAACGACCCCTTGGCCAACATCGATGACAATTGGGCCGCCATTATGCCACAGGATGTTGTACGGAGAAAAGTCCCCGTGGACCAAATCTGCTTTCTGCCAAGACACTGCCAGGAACTCCAGCATTTCATCGAAAACTGGTTGTGGATTATCGACTCGAACATCTCGTAACTTCGGAGAAGGTTGCGTTTCACTACCGAGATATTCCATGATGAGAATATTCTTTTGGATTGCTATTGGACGCGGGACAGGTAATCCCCAGCGATGCAATCGAGTCAAATTACGATGCTCCTTTCTCACCCAAATATCGACAAGATCTCGATGACGTCGACGAAGTCCTCCGAATCGGGGATCGCCCTCGATGTACTGCATCAAGTTCTTGAAGACTGCATTTGACGTATGGAAGATTTTCACAGCAACAGATTGACCATCATGATCTGTTCCGTGGAAGACGTGAGCTTCTTTTCCTCGAGCAATCGGGAAATCCAATGTGTCGAGTATTCCCGAATTCATCATTTTGTAAAGCGACATTAAGGTTAGTCTGTCAAAGACTTGATCGAACGTTCTTCTATCGACCCAATCGTAGGTACCAGTACCCATAGCGCCTTGAATTCTATTTTCGATTTTCTTGAACATACGCTTGTTCCGCTCATCTTTCATCCAGTTGAATGAACTGTTTTTACCTGCTAAGTCTTCAACAAACTTTGAGGTATGTTGCTCATCGAAATCAGCATCTGCTTGGTCATCCAAAGACATTGAACGCTTATTCTGTTTTTTGCGAGTTTTACGACGTTGCCGAGTACGCTCGCTCAGTTCATCCCAATCATCATTTGAACGAGACATAGTGCACCCTTCCTGTAGTGGGTTTGTTGGGGGGGAACATGAATGCTCCGATGATTAAGCGAACAATGCGTCGATATCGTCGTCGTCGTCGTCATCGTCATCAAGGGGTTCTTCTTCAACTGCTTCGACTGTTTCTTCAACCGCTACTGGCTCTTCAACAACATCTTCAGCAACTTCTTCCACTGAATCATCGCTTCCGAACAAGTCGTCATCATCGTCATCGTCGTCATCACCAAACAAATCATCGCCGTCATCTTCTTCTTCAACGACCTCGGGTGCATCAGAGATACCGAACAAATCATCGTCATCATCATCATCATCAGCACGATCGTTCATACCAAACATGTCAACAACTTCAGGAAGAACTTGTTTTCTTGACAGATACATAGCCTGAGTCTTTGTGTAACGATGCTTTACATCCGCCTTTGAATCTTGGAAATCCCATGGCCAGACAATAATGAGGTCGCCTTCACGAACCCATTGCCGACGGCGCATCTTACCAGGTATACGTGCCATACGGGTCTCCCCATCAGCACAGAGAACTGTAACACGGCGGCCACCGAGAATCTCTTCAGCAAGAGCAAACATTTCGCCCTTGAATCCAAACTCTCCTCGCTTCTTACCACCATTTGGAAGCTTTACACGAATTTTTCCTGAGGAGCCCTCTGGATTTTCAAGACGTGCAAGTTCTTCTACGTCCACTTTTTCTTCATGACGTCTTCCCATTGAGGCTCACCATGTAAACGGAGAGGTCAACCCCTCTTGAAGCCACCCTCTTCAACCGAGGGTTTGCGCTGCCTCGCGGCAGAGTTCAATTAACTCGCCACCGACCAGTCCAAAGGCAACTGTTCCTATTGCGCATATTGCGATTGCAATTCGAATTGAAACACCTGAAGCAAGAGGTCCTTGACGGCCTTCTTCTGGCTCATGGAAGTACATGACAACGCCGACACGCAGATAGTAGAACATCGAAATGGCACTGTTGAGTACCATAAGAAGTGCAAGCCACCAAACCCAGTGAGCGTCCAGAAGTGAATCAAGAGAGCCTGTTCCTGTAGCAACCTCTACAATTCCCATGATGACCAAGAGTTTCGAAAGGAATCCAGCCATTGGTGGAACACCTGCAAGAGAGATCATGAATAGGAACATAGCAACTGCGAGCAGTGGTTCTCGCTTTCCAAGTCCAGATAGAGAAGACAGACGAGATGCACCACCTTCCATTTCGAGGAGGCCCAGTACAAGGAAGGCTCCAAGTTTGAAGAAGACAAGAACGACCATGTGGAAGAGAAGAGCTGCGACGACGACATCTTTTGCGTTGCCTGAGTTTTCAACCAAGCCCCAATTCCATGCCCCGATTGCAGTCAATGCTGCAAGCATGTATCCTGCATGAGCGACTGAGGAGTAAGCAAGCATACGCTTTGGATTTTCACTGCCGAGGGCTGCGATATTACCCCAAGTCATGGTTACTGCAGCCATAACACCGAGTAAACCGATCCAAACAGCGGAGCCGTCTTCGGTTGCATCAGGTATGGTAATCAACAAGAGAACACGCATGAGTCCGAGCATTCCCATTGCCTTGCTAGCTGTTGCAAGAACACCTGCAACTGGGCTGTTTGCTCCTGAATACGCATCAGGTGCGGCGAAGTGGAATGGTGCTGCACTGATCTTGAATGCAAATCCAACAAGAACGAATCCAAGGGCCATCATACTCAGTGATGTTGCTCCCTCTGAAGCCCACGTTGCAGCAAGAACACTGAATTGCAGTGAACCAGCCCAGAGATAGAGCATCGAAAGACCATACAAGCCTACAGCGGAAGCAACAGAGCCAACGATGAAGTATTTTGCACCACCTTCAGAACCTGCTCGTGTTTCCTTGTGGAAAGCAACGAGAACGTATGTCGAGAACGATGCAAGTTCAAGTCCAATGAAGAGAACGAATAGGTCCTGTGCGAGTGCGACAACGCTCATTCCAAGTGCTGATGTGAGCATAAGGATGTAGAAATCTGCTTGCCGACGATTGTTGAACAACACATCGATGTCATCGCTCTTCATCGATCCAGTTGGAAGTCTGTCAAGCGATGCGAGAGCTGCAAGAAGAAGTGCTGCAAAGAAAATACCCTCGAACAAGCGAGAGAACATGTTGACCTTCAGAATCTGATATCCGTTTTCACTGGTTACTTCTTCACTCACTGAACTTGAGTCCAGCAAGTACCAGACGACTTGAATCAGAGCAAGCAACATGGTAACGACCGCTAAAAGTCCTGGTAAGCGTGGAGATGAGACTGCCTTGTATCGAGTTCCACCTAAGAACCAAGGGAGTTGTATCTGGGTTCCAGGAATACGGAATTTACCATTTCCGAGATTTGGAATAATCATAATCAGAAGCAGACCCACGAAGACTGTGAGTTCAGGACCGAGCGTTTGGAGCAAATCCATGTCAAATGTATTAGCAGTCATTTCAAACACCAAACCCTAGGAATTTCATGGCATTCTGAGTCCACATGTCCATCATGTCAAGGAAAATCCATGGCATAACTCCGAAGAGGATTGTAAATCCAGCAAGAAGGAGCATTGCTAACTTTTCTGAGTTTGCAATATCAGGAACAGGTTCACCATGCAGACTTTCTGGAGGTTGAGTCTCATCTCCACCTTCGAAGATGGTTCGTTGCATCGACCAGAGGTAGTATCCTGCAGTAAGAGCAAGAACAAGACCAGGCAGGAGAATCCACCAGCCATAGGCATGCCAGTAGGCCACCATGAGCATCAATTCGGCAACGAATCCAGCAAGGAGTGGAAGACCAAGAGAAGCCATCCATCCAAACATCATGCTCGTTGCAAGCCAAGGAGAATGTTTTGCCATTCCACGCATCGCACCGATTTCCATGCTGTGATAATGATGCTTGAATGCACCACAAACTGCGAAGAGCATCGGGCTGATGATTCCGTGAGCGAACATCATGAAGAGAGCTGCAGCCCATCCAAGAGGTTGCATGCTTGCAATACCGAGTAGAATGATACCCATGTGTGAAACAGAAGAATAAGCTACCATCTTCTTGAGATTTGTTTGTCCAAGACAAACGATTGCACCCCATACTAAGGAGATTAAACCGATGATCATAATGATGAATCTAAATTCTTCAAGCGCATGCGGGAAGAGAGAGATTGGAAGTCTGAACATTCCGTAAGCACCCATCTTCAGCATAACACCAGCAAGCAGCATTGAACCACCTGTAGGCGCCTGTACGTGAGCATCGGGCAGCCAAGTGTGGAATGGTGCAGCAGGGAGTTTCACAAGGAATCCAAGCATGAGCATAATGAACAGTGCTTTCTGAACTTCCAGTCCAAGCCAGACACCGTTGCCGTTTGCTCCATTCGCTTCAGTAACCATATCTACCATCGAGAAGGTTTGTGTATCCATGAGGAAATACATGGTGAACAAACCAAGAAGCATGACAACGGATGCTGTGAAAGTGTAGATGAAGAACTTCTGAGCAGCATACTTTCTGTCCTTTCCGCCCCACTTGAGAATAAGGAAGAACATTGGAATCAGTGTCAGTTCCCAGAACACGTAGAACATGAATAGGTCGAGTGCAACAAAGACACCGATGAGTGCGCCACCCATCATGAGGATGAGTGGGAAGTAGGTTGCTCCTGCCTTTTCGTTCCATGTTGCGATGATCGTAATTGGTAAAAGAAGCGTCGTCAGCCAAACCATAGGGAAGGACAGACCGTCGACACCGACACTCCATTCAATTCCAAGCGGTTCAATCCAAACATACGATTCTTTGAATTCATAGTTATTGAAAGCAATACCCTTCCAATCAACGTCACCAATCTGACCGAGGAACATGAGCATTGCAATCGCGAACATTGCCAGTGTAATTCCAAGACTCGCCATTCGAATCGAGGAATCAAACTTTCTTCGTGACTCTGCTGAAAGGCGCGAAGTCAAAATCAGAAGGAAGATACTTGCCATAATTGGCAGAACGACCAAGAGAGAGAGGTAATCCATCTTCAAATCATCACCTCCAACATTGCATAGATGACAAGGACGCCTAATGCCGCCATCATGATGTAATCACGGGCAGAACCTGTTGTAAGTTTACGAACGCTGAGAGAAATCTTCTGTGATGAACGTTCGATGGTCTTGATTGTTCCATCGATGACCTTGCGATCGAAGGTTGCGCTGAGGACTGCAAATCCAGCAACAATTTTGAGCATTGCAGTATCGTACCACTTGTCGAAGTAAAGACGTTCCTTGAGTGCAACTGAAAGACCTGATTCAGCCCAAGCGCTGTTATCGAAACCACGCTTCTCGTTTACACGAGCAGAGAGATTGATGATTGGTTGCATCCATCCCTTGGCTTTCTCGCCTTCTTTGAGTGCTCCACCATACAAAGCCATTGCAAGACCAGGTCCGACGATAGCTCCTATGAAGATTGCAACATAGGTCAGAACGAAGTAGAACGCATCGGAGTTGAGGAAGACGTGTTCAAATTCGTAAATGAGACCGTCGATTAATCCCTTTTCACTGAAGAACGCATAGCCGCTATCACTTGACCAATGGGTAAACATCATTCCCGCAAGAATAACGCTTGAGAGTGTAACAAACGTCAATGTTACCAAAGGAATAGGAATCCATGGTGTTTGTTCATGAACGTGTTCTGCAACCTCTGTCTTTGGTTTTCCTGCAAAGGTCTTGAGCCACATTCTCGACATATAGAAACCAGTCATTGCTGCACCAAGAAGGACACAGAAAGCAGGTAGGAAGAATCGTGGATCTTCGAGAGCAACTCTCCAAGCGTTTGCAATGATGCCTTCTTTCGACCAGAATCCACCAATCAGTGGCAGACCCATGATAGAAGCTGAACCTACGAGCATTGCTGTAGCAGTAATTGGCATCTTGGACGCAAGACCGCCCATGTTGGACATTGATTGAGCATCGAACTCATCTTCATGGTCGTCATGATGGTCGTCTCCATGGTCGTCATGGTGATGTACATCGTGATGTGCATGATGCATTTCGTGAATAACTGAACCACTTGCCATGAAGAGCATTCCTTTTGCCATTGCGTGGTTGAAAAGATGGAACAGGGCAGCTCCAAAGGCGATGATAGCATATGTTTCCATACCCGGCGTGTTTGCAAGCCAGAGTGCTGCACCAAGTCCAGTGAAGATGTATGCGAGTTGACTCATCGTAGAATACGCGAGTACTTTCTTCAAATCATCTTGGACAAAGGCGATTGCAGCAGCCATGACTGCGGTAATACCACCGATTGCTGCGATAATGAATGCGAGATCGACCAGTTCTCCGGCCATTGCAGGAGCTCCGAAGAACGGGAACATACGGGCAACCAGATACAATCCTGCGTTGACCATTGTTGCTGCGTGAATAAGAGCGGAAACTGGCGTTGGCCCTTCCATAGCGTCTGGAAGCCAAACGTGGAGTGGGAATTGAGCGGATTTACCAACTGCACCAATGAACATCATTCCAAGCGCCATTTGTAATTCGCCTGCATCAACTGCTGCAATGTTGTCTTGGTTGAAGACAACTGAGTAGTCGAGGGAACCAAACATATTCCAAAGCATAACCAATCCAATGACGAGGAAAACGTCACCGACACGGGTGGTAAGGAAAGCCTTCTTTGCTGCATATGCTGCACTTGGGCGTTCGTAATAGAATCCGATGAGGAGATAGGAACAGAGACCCATTAATTCCCAGAAGATGAACAACCAAAGGAA
>CAXAHE010000013.1:0-28686 GCA_963968475.1 uncultured Candidatus Poseidoniales archaeon | reverse complement strand
GCTACATGCGCTCGGTTTCGCCATTCAAGCAATTCAAACTTCTAGAAGAACATGAAAATGGAATGGTCTGGTATCGTAAAATGGAACAACATCTCAACTGAAGTGATCGTTTGGAAATCATCTCTGTGAATGAACTTGATTTCAAGCCTATTTCGCAAGGTAGTTCGTTCTTAGGAAGTGACAAAGGTGGTTGGATTTATGCAAGCCAAAGACCTCGATATGAGGTTCAACTACCTAATTATTACATTCTTGAAAATCCTATTACAAGAAGCCAAGTCGCACGTTTACTTGGAGAAAATGATGACATTGAAGGTTCCGCAGAACCAATGGTTGGCCTCATCGGAAGCGAGATAGAAGCCATTCGCAAACAAATTGAACAACAACTCGACTTCGAATCCTTACCCGGTGAATGGGAAGTGCGCCCGCCCTCTTTCCCAGAATGGCGTCATGCACGAGATGACATTCATCTTGATTCGGGGGTCGTCGAAATATTAGGTGATGCTGCCGCTGCAAATCACCGGGGTGCAATGATGGACGGGCGAGTGCGCCCAATTGAAACCACTGGCCCGTTGCAATACCATCGATTAGCCGTAGAAATGCATCCAAAAAGGAAGGGCGTTTTTGCAACCACAAATATTCCTGTTGACCGATCACTCACCAATACAGTAGTACGGTTTGTCATATCTCCTGTACGAGAATCTCCAGCGAGAAGAGTTCCTAAAACAGCGGATTCTTGGGGCAATTTTAGAACAGAAGTTTTGTGGACAACGTTGCTTGGAATTATTCCCTCTTTTTTGATACCGATTCTGCGTGGTTTTGACACGTATGCGCTCGATGGCTGGCCCAATCTTCTGTTTGGAGGACTTGTTGCTGGTTTTGTAACAGGGGCAATATGGAGGCCGAGAAGACCAACCATCTCTTTTGAAGAAGGAGTTATTCAAGATTCAGAAGACTCGCTTGCGAGTGTTTCCCAGTAAGAATCCTTACGCATAGCATCAGCAACACAAATTGCAGTCATGTTAACAATGTGACGAACCCCATCTTGGCGTGCTACAAGTTGAACTGGATTCTTCATTCCTTCAAGAATAGGCCCTGTCATTTCAGCATCAGCGAGTTGTTCAAGCATTTTGTAAACGATATTTGCTGAAGCAAGATTCGGAAGAACCAGAATGTTAGCTGGACCTGTAAATTCCATGAATGGGTATTCTTGTTGAACGGTTGGATCGAGTGCTGTATCGGCTTGCATTGGCCCATCGATGACGAGTGTAGGATCGAGAATTCTTGCCATCTCAACCGCTTCCTCAATACGATCACTTCTCTGAGCACGGGTGCTTCCAAAGTTTGAGAACGAGAGCATGGCAACCTTTGGACTTACACCGAATCTACGTGCAACTTTCGCAGTTTGAACAGCAATTTCTGCAAGTGTGCGGCTATCAGGATAAACGTTCACGGTTGCATCAGCAAGGAAAAGAAGTCGTCCCTTGATGGTTACCATATAGCAACCGATCAAGCAATGGGCGTCATCTGAAGGACCAATTGTTTCCAAAACTGGACGCAGAACATCGCTGTAATTTCGACTTACACCTCCAACGAATCCATCAGCGTCTCCTGATTCAACCATTTGACTTGCAAAATATGGACGGCTCTTGAGAAGACGTGCGGCATCAACTCTTGTGGCGCCCTTACGTTCTCTTCGCTTGAACAACTTATCTGCATAGACTCCCTTTCGTCGTTCATCTGTCCGAGGATCAAAGACTTCGTATTCGAAATCAAAATGCATTTCTTCCATCATACGGGCGATTCGATCTTTAGGGCCAAGTAAAATTGGTTTGCATATCTTTTGTTCAACCAGTTGAGCAGCAGCTCGGATAACTTTCTCATTGTCTCCTTCTGGGAAGACAATTCGCTTGTTTCTTCGACGAACCTGATTGATGACGCTACGCATAATTGAGTACGTCATTCCCAATCGTGCTTCGAGTGATTCTCTGTAGCCTTGGAGTGAGAATTCTTCTTTGGTTACGGAAGTAATTCCTTCGTCAACAGCAGCTTGTGCTACTGCAGATGCTTCCCAAATCAATACACGGCGATCGAATGGTTTGGGGATGATGTATTCTGGACCATATTCCATTGTTGCGCCATCATAGGCTGTTGAAATGTAATCTGGAACGGGTTCTTTTGCCAATGCTGCAAGTGCACGTGTTGCAGCCATTTTCATGTTTTGAGTGATATCTCTTGCCCGCACGTCAAGAGCACCTCGGAAGATGTAAGGGAAACCGAGGACGTTGTTGACTTGATTCGCATAATCAGAACGACCCGTTGCAATAATAGCATCAGTACGAACTTCAAGGATCTCCTCTGGTAGAATCTCCGGAGTCGGATTTGCAAGTGCGAAGACAATTGGATTCGCTGCCATCGAAGCAATCATTTCTTTGGAAACGAGTCCTCCTTTCGAAAGGCCAAGAAGGACGTCAGCGCCTATCATGGCTTCAGCAAGTGGACCATCTGGACAGTCGATAGCAAATTTCGCCTTGTATTCATTGATTTCTCCCTTGTTAAGTCGATTGGTGGTAATGATTCCTTGAGAATCAACCATCTTGATATTCGAACGCTTTACCCCTAGAGCGACATAATGCTCTGCACAAGCAAAAGCAGATGCGCCTGCACCAAGGACAACGACATTGATTGCATCTAGTTCCTTTCCTTGTAATTCTGCTGCATTCAATAAAGCGGCACCGGAAATAATAGCTGTGCCATGTTGATCATCATGCATGACCGGGATGTCGGTTGCCTCTGCAATTCTACGTTCAATCTCAAAACATTCTGGCGCCTTAATATCTTCAAGATTGATTCCTCCGAATGTTTTGGAAATGTTAACCACTGTCGAAATAAACTCCTCGGGATCTGTCGTATCAACCTCAATATCGAACACATCAATATCTGCGAATGTCTTCAGAAGAAGGCCTTTTCCTTCCATGACCGGTTTACTGGCCAAGGCACCAATATTTCCGAGACCCAACACAGCGGTTCCGTTTGAAATAACGGCAACCAAATTTCCTTTGGATGTATAGCGATATGCATCCTCTGGCCTTTTGGCTATTTCGAGACAGGGGTAAGCTACTCCTGGAGAATAAGCAAGTGAAAGTTCGTGTGCTGTAGCGTGTGGTTTTGTTGGCACCACCTTGATTTTTCCACGCGGTTCTTTTTCGTGATACTCAAGGGTTTCACGGCGGAGAATTTCGTCTCTTTTTTTCTTCATGTTTCTATCCCCTAAACCTCTCTTGGTAGCATCAATGGTTTGAGCATTGTTCCTTGATTGGTCTCGAAGGAGGGTTTCTGTAACTCGTTTTTCTGAACCAGTGATTGTAAGGACTATGGGTTGCTTGCTCTTGTTGAGGTTTGAGGAGAAGACATGCGTTCGAGAATCATCGCAACAATCGGCCCAGCCAGCAACGGCGTTGAGACACTAAAACAGATGATTGAAGGAGGCATGGATATTGCTCGTCTCAATTATTCTCATGGCGATTTCGAGGGCAAGGAGCAAACGATTCAAAACATCCGTTCAGCGGAAACAGGTGCTGGGAAATATGTCGGACTTCTGGCTGATCTCCCCGGACCAAAACTACGGCTTGGAACGTTTGAAGGTGAAGTTGTCTTGGAAAGAGGTGAACTTGTTGACCTTCATTGTGGCGTCTCAAATGGCTTACCCACACAAGCCAATACCATTCTCGGCGAACCCGTGAAAACACTGCCAGTTGAATGGGATGGCTTGTCGAAAGATTTACTCGTAGGTGATCCAGTTCTTTTATCAGATGGCTTGATTCGATTAGAAGTCCTTTCTGCTCCTGAACACATTGGAGAAGTTGTCCGATGCCGTGTTGAGGATGGGGGGATTCTAACCGAAAGAAAGGGGATAAATGTTCCAAGGACATTGGTCAAACTCCCTGCTGTTGGCCCACATGATCTCGATTGCCTAGAGCATGCGCTCTCGCAAAATGTTGATTTTATTGCTGTATCATACGTGCGTAGCGCAAGTGATCTCACACCTGCACGGGAACGCATCAAGAAGGCCGGGGTACACACGTGGATTGTTGCCAAAATCGAACATCCTGCGGCTCTCGAAAAGTTGAACGAAATCGTAGAGGCTGCTGATGTGGTCATGGTTGCAAGAGGAGATTTAGGTGTTGAAATACCACTTGAAGAAGTTCCCGCGGCCCAGGAAAGAATCGTCTCAGCGTGCCTCGAAAGAGGGACGCCTGTTGTTGTCGCAACCCAAATGCTCGAAAGTATGGTCAATCATGCTCGACCCACTCGTGCTGAAGTGACTGATGTTGCAACAGCCATACGTCAGCACGTCAGCGCTGTGATGCTCTCTGGAGAAACCGCTGGAGGCCAACATCCTGTAAAAGCAGTTGAAACAATGGCACGCATTGCTGAAACAGTTGATGCTTCAACAGCAGATCTTCCTGAACCACCTGCCTTAGCAGCCTATGTTTCCACACGAGTCATCGCTGGTGCTGCTGTGGATATAGCAAGAGAGACGAAGGCAAACCATCTCATTGTTGCAACAGAACACGGAAATGCCGCTCGATTAATGGCAGCATATCGTCCACGAATTCCAATTTATGCAATGACTAATCGGATTCGTGCTGCTCGTCGAACGACCATCCTGCCTGGTGTTGAAGGATTACTTGTCGAGGAAAAAACAAGGGCGAGATCGACGGTTGCAGAGGCTGTTCGATTATTGTATGAGCAGAAAAAAATTAGACCTAATGAGAAGATTGTTGCGATTTCTGGCTCTCCTCAAGCAATCAGTGGCAGGACGTCCACTATTCGATTGTTACAGGTGCAAAAAGATGGCGAACTCTCCGATTTAGAGTGAAGCGTTGTTCTATCAAACCAACACCGCATTCAAATAGTGAAAAGAACGCATTCGTAACCATGAGCGAAGCCTACACGGAATCATCTCGTTCGCGACGAGCGATGTTTCTGACTGCATTGATGTTACTATCATCGTGGTCTCTGGCACTTGCCGCTGTTCCTATGGCATCTGCTCATGAAACACAAGATGTCATTTCGTGGCCTCTTTCCGGCAGTAATGATACGGGGTGGGTTCAACTCAATGCTACGATTGGTTCAGACCCAATCCTCAGCAGTCAAGCAACTGCTGAATGGATACTTGAGTTCGCTCCTGGTGCAGAAATCTCTAACGCATCACTCCAGATCCACGTCAATGGATCTGATGGTTTGATGATTGATCAACCACTTCTCGTTGCCAACGACATCGGCGTCAATCTCTTCGATTGGAGAGGATTGGGAATCCTCGGCGCTTCAGACTCATTTGATGGTGCAAATCCATATTCAGACAGGCTCTCTCCAAACAGCGCAAGTGGAGCAGGATGGACCCTCCCCTCACAGGCGACGATTACTGAACTCGCATTCGAAGCACTTGCTCCAGTCGACCCACTAACTTCGTTCACACCGATAACAATCCCAATCACTTCATATGCACAGCATCCTGTTGATGGACAACTGTATCTAGCAACCGGTGAAACGGTTCTTGTATTCGATGCTACGAACAATCCAGCAATCATTGATTTCTATGACTTTAACCAGCTCGAGGCTGAATCTTCACTCGGATCAATATCAGACATAGCCATCGGCCCGAACGGCAATCTTCACGTTGCGTTTGAACAACCTTCAGAATTTAGGATGATTTCGGCGGTGGATGGGACTGTAGGCACTGGTTTGCCATCGTTCCCTGCTGGAGATATCGGGGCTTTTGAAGTCCTTAATTCGGGCATCTATGCAGCAAATACAGACGGGGATTTGTACGAGTTCTCATCAAGTTGGAATCTTCTACTTTCACCTTCAACTGCAAGCGTCGTCAACGATATACACGAAGAGAACAACATCCTCTACTTAGCAACCGATAACGGTGTAGACAGATTCGATTTATCGACCAATCAAGCATTATCTTCTTGGAACTCGGGCAATGTTCTCCACAGCAATACAATTACAGAAATCACATCTGCTGGCAATCAACTTCTTTTCTCATCTCCAGACAACGGCCTTGCACGGTTCAATTGGAATTCAGGGTTCTGGCTTGCGACATGGAATGATGCAAACTGGCTCGCTTCGAATACCGTTTCCGGCGCACAAGCATATCAAGACACACTTCACATCATGAGTGGAGACCAACTCCATCGCTACGATCTTTCAACAGGTGTTTTCGGCACTTCGATTGATTTGAGCCAAATGAACCTTACAGAGACTGCGTCAAGCATGATGATGCCATGGTCAACAGGCGGCGCTCGTGCTCCATCCTCGATGATGCATGCTATGACCGACGGCAGTCGCCTTGTTCTCGTCGATGCAACTATGCAAAGCACAATGCAACGGGAAATTGTCATCGCAAGCGGCCCGTCAAGTTCTGAAATGTCCGATGCTCTGGAGTATGATGGAATCCTCTATATTGCCGGATTTGACTCCGAAAGTGTGGACAGATTCGATGTAGTGAACTCTCTATGGCTGACTTCTATCAATACAGGAGATCGTGTCACAACGCTTGCTATAGCAGGAAATACTATTCTCGCCGGAACCGAAAATGATGGGATTTTCCTCATTGAAAACGGGACAATTCGGGCAAACATACCCGCAGGCACAGATACTCCACAGCCCGAAGTCTTGGGAATTGATGCGGAAGGAGACTGTGGTAGTGTTCAGGGTTGCAAGATCATCTCCGCTCAAGTGGGTGCACTTTACAGAATAGATGTCGATTCGACTGCTGTTGGTTCAGCAACCTTACTCCAAACCGACATTGCACTCTCGGGAGAAGTCGCAATTTACGCAGGCATATGCTATGTCGCTACAACCAATGGTCTTCTTCGATACGAAATTAGCAACGATACGTTCCTTGCTCCTTGGGGCTCAACCGGCGTTAACGGTGTTGACAATGCTCCTGTGGCAGTCATCGGAGACATTGTTCATATGGGCTTGTCTGGATACGGTGTTGCTCGAAAAAATCTTCTTACTGGAGAGATTTTGACACCTCTTAATTCCGATACAACGAACATGCAAACAAATACTATTTACGCCCTTGAGGTGAGTGGTAACGATTTGTGGATTGGAACAAATATTGCAGGATACATTTGGGATGGCTTCTCCGTTAGCGAAACAACAATCGGACCACGCAGCGACTGGACAAAGCGACCTTCGCAACATTTCGATTACGTGCTCGATGGAAATGCAATGTGGTCTGGAACGAATATCGGCGTATGCAAATACGACTTATCTGGGAACATTGCTGATTGTCTCAACGTCTATGATGGCATGCCAAACTGGGCTACATACGCTGTCGGCGTCAACAGCACCACTGTCTTTGGAGGAACCTTCTCTGGCGTAGGACTCATCGAAAAATCATCCTTCAGCGTTGTTGGAGAATGGGATGCTGGATCCTCCACAGATAACGCAATCGTAGAGATTATCGACGACATTGCCTACATTGGACTCAACGGAGTAGGTGTCGCTCGATGGGACATTGCAAACAGTCAGTGGCTGACAACTTGGACTGAGGATAACGTTCTTGATGATGGAAACGAATTCGTTACTGGCATGATTGAAGACATCAGACCTGGCTATATTTGGATTGGTGGAGAAGACGGTTTCCAATTGATCAACACAACAACGGGTGCCGAAGCTTACGATATCGAAACCTCAAACAGCCTTTACGTTGGCAATGGAGACCCATATGATCTGACAATGTACGGATACACAATGTATTACCATCAAGGAGTTTCAAGCGATAGTGTCTACGGTATTGACGTAGGAAACTTCACTGCTATTACACCGCTTGATGCAGGTTCTGAAGTCAACGAGAATGGTGGCGATATGGTCGGCATGACCATTGTTGGGGACACACTTCTTGCAAGTGTTGTATCTGGACAATGGTGGAATCAAGAAGGAAGCGGGGGAATCGCCCAGTACGATTTAGTTTCGCAGACTTGGAATACATCGGTTTTGCCTGAAGGCGCAGTGGACCGGGTTACAGCATTCAACTCATCAACCGGGCACACATGGATTTCTTGGGGAGAAATAGGTCTTGAAGTCTACAGCCCAAGCGGAACAAAACTAGGCTCATGGGATACACTTTCTTTCCCAGTTCGTGAGATTATCGAATACGATGGCCTGATTCTGTTTGCCACTGAAGACGGTGTTGAGCGATTCAACGAATCTTCCTTCCAATGGGAGGCTGCATGGACACCAGGCAATGGTCTACCCAATGCAATGGGGGACTGGATTGGTGAACTCTGGACAGATGGAAGTACGTTAGTTGTAGGTTCAGCAAGCTTTGCAGGCTGGGGTGGATTCCAACGAGGTACAATCGGCCAACTCGATTCATCTGGTACATGGACAACCTACACCACTGGTCAAAATGGGATTCCAAATGGATATCCAATCTCAATGAACACCTGTGGCTCTTACCTCTATGTTGGTTTATTCAACAACAATGGCGGCGTTACATACATCGATCTTGCAAACACAACTGCTGTAGGCTCATTTACCACCTCTGTTCTCAAGAGTGGGCGAGTGGCTGCAGTTGCTTGCGATCCATCTGATACACTCTACGTCGGCTACGATGATGATAACCTACCAATTTCGAAATACGATACTGCACAATCAGCATGGATTGCTGAGATCACATCCAACGGAAATGGAATTCCTACAGACCCTGTATGGCTTGATGCATTCAGTTATGCAGATGGAAAGTTATTGATTGGATATGACGATAACGGAGGCTTTGCAGTAATCTCAACACTTGGACCGATTTCTGGACAAGCTAGTGTACAATCCGTAGGGACTGCAGTTACCTCGATCAAATACAGTGGAAATGAATGGCTCATTGGGCAAGCGGGAGGAGCAAGCGGTTACTCTCACGTTGACGCACTCAGTTCCACTGGATTGAATACAGAATTCGAACTACCTGCCTTAGTCAGCGGAAACATCGAAGCAATGGTCAGCGACGGATCCCGAATATGGGTTTCTACATACTCGGTTACCGTAGTCGGAAACAATCCTGGTGCTGGTTCAGGCGGTATTCTTCAGGGGACATTCAACTCCAGTGGAGGAATCGATTGGAATGAAGGTTGGTCTCTTTCCTTCAATAATCAAGTCAATTCTATGCTCATGGAAGGGACAATGATCTACATCACGACTCAAACTGGTGGAATGTATACGCTCGATACGACTACGAACGTATTGCAAAGGAAGAGTGGAGCAATCCACAACAGTCAGGATGGTATTGCATTGCACCAATCAGGCAGCGTATCAACACTCTTCGTCGGATTACTCGGCACGTTCTCAACTGCTGCTGGTGTTCAGATGTTTGATATTACAACACAACAATTCACCAGTGGCCAACTTCTTTCCGGGCTTCCTTCAGACAATATTCAAGGGTTTGCCTTTTCAAATTCTCATGTCTACATTGCAACACAAAACGGAATCGGCCGTTGGAATCTAACAACAAATGACTGGGATAACCCCCTCACAGCATCAGATGGGCTACCAACGTCCAATATAGAAGATATCAGATATATCTCAAACACACTCTACATTGCAAGTCCAGCAGGCCTTACTCAGTACATCCCTACAACCGGTGCAATGAGCACGAACACGACCGCTGATGGTTTACTTGGAAATTCAGTATGGTCCATTGAAACCTACACGACCAGTCAAATGGGAACATGGTTGATTCTCGGTCATGATGGAGCAGGATCCGAACGCCCTGGTCTTTCAGTCATCGATACATCATCAAACTCTGTTGCTGCTACACATCGCTTTGATCAACTCCCTTCCAATTACATCACCTCTGTAGCGTCTGATTATGCTGGTCTTCACATCGCCACAGATGTTGGCCCATTGGTCCATTACAACGGATTAACCGAAGAGTTTGAAGATGGTCTCGCAAGTTCCGATCTCCCTTCATGGCCAATCTATCGAATGGATAGTGACGGTACGCATTTGATGGTTATGGGAACGTCTGGAATGGCCATTCTCGAAGCACAAACAAGTACACATTCAATGCTGAAATCTGCGTTTATACAAAATCCAAGCAATGTTGCAGTCGGAGCAAATGGGTTCTGGCTGGCTACATTTGATGGTTTGAGAGGATGGACGCCAGCTACTGCATTTAACGAAATGGAAGCGATTAGCGTACGATATGCTGATCCGCTTAACATCGGTTTTGATTCGAAATACATGGAAATCACTGATATGACTCATCCAGGACTTCAAATCGACCTTGTTACTCAAGACAATCCTGTAACCCTCAACAGTTCAGTTGGAACAGCAGGCGTACACGGGCTCATGTTCCAAACTGTTCCACTCGTGATGACATCTCCGGTCTCAAACGCAGCAGTATGGGCTCAATCGAGTACACTCAGGTATGATGCTGTACTGGAACTTGATAACACAACTGGCGTTGAAAACAGCCTCCAATTGGCCATCAATAATGGTCAGTTAATCAACGGAACACGTATTGTTCCGATTAAACTCGTAGCACCAAGCAACGGAACAATCGAAGTTCGACTCATCTATGATTGGATACGCAAGGATACGCCTGTCGAAATCGCAGATATTTACGACCGTCCTGATGATGGCGGTGGAGCATTAACCGTCGAATGGTCTCTTGTTCACGATCCAGATTTTAATCGATACCTCGTTTATCTTAATGAAGGCCCGTGGGGCTCCCTGCCAACCGATATCGATCTTGCTGGGAGGATTATCGACAAAACGGAATCACTTCACAGCAGACTCAAAGTTGACGTAACAACAGCCAACGGCGTACCTCTGGTTGATGGCGTTGAATATTATGCCCTTGTAATCGTGGAATACGATAACGGACGCTTCGGATTACCGAGTCAAATTGTTGGGCCAGTTACAACCAGTAACGAAGTACCGACTCCACCGGAATGGGCTACTGCTCAACCACTTGATGGTGGCGTAGAAGGGGACTTGGAAACTGAATGGGCCCGATGTTCAGCACTTGATCTTCTCGAAACTCGAATCTACACATCAACACAAGCCATGAACGATATCCTAGGGTTGTCTGTTGCTTACACTGTAATGCCTACAGAAGGAAACCTAACTATTCTCAATCTTGATGCTGGTAAGCCATACTGGCTCGGATTCACTTGCGTTGACATCAGTGGACAAGAAGACATCATGAATGCGACGATCATTGGCCCAGTCGTGCCAACTGGTGGAATCGATGATGGGCTCGCTCCTGCTAAACTCGAAAATGTCTGGGCAATAGATACACCTGAAGACGAAGGTGGAAGAATCACTATCGGATGGGATGCGAGCCTTGCTGAGGATTGTGCTTTCTACACAGTCTACATGATTACAGGTGTTGTCTTCGTAACACCTCCTACTTCAGTCGCTGGATTCTCAGCAGCAACAGTTGTCAATTCATGTCAAGAAAACACAACGATTGTATCGCAACTGGACGATTTACCTCTTGTTAACGGCCTTGAATATTACATAGGTGTCGTCGCATATGATACATGGTTGAACGCTGAATTAAACGATGTGACCATCGTTCAAGCAACACCGCTTGACAATTCAGATGGAGCCGCTATGCCTCCTTCACGAATTGAAAATATTCAAGCATTCGACCATGCGAATGATGACGGAACTGCAATCGATGTTGTTTGGTCAATTTCTTCAGCTGATGATTTCAGCCATTACATCGTCTGGGCAGCCGACAAGCCTGTGGATGATATTTCTTACCTGTGGAATGCCTTTGGCGACGACCCTGCAACCTGTGGCTGTATCTCTATCGACAAACAATGGATTGACGAAGACAAGAATCCAATTGAATTAACATTGAATACTGCATTATACGGAGATGATTCGCAAACAAACGAATTCTCATCAGCAGATGCGCCGCAATTGATTCAACCTGGAATTGAACTCTTCGTAACCGTTACTGTGCATGATTTGCAAGGAAACGTCTATGTTGATTCGTTGTTATCAGCGAGCGTTATTCCAATCAACAACTTGGAAGATACCACGCCACCTCCACGCCTTGATGAGGTTGTACTCAGCGACCGTCCTATGGATGATGGCTCGGCTCTCGATCTTGAATTCGGTCTTTCCACTGCAAGTGATATCTACCAGTACGAAGTCTATGCTGCTTCATGGTCATTCACAAGCGTCGGAGTTGGATCTGATGGGCCAAACGCCCCAATTATGACTCTTGATAGACTTCCAGAGTTCCCACTTATTCTAACGATTATTGCTGGCGATGTCCCTGTACTTCCAGGACTGGAAACATGGGTTGCTGTCGTTGCTGTCGATTCATCTGCTAATGCATACAAGACCGATCTGACTGTTGTTTCATCACAATCTGTTGACGATGGAATTACCGATCCGGGTAATTATCTCCCAACAATCGATGGAATCACCTTAGCATGGGTTGCAGAAACAGATATCTTGGTAACATGGAATGACACTAATGATTTCGGTGTTGAAGGATATCAAATCCATATCTCAGATGAAGATTTCATGGACATCTCTGATGCTACATTTGTTGGAGAAACACTAACAGCGAACTCATTCGTCATCACCTCAACTGTCTTTACTGAACTAAACAACAAATCTGCTTGGTACGTTTCTGTTACGACATTTGATGACAATCAAGTCCGACAATCTGTAGATGCTTTGATGATTAATGCAGTTGAAAATGGAGTTGTAGACGGTGATGATTCAAATGATGGAACAGACTTCCAATCTCTCCTTACAACGCCAAACCTGCTTGCTGCAGGACTTGTCTTTGTCTCGTTGATTCTACTCGTAGCAATTGTACGTGGCCGTGGAAAGAAGTCTCAGAAAGATAAGCAGTGGGAAATTCAAACTGCTACTTGGGGTCTTGGAGAAGATGATGCATGGAATTCACCGCCGGATGCAAGTGTACCGCCACCGCCTCCTGTCGAAACTGGTTCTCTCTTCCAAGCTGCAGATCGCATCCAAAATCAACCGCTTGATCGACAAGAGTACATTGCCCCAAGGCCAGTGATGAACCCTGTAAGAGCGCCTATTGACAATGATTTGCTGAGTGATATGGATATTGGGACCAAGCAAAACTCCTCGAGTCCAGGTATTGATACCTCTTTCTTGGACGATCTCCTTTGATACCGTGATGCTCAAGTCATAGGAATGACAGGTCATGGTGTGAGCAGTATGCAGCGACCTCCCCGTTCCGCTGTTTTTACAACTCTCAGGTATTCAAAAGAGCGAGGATTGTTTCTCTTTGATCTGCATTCAGTTCGTTTTCAAGAACATGCTGAAAAACTTAAAATCGACTTACCGAGGAAATGGAAAGAGAATGTCCTGAGTCAAGTTATGACAATGGAATCTGAATTCGAAGAGGGGCTGGTACGGATTGAATATACCTCTGAGGGTGAATGGAATATCTCCAACCGAGCATATGCAACAAGAAACGAGGCATGTGATGCGATTACAGTCTCTGCAAAAATATGGCCTAAGCGAATCGCTGGAACAAAACACGCAGCGTGGGATGCGTATTATCAAGCGAAACAACAAGCGGAAGACTCTGGCGTTGATGTTGCATTATTTGTTCATGAATTCGCCCTTATTGATGGCGATCGGGGCTCACCAATTTTACTCGATGAAGATGGGACTGTTTGGTACACTTCATCTACCCAGGCGGTTGATGGAATTACACTGCATTCAATTTTACCAAAACTAAAATCCTCTGGATTCCCTGTTCAAAAAGGGAAACTCAACGAGCGTATGGTTGCGCGTTGTATCGAATGTGTTGTGCTAGGGAGTGGACTTGGCGCCTCAACAATTGAATCGATTGATGGCGAAGAAATTGGAGATGGGACTACACGGTTGACAGATTTGTGCAGAAATGCAATATCACGTCTCGAAGATGATGCTTCCTCATGGACGGGGGTGAAGTGAATCGAGCCTCTTCTTTCTTTACGGAATTCATTGCAATCTCAAGGATTGCTCGGAGAAGATGCTGCTGAATTTGGCTCTCCTGATGAAATGATGTTGCTTTCTTCAGGCCCAAAAAGCCACCTTGCTACATTTTCTCTTCTCTGTGGACCCAGTACAACTCGAATTATTATTCGGCAGCCTTCAAGAGAAACAACCCCTCCAATGCCCCCTCATTCTCCATTGAGTGGTGAAATCAAATTAACTGAATCGTCGACATTAACCGCTGAATTGCAACAATGGAATGGGCATTCGTGGGTAATAGAAGAAGTATTTTCTTCAAGTACAATATCTGAAATCCTTCGATACTTTTGTCCAAAAGAGCATGATGCATTCGATCAGCGTCTATCTACAGTTCCTATCTCAGGTCCATTTTGGACTGGTGCCTTCTCGTATGATTTGGTCCAATGGACACAACCTATTGGATTACAACACCTGCCAGAAGAGAACGACCTTCTTTCCATTTTATGGAGAATTGACAAATGTGTTGTTCATTGCAAAGAGACTGATGTGATGAAGCCCTATTCAACAGATGAACACTGGAGGGATTTGGTAATTGCATCTCTTTCAAATCATGAAACGGTTGAAATTGTTCCATCAGTAAAGGCATCTCATTTTCCAGTTTCAAATTGCACCGACGAAGAACATGAGCAAATTGTTGGAACAATACATTCAGCCATCAAAGACGGGCAGTTGTATCAACTCAACTATGGAAGAACTTGGGAGGGGGCTGTTGCATCTGAACCGTGGAATATTCTGTGCCATTCCGTCTCTTCAAATCCTGCGCCATTCTCTGGTTTTGTTCATGTCAAGGACGAAGATTTAGCACTCATATGCGCATCTCCTGAATCTCTTCTTTCTACGAAAGGAAATGTCATAACAACTGCTCCAATCAAAGGAACACGCCCTAGAGGTGCATCACTTGCAGAGGAATTACTGTTGCGTGAGGATATGATTTCGGATCGCAAAGAACGTGCAGAACACAGAATGCTTGTCGACCTTATGCGCAACGATGTTGGAGGAATTGCAAAACCGAACCAGATCTGGATTGAAAGATTTGATGTCGAAACATATGCTGAGGTTCAGCATCTTGTAACTCGAGTTCAAGGACAAATGAAAGACGGTCTTGATGCATTTGATGCTTTTCAAGCAGTTTTTCCCGGTGGCTCGATTACTGGTTGTCCTAGAACTGTGGTCTGTGCTGCAATTGATGAATTAGAAAAACAACCGAGATCATTCTGGACAGGATCATTGGGATGGTTTGAGACAACAACAGACATGTCTTCTTGGAACATTATGATTCGAACTGCAGAATTGAAAAAGGATGTGAATGGATGGAATGCAAAAGTCACAGCAGGAGGAGGGATTACGATTGAATCAAATCCAAAATCAGAAGTGGCTGAAGCTAAATGGAAGGCAAACGCGTTATTGAGATCTTGTGGTTGGATGGATGATGACCGACTTTCCATTCCGCGGGGAGATCTCTCTGTTCATTCTCTTCCAATTGAAGGTGATTTGATATCAAATCCGACTTCAAACATCATCCATACTGAAGAATTCAAACGAGATTCTGTACTGCTTATCGATAACCTTGACTCGTTTACATACAATATTGCTCACATGATATGTGGTCTTGGTTTTGATGTAAACATCATGAATGGAAGAACGGATTCAACACGTTCAGCAAAAGAGATCATTGAACAATTGAACCCCTCGCATATTATTCTTGGTCCAGGCCCTGGTTGGCCAAAAGACAGTCCGTTAACAATGGAATTTGCAACAATGGCTCTTGCAGGTAAATTGCCCCCAACGCTTGGAATATGCCTTGGCCATCAAGCACTTGGCATCGCCGCTGGGTGGCCGTTGATTCACAGCCCATCTGGTCCAGTTCATGGAACTCCAGTGGAATGTCTGCACAACGGACAGGGTCTTTTTTCGAATCTATCTGACATCAATATGACAAGATACAATTCACTGACGCTCCTTTCTTCAGATAATCGAGAGGATTCAGTAGTACTTATTGACGCAACTGATGCAACAAAATCACTTGTACTGGCCATACGAAGTAAAACGCATCCTGTTTTTGGTGTCCAATTTCACCCAGAGTCTGTTGGAAGTCAATCTGGAACACTTATCCTTGATGCTTTTCTAAATTATCAAGCGCATGATTGAAATGACGGCAGTCGGTGGGAAGGACTGAGGGAGAGAGATGCCAACCTGTCGCCTATGTTCTGCAACCTATCCTCGCGAGTTCTTCATTCATGGAAATGGACCAAATACGCAAGTCTGCACTCGATGTGGAGTTGAACATGGCATGGTCAGTAAGGATGAGGCTGCAAATCTCTATGATGATACACTCAAGTCTGCGCGCTTGAGTACAGTCTCTCGCCGATATCGGCCTTTCCTATACCTCACTGTCCTTTGGGGACTTTACATCACAACAGTTCGCAGCATCAACCCTTGGGGCATGTACATGCTGATCATGCTTACACTACTCACACTTGCATCCCTTGTGCTCTTCATAACAAGTGGAGCAAGGTATACCAGCACACTTGCAAGGTTGACTCCTGATTATGAGCGACCGAAAGGCCATTGATTCACGATTTTGAGTGAATACGCAGGACGTCTCCATCAGACAATTCATGTTCTGCTCCAACGATTCGACGTGTTCGTCCATCGACGCCTTTGATGAAACCGTCTCCAAGATCACTGTGTACCTTGTACGCAACCTCTTTTGCTTGAATACTCGATTCAACAACTAAAGCGTCTGGTAAGACGTTTCCATCTCCATCAGTCCAATGGGACTCATCTTGAACAGGATAAACAACGATTCGATCGAGTTCATCGAACAACACCTTATCGAGTAATTTGTTAAGTCCAGTATCGCCCATGTTTGTCAATCTCTGTTGAAGCATTCCTAACCCCTTCGCTTGCGCTTCGTTGAGAACACTTGGATCTGAAATTGTGAAGGTTGATTCACCTGATGTATAGTCAATGAAACCAGCTTCATTCGCCTTACGTAGTGCAAACTCAGTCTCGGCTGAACAAGGAATAAATTGAGGTATAACTTCAGAAAGGTGCTCGATTACACCTTCTGGTGCGAGATCTGCTTTGTTTCCTGCAATGAAAAGTGGGAAGAGATGAATACGAACAGAAGATGCTAGAATCCTTAGAATTTCATCTGACCAATCCCATGGCGAGGACATATCTCCATGTTGAGAAAAGAAGGCATCAAACGAGCGTTGGCAGATACTCTGTGTCGCTCCTAAGCCTGAGAGACGATCGTGAAGGAATTGGACGAATCCTTTCACCCCTTCTGCTTGTATTTTCCGAGCACCCCGTACCCAACCATCCTTGAGAAGGCTAAGGATCCAAGCGTCTAATTCGTTTGTTAGGAAAGAAACTTCAGCAAGAGCTTGCTCAATGGCTTCTTCTTTCGATTTACCTGCTCCTATCGGATTTCCTTCTGCATCTGTTGTACCTGCAACATCAATGACCTGTATGAGAGCGTGACATTCTGCTAGGTCTGACAAGAATGCGTTTCCCCTTCCCCTTCCCTCACTTGCACCAGGAACAAGACCTGCGACATCAACAAGCATACAGGGAACGTATCGTTGATGATGCTCACAGGAGCCTGTACGAGGTGTGCAGATACTACCGCCTCGTTCAGAGGACAATTCAACTCTCCCATCCTCTTCTAAACGAGAGCGAAGTTCACCACAAGGGCAAGGTAGTCGACTCGGAATGAAGGAGATACCGACGTTGGGATCTATCGTACAAAATGGGTAATTCGCAATATCAACGGAGATAAGTGTAGATGCTGCAAAGAAGGTAGACTTCCCTACATTGGGTTTTCCGACCAATCCAATCCGCACGGATAGTCCGCCTAGAATCACTCTTCTTCAGAGAATGGGTTTGGTCGAACTCGGGCAATTGCAATATCTAATTCAGGGAGGTTAATTCGACCATCGCCATCGAGGTCAATCATTTCCATGAGCTTCATTACATCCCATGGAGGAAGGTCTGCAATCTTTGAATTGATGAGAGCCTGTTGTAATTCAAATCCATCAATATTTCCTGAATCATCCAAATCAATGGAACTAAAGAATTCGAAGATGGTCATGCTCTTCTTTTCCAAATAGTCAGAAAGCATCTCAAGTTCGGTTTTAACGACTGGGAATTCTGTGATTTCATCATTATGGAGTGTTGAGGAAACATCGATTATTTCGACGCCTCCTTCATCTTCAACATCGGCTCCAACGACAAGAACAGTATCTACGCCAACGCCTCGTTGTAAGAGTGTACGGATCGATGATTCACCTGTTTGAAGAGAGTAGCGAGCAATGTCTGAATTTGTCGATGCGGTCGAATCGATCTTCATTCCCCCAACTGAGGTTCGAATGAGATTCATGAAGAGGAGAATAATACCAATCGAGGTGACATAGAACAAGACAGCTGCTGTCAGACTAAATCCACCATCTGTCATTACAATATCTTCACTACCAGATTCAAGGAGAGCCTTTTCAGTGAAGTCTCCCATGATCTTTGCAACGGTCGAAGTGATGCCACCGAAGGCGACTAAGAGCGTGGTTAGAGATGCTGAGGAAGAGGATGCCAATTGACGGTTTGCAGCAAGTGGATATGATTCACTGATGCAAGCGACTGCCATGAGTCCGCCTACAGTCCATAGGAACCCGGTATCGACAGTTGTAGCCATATCATTGAGTGTTCCCAAACCAATGAAAACATCCAGAGAAGTGAAGTAGCCTCCGATAGCAAATATTGGGAATGCAATCATTGCAAGAGTTGCCGCCATAGCTCCGGGTCGAGCAACAACGCCAGTGGCGTTTCCAGCTGCTGTCATGATGATATTGACTGAACCTGCGAAGATAGGCAGAAGTGCAAGCGTCATGAGAATAGCACCGAGATTCTCGAGTAGTGTACCTGCATCAGCAGAGGACATCATGAACGGTGGAAGCGTAAAGAAGAGAAGCAGCATACTGGCCTTGGTCATTGAATCAGACCAGATTGGGCGGCTTGCCGCACGTGGAACGAGATGATATGCCACTGCAAAGATAAGGGAAATCATAACCCATGATTGAGTCATTCTTTCACCAAGCCAAACAACTTGTGTAGAGCCGGCTAACTCACCAAAGAATCGGAATTGTGAACCAAAGATGAAGGATGCAAGAGCCATAAAGACAAACCAATTACTTGCCTGGATCGCCTCACCCTTACGTTGAGCGACTGTAAGAAGAACGTTGATCATAACTGCAATGATGATGAATGCTCTCAAAGAATGCATGAACAAATCTTGGAGAAGCGTTTCATTTTCAGCGCTAAGGTCAGCCAGAAGGCCGAGAATTGTTGGGAGGAGAAGGGCTGCAGCAGTAAGTACGCTGAAGAGAAACGCAGTCAGACTTGCATTCGACTCACTTGCCATTTTACCTGCACCGCTTCGAGCAACTGCAACAAGGCCACCACCGAGAAGAATAGAGAAAAGACCCGTGATTAGAGTTGCATTGACAAAGGTAGCGAGAGCGCTGCCGTCGTCATATGCCCATCCGATACTTGCAAGGGAGTCGAGTGCGCTTGGGTCATAATCATGCCAGAGAGAAAGGAATGTTCCGATACCTGCAAGAGTCAGCCAAATCATTCCAAGATTCATCCAAGTCTTTGCTCCACTGCCCTTTTCGTCATTGAACAAATCAACAATGCCTGCTGGTGCTTTGTTGAGAAGGAATAACCCAAATTGGCGCATTGGATCGGCCATAGTGCCAATTCCTTTCTGGAGATAAGACGTTGAAAACCCAACAACGGTAAAGAAGAAAAATAGTGCGATAAATACTGCTTCCATTCAAATCACCTACTTCGAGATTACCTCTCCCGCTAATGTGGAGGCTATTGCTCCAATTCCAATAATGAATCCAAGAAGATAGTACCAGATTCCCGAACCGCCAAGATTTGACATTAATGGAACGATGTCTCCGATGACTGGGATGTTGTCCCATCCAAAGATTGTACTAAAGAGGCCGAACATTCCAATGGCCACTACAGAGAGCAAAACCAACATAATTCGACTGGACGACGGTTCCGCAGTTCCTATGACTGCGTCGGGGAGTTCTGTACTGTTCGACATTGCATCACCTAAATGAATCCGAGATGGACATGTTTGCGACTTGAAACGTGGTGATAAACATTCACTAAGCCATCCATCGAACAAGACCGTATATTTGGTGTTCTAAGACGAACGGAGCATTTCGATAATCGAACCTCTTCGTGGTCGAGAAGTTCCTAATGGAACAGGGATTGTCCGGTCGTTTTCTAATTCCTTGCGCCAAAGAGATTTGCATTCACAATCAAGACCTGTAAATTCATCCAACGAACCTGAAACAGCGTATCTCTCGATTGCTGCTACGACTTCAGGATCACATTCACCACAATTGTGAGAGCCTCTGATTTTACCGCCAGCAGTTGGGTGAATAATAAGACGAGAAATCTGGTCTTCATCACCATTCATTCCGCCCTTTGGATGAACGATATGATGACTCTTCTGGATGAGTTCAACCAATGACCAAAGCCATGGCGGTCTGTATTCTTGGTGGCGGTGGAGACGATCAATGACTGTTCCTCGTTGAATGTTCATTGGATTTATTGAAATTTCATCGCTTTGTTCTGCCACGGATTCAATCCACTGAATGCAATGATCTAAAGCATCAGCTTCACTCATGAACGGTGGTTTGAACATCAAATAGGTCTTAATTCTCAAATTATATTTTTCAAGACGTTCAACTGCTCTGTCCCAAGAAGCGACTGAAAATCCTTTGTTAACATGGAAACGGAGGACTTCGTCGTCGTATGCTTCCAAACCAATAGCAACAGTGAATGATGGGTTCAAGGAAGATGCCCATGCTAGTTTTTCGTCTGTTAATTGTTCAGTACGGCTTTCTACAATCAATTCCTTTCCAAGTTTATGGCAGTCTGTTAGAACGGTTTCTTGGAAATCGACTGGGATTTCACGATCCTCTAGAAGAGAACCTGAAGTGTAAACCTTGACCATTGAATGGCCTTCAAAATCATTATATTTTTTCTTCGCTTCATTCCATTGTGCATGGAGATCTTCGCTTGTTACGTCATCTCGTGTATCGTTAAAGTATCCACAAAACGTACATCCAGAAGACCACCACCAATGGCACCCTTTGGTTCTTAGAATAACTGTAACAGCAGTGCAAGGCTCTCCATCAGCAGTCATTTCTGGCGTGTGATATACAGTGGCTGGTTTACTCGCATCCCATGATTGTTGGCGCTCTTTTGCCCAAGGCGTATTTGCTGGAGCTTTGACCAAGTCGTGAATTTTCAGACTCTTTTCATCTCCACCGAGAAGTGTTGATGAGTGACGGTCTAGCATGATATCCCCTCTTGAGATTACTCTTCTTCCGTTATCGGTTTGAATATAATATCCAATCCTGCTTTGATGAATTGACCTTTAGGATAAGCTGAATCTCCATCCTCTGCCGAAATTACATTCGGCGTGTACAATGATGCTGGAACTCGAACATCCACTCGGCTCCCTAATCGAATCATACCGTATCGTTCGCCACGTCGGAGCGAATCTCCGATGCCTGTCCATGGAACAATCGTTCTAGCAAGTGCGCCTGAAATTTGCATGACTTCGATACGGCCGCCATCTTCACCTTCCAAAACCGTTCGAACTCGTTCATTATATTCGCTTTCTTTGCGGAATGCTGCTGCAAAGGGGCCTCTCCTACGTCCCTTTCCGGTTCTGTGTTCCATAGCAACAATCGTTGAACTGAATGGAACTCGGTTGACGTGAACATCGAGTGGAGACATGAAGATTGCAACTCTCCAAACATCATCTGGGCCTGGCGTATCTGCCGGCTCAAATCGTTGTTCTGTAGTAAAATCGAGGGGGTTCTCGCAAGGTTGTGGGAACCAATCGCCTGTATGAACGTCGGTTTCAATTGAAGATGAGGCAATCTCTTCTTTCGATGGACGGCGGCCGGTTGCTCGCTCTCTTCGAGCGAACATTACGTGTCCATCGGCAGGCGAGACAAGAATACCTGCCTCTTGGGGAATCGGTCGGTCAGGGTCTCTCCAGAAATTAGCAAAGAATGCGGAAATCATGAGGCAGAGAACACCAGCCAAGGGCATTAGCCCATACAAGGAATCAAGATAGATTCCACCGACGAGAATTGCGATACCTGCAAATAAAAACGTACCAACAGGAGCATGCCCTCCTTGAGCGAGGCCTCCCACCTTCAATCACCTCAGTTGTCTGCCCATGGATCGACATCAGCATTCCATGTTGCAGGTTCTTCAGAAGTTTCAGCAACTTCTTCTTCAGTGGATTCTTCAGGAGTTTCCTCTTGAATTTCTTCGACCGGTTCTTCAGCAGGTGCTTCTTCGACGACTTCTTCTGGTTCTTCAGCCTCTTCAGGCTCTTGATTCGTCATTTCTTCTGCTCTGGCTTCGACCATCTCGTCCATTCGTTCTGTGAAAGCACGAGACATGTGTTGTGATTGTCGCTCAGATTCCACTGCTCGTTCAATCATCTCATATCGTTCCTTAATGGCCTTGTTGAGGTCTTCGAAGAGTGTCATGTGAGATACATACCAGTCATCTCTGGCCTTCATCTCAGTAACAGCAAGTTTCAGATCATTGTCAAGTTCTTCTGCAATTCCGAAAACCTTGCCGAGACGGTCTTTCTCACGGGAGTATTTCTCTTCCATTGTTTGAAGAGCAGGTTGGAGATGTTCGACACGCTTGTCAGCCTTCGTAGCCTTCATTTCGAGTTCACGAATTCTGAAATCTTTCTCTGCAATGAGTGATTCTTGAGCTTCACGCTCAATTTCTTTATCGATGATTTCTTTCTCAAGAACTTCGATTTCAGCACGAGTATCTACAAGTTCTTTT
This sequence comes from uncultured Candidatus Poseidoniales archaeon, assembly GCA_963968475.1. Taxonomy (GTDB): domain Archaea; phylum Thermoplasmatota; class Poseidoniia; order Poseidoniales; family Poseidoniaceae; genus MGIIa-L2. The sequence goes on along the minus strand of CAXAHE010000013.1, from coordinate 5,730 downwards.
TCTTGTGCTTCGTATGCTGCAAAGAGTTTCTTCAAACGGTCTGTTTCCGTTGCTAAAGCGTCTTCAAGTTGATTGATTTGAATCTCTGGAGTGATTGTCCCTTCTTCAGTCATTTACTCACCTGGAGGATTTGCCTCCGATTCAACCCAGCCGCCTATACACTATGAAGCCGACGCTTGATTGAGGTTGTTTTTGTATGACTCCAAATGCCAGCATGTCAAACGGTTCTAGAATTTCTGTGATGGCCCTTCTCGAGGTTCACGTTTCTTTATTTCTGGGGTATCTGGCGATTTCGTACCCTTTTTCCTGAATAAGAGAGACAGTAGAAGCAATACAATCACTCCTCCTCCTCCTATAGCGACGTACATCACGGTTCGCTCATTCAATTCATCAGACGCCGTCTTCTCTGAAATTTGCAGAGCATCATCTAATGTCAAAGTCGACCGTATACCCCCTATTTTTAGGAGTGTAATTTCTAAATCATACGATCCTAGTTCAATGGTTTCTGGAACTTCTAGGCGAACACTCCAAACATTATTTGCGCCAGAAGTTACTCGTCCTCTCAAGGGTTGTTCATCTCCCCATGTCTCAATTGGAGCAGGCCCATATATGGATGAAAAAGGAGCGCTGTTCCAATCTAATTGGTTTGGAGTATTTCGTTCACCTGTGTGCCCCAATCCCAGTTGCCCGTAGTTGTTGCGCCCCCAACAAGAAATGGATCCGTTCTCAGAAAGAACACATGTGTGTTCCGCTGAAGCGCTAATTTCAACAATGCTTTGATTTGCTGATACAAACATTGGGGTTGTGTGAATCCCTCCGCTCGTACCAAGGCCTAAACGACTATTTTTGTTGTGCCCCCAACAATACAAACTTCCATTTTCTATTGTTGCACACGTATGTTGAGAACCAGAGCTAATCTTAGTCGCTGTAGACCCGTTTGGTAAATGTGAAAACGTGGGTATTTTCGCATTCGTTGAAGAGTTGTCGCCAAGTTGTCCGTAATTGTTTATTCCCCAGCAAACAACAGACTTGTTGTCTAAGATTGCACATGAATGCTCATTGCCAACTGAAATATCGGTTGCTACCCTTCCCTCTGGAAGTATGACATCTGATTCGGGGGCGTATGTAGTGGGGCTGCTTTCTCCGTTGCCGAGTTGTCCGGCATGATCTCTGCCCCAACACATAATTCCTCCATCATCCATGAGAATACACGTATGGCTTACTCCTGCTTCAACCTTAACCGCTGTCCGATCTGCAGGAGTGGATATGATGACAGGCGAATACTGATCTTCGGAATTTGATTCACCATTTCCAAGAGCACCGTGCAAATCGGCCCCCCAGCAAGCAAGTTGATCATTGTCTAAAATTGCACATGTATGTTTATGCCCTATTCCCATTGATTTGGCAACCCGCCCCTCTGGAAATTTCACGGTATTCGTTGGTGATTTGTAGGTATTTGTGGATTCGTCACCGCTTTGACCGTCTTCGTTAAATCCCCAACAATTTGTTGCATCGTTGCTTAAAATTGCGCATGTCCGATATGGGCCAGTGAAAATTTGTGAAACCGTGACGTCGTTTGGCGTATCGACATATGTGTTCGGCCTAATATTCGATGTCGCCTCTCCACCATCTCCAAGTTGGCCGTATGTATCTCGGCCCCAACACATTGCTGAGCCATTTTCAAGTATACTGCATGTGTGGACAGCTCCCGTATCTATTACGGATGATACTGTTTCTGAATTGGTCGAGGAAAGAACATACTCGTATCTAATTGAAGTCACTCCAGGGTAATCACTTAAATCAAGGCTGCAGTCGCTTTCATCTCCAGCACTAAGAGAAACTGATGAGCAATCGAGAGCCGCGGGCGTGTTGTTTTCTGCCATGCCAGCCATAGGCATCAGCAAAAGCATTCCCAAATAGACGAACATTCGAAACGAACCGTGAGCGGCCCATGTAGAGTCTACAGCCATGATTGTGAACCTCTTCCTTCTCCTTTATGACATATATACTCACAATTTACTGGTTCAGTAAGATAACGACCCTAGATGGCATTTGTCGCATCTACTAAGGACTTTGCAATCGATACTTCGCCCATAGAATGGCCTGCATCAGGAACGATGATCAACTCTGAAGAGGGTAATTTCTTGTGTAATTCCCAAGCACTTTTTACTGGACAAACCATATCGTATCGGCCCTGGACAATTACGGCAGGAATGTGTTCAATGATTTGTGAATGCTTCAGAATATATGCTTCTTCAACGAATATTCCATTGATGAAGTAATGACATTCTATTCGAGCAAACGCTACTGCAAAGTCGAGATCCTCTGCCTTTTCAAGATAGGAGGGGTCTGGGAAGAGGCGACTAGTTGCCATCTCCCAACGCGTCCATTCTTTGGCAGCAGCTCTTCGAACTTCGACATCTTCATCTGTTAGCCGTTTGTAGTATGCTGGAATAAGAGCGTCTCTTTCACCTTCAGGAATGTGGTTAAAATATGGTTCAAATGCATCTGGGAAGACATGACTTGCTCCGTCTTGATAGAACCAGTGAAGTTCTGATTTTCTGCACATGAAGATACCTCTCAATATGAATGAATGAACACGTTCTGGATGGTTTTGACCATAGATGAGCGCAAGTGTTGATCCCCATGAACCTCCGAAGACGTGCCACGTTTCGATTCCAAAATACTCACGCAGGGATTCAATATCGGAAACAAGATGCATTGTCGTATTTTCTTCCAAGTCTGCATATGGGGTTGACTGGCCACACCCTCGTTGATCAAATTGGATGATGTTCCATTTCTGTGGATCAAAATAGCGCCTGTAAGAGGGTTGACTTCCGCCACCGGGACCTCCATGAATGACAATAACCGGAATTCCATCTGGATTTCCGCTGCATTCCCAAGCAATTGTATGTCGTTGTGAAACAGTCAGCATACCGGTTGAATATGCCTCGGTTTTCGGAAACAGGACGTCGTCGATTGATTGTGCATTGATGCTCATGAGACTTCCAGGCGGAGTCGGATGATGTTGCTTTCGATGCCTTTTTTTCATATACGCGCTCGGAGTGGTATGAAAGAAGCTACGGACGTCTTCAATCACTGGGCACATCTTGGCAAAGATGAAGGAATGGAACGTGGCCATGCTAACGCTGTCAATGAAATGATTGATGTTGCTATGGAACGAGTGCTAACTGACCGAGTTGCCTTTTCAGCAGTCGATCTCGGATGCGGAAATGGCTGGGTTGTAAGGAAACTATCGCAACATCCTGCATGCGTTGAAGCCGTTGGCTATGATGGTGCAGAACACATGATTGAGAAAGCAAAGGAAGTTGATTTCATCAATGCATACCATTGTGCTAAATTTCCTGAAACGAAACCTGATAAAACCTACCAATTCGTTCATTCAATGGAATTCCTGTATTATCTCAAAGACCCGAAGAATATGTTGCAGTCCATACATGATGATTGGTTAGAAGAAGGTGGCTGGGCCGTAATTGGTATCGATCATTATGCAGAACATGAAGACAGTCTTGGATGGCCTGAAGCTCTCGATGTTCATATGTCGACATTCTCAGAAGAGGAATGGATTCAGATGTGGAAAGATGTTGGATTCCAAGAGATTCTTGCTTGGCGAGCGAATGCTCATGATGGAAAGCCTGGAACATTAGCAATTCTTGGAAAGAAGGCCTAGTTGCCGATTCCCAAATCTGTTCCTTCAGGCCCACACATTCGAAGCTCACCTTTGTAGAATGGACATTTTTTACATATATCGATTGAATCCATTGGAAGCCTTTTCGGCTCGCTTACATCATTTTGGTTTGCGGTTAGCACCGCAATCCATTCCAAGAGCGACGAAAGTTCAGTCTGCGCTTCTTCATACATCTTTTGAGGCATTTCAACGAGTCGTCCAGACGTACTGATGAGAAGGGCTGGTGGCTTGATTCTACGGCGTTCATCCTCTGATTTGAACGACTCTTGTTTCTGAAATACCATTGAATAGAGAGTGAGTTGAAGGCGATGATTTCGCAACATCTCAAGCTCTTCTGCGTTTTGTGGAGAGAGGGAGTTCCAATCTTCAATTCCTTCTTGTAAGCGATGATTGGACAAGTCCTCTGTTCTCGAGCCAGAGGTTTTCAAATCTACCACTTGGAGCCATTTCTCGTTCTTTTCGCACCCTGCTAAGACAATGTCCGCCTGTCCTTCAAAGGTGATATCTACGTTCTCAATTTGAGTGACAATCGATTGAGAAAGACCAGAGGTAGAATTGCGATAAACATCGGTTAATTCTACACCTCTTGTGAAGTAGAACGAAGCTTCGGTTTGTAACCCTTCAACAAATTGCCCGTTTACTTCGTTTCCTTCCGTCAATTTTCCTAACAAGCCATTCGATAACAACTCAGCAAGCTCGATAATCCTCGCTCGTGTTTGTTGTTGCTCTTCATACGAAAGTGTGTGCCATTCGGATTCTGATGTAATTGCATCATCAATTTCTTTCGTTTCAAGTAAGCGATTTTCTTGGCCGTTCAGCCATTCGGAGGAAAGTGGTGAATCTTCGGATTGCATTGTTGCTGGATTCCCAAGACCGATCTCAACAAGGCGGTGGAACATTGAACCGAATGACGTTGCTGAGGGCCAACCAACATAGGATTCGCCATCATAATCTTCTCCTCCAGTTCTGTCCTTAAGTTCCTCCTCGTTAGCAACGGTTCTTGCTTTTGAACGGATATTGAAGGGTTCTGTCTGCCAACCACGCACATGATTTAGCCAAAATCTTCTACGGCAAGAATACGCTGCGTCTAAGCCATGGGCGGTCATTTTTAGGGAAGGGGATATGGTTACAATCTCGTTTTCTAATACTTCCTCAATTTGATAATTTAGATTGGATTCTACTTCGAGCCATTCGCTTAGAACTGAGACTGGCGTTTGTTCGTTGAAGCAGTTTGGATGATGATAAATTCTGATACCATTTACTGAATCTTCTGGAAGTCCTGATGATGAAAAGATACCCATTGGATCGAGGGTTAATTCAATGTCTTTGTAATCGGTCAACCGTTCTCCATGCATGTCCCCTTCGAGACTCCACGGCTGTTCTGAATTCGATACAACACCCATGTAACGCAGTCCATCTAAGAGTAAATCCCCCATGTTATTTCCAGAGATATTTCCTGTTGCCAAAAGGAAACCTTCTGTTGACATAGCGCTCGTCTTTGAAGGAGAACCTGCAAAAATAAGGCGGTCGCGTACTCTGGTGAGGGCGACATAGAATTGACGTCGCAATTCAGCTAAATTCTGAGCCTTATTCATTTGATTCGCAAGCATCCACAAACCATCAAGCGGCTTGTCTTTAGATTTCCAAGGTTGTATTCTTCCTGCAATGACGTCAGGAGTAATGAGAACATTCTTTTGAGCATCATTGCTTGAACTTCGTCGACCTGCTTCGAATAATCCTGTAACGATAACAACTGGTGCCTGCAATCCCTTCGCTCCATGAATGGTCATGATTTGAATCGCACCACTTGTTGGGGAAGATGTCGCTTGAGGGCCTTTGTTCTCAAGCGAGGCTAGGGCATTCATCTTGGCAAGCATTGCGCTTGGTTCATGTCCACATTCTGAGCCAATTTTGTACAATAGAGCACACCATGTTTCGGCAACTTGACGTTCAGACTCATCAGGATAGGTTGTCAAAAGGTCACTGTAATCCAAGACTACGTCGAAAATTTCGTGCAAGGC
>CAXAHE010000012.1:0-30985 GCA_963968475.1 uncultured Candidatus Poseidoniales archaeon | reverse complement strand
CAATAGCATCCGATATAGCATCGCACAACTTATCAGGGTGACCACTTGTCACAGACTCCGATGTAAAGATGTCTTGTTGCATGGTTTTCCGCTTCTGTACTCATTATCAAAGGTTTGCCTAATAAATCGAGCATGGATTTACAGCGATTCCTATTTGTACGGCACCATACAGGAATTCACATGGCTGACTGGCACCCCACCGCATATCGGACACATACTCTCGCTGAAATTCAACAAAAAGGCGCAGACCTTGTCGGCCAAGAAGTCACAGTCGCTGGATTCATGGAAGCAAACAGAGGCAAAGGTGCCATTTGTTTCGTTGATATGAGAGATGGAACTGGAACTTCACAAGTTTTCCTCAAAGGAGACATCATTGGAGACGAAAAACTCGATACCGTTCAACGTATGACTCGTGAATCAACATTGCAGTTCACTGGTACTGTTGCTCAAAAGCGCCCACCGAAATTGAAGGAAGGAGAAACACCGCCCCCACCTGCCTATGAAATTGTAGCATCAGACGTTGTTGTCTTGACTCGAGCAAACGCACCTCTTCCACTTGGAATTACTGATTCTGTAACCATCGGACTTGATACTCGTCTCGACAATCGTTTCCTCGATCTTCGCCGTGCCCATGTGAATGCTATGTTTACACTCCGCTCAAAAGTACTGCAATACGGACGAGAACACCTCTTAACAGAAGGATTCAAAGAAATCAATACTCCAAAAATCATTGCATCCGCTTCCGAAGGCGGAACCAATCTGTTCCCCATGATGTATTTCGATACGCCAGCGTTCCTTTCGCAAAGCCCTCAGTTGTACAAACAACTCACAATCCTTGGAGGAATGGAACGTGTTTTCGAAATTGGACCTGCTTTTCGTGCAGAAAATCATGACACATATCGCCACTTAAACGAATTCATTTCGTTCGATATTGAGGCTGCTTGGATGAATGATGATGACGTCATGGGTGTCCAAGAACGCATGATTCATCATATCTGGAAAACCGTAGCAGAAAACGATCAAGAGCATATTGACATGATCAACGCTTACAGAGAGAGTCAAGATGATGCCCCAATAACGGTCGACGTCCCTAGTGTCCCATTCCCACGTATCGAGTATTGTGATGCGATTAAGATGATTCAAGATGCTGGTGAAGAGATCACTTGGGGAGATGATATTGATTCATCACACTGTGATATTATTGCAGCCAAATACCCTGGTTTCCACTTCCTACCAAGATGGCCTATGGAAATGAAACCATTCTACATTCATCACATACCCGGTGAAGTAGGAGCTACTGGTGAACAACTCAGTCGAGGATTCGATCTTAATTATGGCCGAGACGAGATGACAAGTGGCGGACAGCGAGAGCATAACGTCGATATTCTTGAAGAAAACCTCCGCTCAAAGGGACTCAATCCAGAAGACTTCGCTTTCTATACAGACGGTTTCAGATTTGGGGCGCCACCACACGCTGGCTGGGGTCTTGGAGTTGCACGACTTCTCATGGCATTGACGGGTTCAAGAAACGTACGAGAAACGGTCTTGTTCCCTCGGGACAGACATCGAGTTACACCCTGAGTTGACGAAGATGCCTGTTGATCGAATGCAATGGGGTGCAGAAGCATGGCAGTTTGCTGATTTGCATATGCCAGATGAACCATCACCGTTCCAAAACGATCACGGCGTTCCATGCGTTATGTTGATTCATGGTGGGTTCTGGAAAAAAGAGTATACACTTGAACTGATGCAACCAATTGCAAATGCTCTCAGCGATGCTGGCGTAGCAGCATGGAATATTGAATTCAAGCGTTGGGATGATGGAGATGAGGGCGTGTGGATGGATACTCTTTCAGACGTCCTTCGAGCATGGGGTCAACTTGCTTTATTACCTGGAATTGACATTACAAGAAGCATGGTCATGGGTCATTCTGCAGGAGGACATCTCGCTTTGTTAATGGCCAGTAAAGCCGAACGCAAACCTTGGCTTTCTATTGCTCAAGCCCCAATTACAGATATATTCGGTGCCGATGATGCTAAACTAAGTGATGATGGAGATGCAATCCGTCGCTGGATTGGTTGTGAACCATACAAGAATGAGGAGATTTGGCGACGACTTAATCCCGTCGATTTACCTCCTAAATCGCCCGTTCTCCTTCTTCATGGTGCGAAGGACGATGAAGTTCCAATTGAGCAAAGCGAGACCTATGCCCGAATAATGGAGGCAAAGGGATCTCATATCCAAAAGGTATGGCTAACTGGTGATCACTTCAGTATTATCGATGCTGCAAGTGATGATTGGCTTGTACAGCAAGATGCAATTCTAGACTGGTTGTAAGTCAAGAACCACTAAGACCAGTAATGCTCTCGGAGAGTCATGAACCTACTCGGCACTGACGCAGTACTCGCTTCAAACGCTCTCTCTGGTAAAACGGCACTCGTCTGCGGCGCAAGTCGGGGAATAGGTGCTGCTACTGCGCGTGTTATGGCGGCAGCTGGAGCCAATGTGATTGTCTCAGCCCGTAACCAAGACCAACTTGATCTCCTTGTCGAAGAACTGAATACTCTTGGCAATGGTAGCCATCAAACACTTGTGATGGACTTAGAGGATACAAACGGCATCTCCGATAAAATCAATCCACTGCTTAAACAAAATCCAATTCATATTCTTGTGAACAATGCAGCGGGACCTCCAGGTGGACCGTTGCTTGACAGTACAGTCGAGGAACTAACTCAGCCATTCGCTAGACACTTGCAGGCAGCTCACACTCTTGTTCGGCTCCTTGCTCCAACAATGGAATCCGAGGGATACGGACGAATTATCCAAATTATCTCCACCAGTGTTCGTGAACCGATTCCTAACCTTGGCGTTTCGAATACACTACGAGGAGCAATGGCTTCTTGGGCAAAATCACTCTCCAGAGAACTTGCCCCGTGCATCACCATCAACAATGTATTGCCAGGTTTTACCGATACAGAAAGGCTAGGAAGTCTCGCCCAATCCATTCATGACAAAACTGGAAAATCACTTGATTCGATTCAAGAAGGTTGGATGAGTCAGGTTCCAATTGAGAGGCTCATCGATCCGTTAGAAACTGCATCTGTTATTGCATTCCTTTCAACTCCTGCTGCTGGGGCGATACGTGGAGTTTCTCTTCCAGTTGATGGCGGCCGATTGAGAAGTATTTGATTCTCGCTTTTAGAATATCAGCATTTGGTTGTTCGAATCGGCTGTATCAAGGGATAACATCAATACACAAATTACGATGGTTGTATTTATGGGACACTTAGAAGATGTCAATATGACATATTTTTCGCACATGAAAAGGGCATTCTCTTTATCATTCCGATACGGCTTGAGTGCAGTTCAACTCATTATTCATGGGATTCTACCATTCTTATTCATTGATGCTGGAAAAAAAGCAGCAGATTCCTATGAACGCGGTTGAATATTCACTGCTACCTAGAGAATACAAAGCGGCGCTCATTCTTCTTCAATCAACTCGAACGTGTTGAAGAATTCATCAATATCGATGACTCCATTTTCATCTGAATCGACATTGTGGAAAATAATTCTTGATTCGTCTGAAGTATAGGAAAATCCAAGTGCTGAAAGAGCATTTTGGAATTCTCGGCAGGTTAGATGATTCTTACCACCAAAATCAGCTGCATGGAAAACTGAGAGTCTCTTCTCGTGTTCTGATTCCGATGTAAATTTGAATTGGTTTCTGAAAGTGCTAAGAGGTGTGTTGGATACAATTGCATGCTTCTTTCCGTACAGATAGTACGTGATAGAGCCTACAAGAATGGCTACACCGCCTCCGATGAAGGCTTTTTGTCCAATAAATGACAACAGGAAGGCTCCTGCAACAACCCCCCAGATGTGCATGAATGGGTACAATGGTCCTTTGTATGACGGATTCCAGTCGTGTTCTTCACTAGTTTGCCGTAAGATGATCACACATGTGTTGATCATAATGAAGATCATAATCTTGAATCCGGATGCGACCTTAACAACGTCCTTCAACGGAACGAAAAGGATGGCAAGACCCATGGCTACTCCGGTGATGAGGATTGGGAAATGCGGAGTTTCAAATCGGGCGTTGACATCTTCAAGCGCTTGAGGTAGAAGGTTATCACGAGACATTGCGAAGAGGAATCTGGATGCTGCAAGGATTCCTGCAAGAGCCATTGATATCATTGTAAGAACAGATATGATCGCCGCAAAAATACCAAACTTCGTCCCAGCCACTTCTTCTGCAAATATGAAGATGGGGTTTTCAACGACTTCACCATTTGGATCCAGCCACCATTCACCCGGAATTGCAGCCATCATAAGGAAGGCTATTGCAGAATACAGGACTGTTGCAATCAAAAGAGAAAGCATGATGCCGGCAGGAAGATTCTTTTCTGGATTTTTTACTTCACCGCCAATCGCTGCGACTTTGGTAACGCCTGCGTAAGCAACGAAGACAAACGCTGCAGCCTCTGCAAGAGACCAAACATCTGTATTGAGCGCACCATCAATTGGACGACTCATATCGAAATCATCAACAAAAAAGGCTGCTCCACATATGAACAAGAGAAGTGAAACAGTTGCGATAACAACTGGAGTTTGAATGGCTTTGACCTTTTTGACACCGAGTATGTTCACGATTGTAATCAAGACGAGAGCACTCAGCGACAATACCAAGATATCCATTTCAATATCAAAATATGTTGTCACAACAACGAAATAGGCAGAGAATCCAATCAAGGCAAATGCTGATTTCAAAAGGAAGGAAGTCCAAAGGCCAAGACCACTAATTGTTCCAACAAGTGGACCATATGTACGTTCCATGTACACGTATGAACCGCCACTTGATGGCATTCCTGAGGCTAATTCTGATTTGGAAATAGCAGCAGGTAAGACCACAGATGCTGCAAGTAGGAAAGCGAGCCAAATCCCAGGCCCCATAATTTCTGCTGCAAACGTTGGCGTGATGAAGATACCAGGAAGCATTGCGGAGAGTGAGATGATCACGACACCAGCAAGACCGATTGTTCGACTGAGTGTGTTCTTAATTCGTTCTGGAACTTTTTCAAGTAAAGCATCTACATGAGAATTGATAAGAGTAGAACTAGCATGATCTTTTGCCATTACCGTCATCTCCCGAATTCCGACAACAAAAAGCCGTATAACATGCCTCAAGGGCACTCAGGATATATTTACTTGCCTTTATTGCAGATACATGTTACCGTTTTATGGAAATTATATTTTGGCGATAACTTTCATCTCAACTGCGATAGGTGTTGGCAGAGCACGAATAGCTAGAGTCGTCCTGGTTGGGCCATAGTGGCCAAGCGTTTCAGCCCAGACCTCGTTGTAACCTGCAAAATCACGATCCATGTCAACCAAAAATGAAGTTACATCGACAATCTTGTCCATTGAGGAACCTGCTTCCTCTAAGATTCGAGCAATGTTTTCCACAACTGCACGTGTTTGCGCTTTGATATCATATTCGACTGGATTTCCGTCATCATCTCGAATAGGTCCGCCCGGGATCGCATTGGTTCCTGGTTGTCGAGGACCTACACCTGAGAGATAGAGTAAATCTCCTACTTGACGAGCATGTGGATACATACCCACTGGTTTAGGAGCTGCTTTGCTGTTCACCGCCCCTTTGCTCTCAGGAGGCTCCCAGAGCGCAGGCCCAGTGGAAGCAGTCAACGGTTCATCCGCTTCAATGGCCTCTTCTGCATCGAGAACATTTCGTTCCCCTCTGTAGTATTCAACATCGTCTTCATCGTATTCCTTGTCTCCCATTCCAGTAGAGGTAGGATCGAGTTGAACAACAGCACCACCTGCACCATGAAGTGCTTCGTAAGCGAGAACACTTCCTGTGAGGTTGTTTCGGTTACCGTTCATGGCTGAAAGCCACCACATCGGTTTGAAGGTGACAACCTTTTGAACGCGTATTTGTTGATGAATTGTTCGTGATAATTGAGCCACGTCTTCGAGACGACCCTCTTCTAGGAATTCCAACACTTTACGATTCCATTCATCATCCTTCAACGAATGGATACGGTCATCAGATGGTTCGATAAATTCGGTAAACATCCGGTTTGACATCGACATAGCCGTGACTGCCACGGCCTTACGCCCAGTCTTTTGGATAACATCGAGACATGCTTTTGCAAGGACAGTTGTTTCTGAACGGTTCGCATAAACATTTGACGATACGATAACAGCAGGAATTGAATTGTCTGGATTGAGGAGTTTTAGTGCAACAACAGACCCCACATCGATAGGAAAACCATGGTAAGCAACTGTTCTGCTTTTTAGACCACGATTGTGATTGGCTTCATTCCATGCTTCAGCAAATTCAGCATCGATATTGAATGAATAATCCATTGACCCAAGGTCATGGAAATCCTGATCCACGAGCGTCCACTGCGGGTTGGGGTCTGCTTGAATTTGATGGCCTATGATGCTTGGCCAAGTTGTCGAATAGATGATGAGAAGATCTGCATCGCTTTCTTTGATTGCATCTCTGGCTTCATCAAAGGCAGCTCGTAGCCGGCTCCATCCCTCGTTCTGTTCTGGGACAAGAAGTGGATGTGGATGAACTGGGACGACATAGGAACCAACAATCGAACCGTTCATTGTACATCACCTACGTTTGCATAGCAAGGCCATTCAACAATTGCATTCCCAGTTCCGATAATGGTCCCATAACCGTGCAGGATAGCAGGATAGTCAGGGACTGAGAGCGTACTTAGGAGCCACGTCAAGCCGCCACCGTCAGATTCAGCGATCGCTTGTTCAGTGAATTCAGGCATTTCATCAAGAATTCGTTGAGCCTGCCCAGTTCGCATGTAATCGATAATCCGCATATCCCACAAATGCATTGCATGACTGGCAATGTGCTCTTTGCTCATATCTTCTGGAACCTCAGATTCAGTCGTGAAATGACGGTGTGAAAGAGAATTTGAAGCAAGAATTACGGCTTTCTTACCACTTTCTTCGATCGCTTCTCGGGTGACTCGTCCAAGTTCCATCATCATTTCTTGCATTACTTCGACCGAATAGTAATGCGTCGAACGGTTTGAAGAAATGACCACTAGAGGTTTGTCGAATGCTGGATTCACCATGTGCCCTGTGGTGATCGTACCGTAATCGACACGGAAATCAGGATTTTCCATCATCTTTACAGCAAGACCTGAACCCTTTGCTTTGTCATGAATGGCCTGGCTTAATTCAACGTCGATGTTCATGTCGTAGGTGTAACGAAACAAATTTGGGAAAACTGGGTCAACGGATAATCCTTCAAAATGAGGTATCCCAAGGAAATGTGTACCAACATATGTTTGCCAATGAGGAGAAAGCAGAACAAGTACGTCATGGTCAATCTTGGAAAGAGATTCTCGAAGACGTTCATATCCCCAACGTAATTGTTCCCAACCACCTTCAGATGTTGGTTCGTTCTGTGGAGGGTTTTCAGCATATACGAGGTGAGGAGGGTGGGGGGCTAGACAGCCTGCTACAATCGAACCTTTCGCCATGGGTGTCGGTGGAAGTTCCGTCATATGGATGCATCGCTATCAGATGCCAAGACTCAAACGAGGAAAGGATAACCACCAGACATGGGAGAAGAGGAATTGGACGCTTCCGAGTCTATCCCCATCAATGAAGTAGAGCCCTCTCTTGTAGTTGAAGAGCATTCTACTCCTGTATCAGAAAGTGAAATCTTCAAAGATATGCTCCGACACATGATGGCTCCACTTATGCTTGGAATGCTCTTTGGATCTGTGTGGCAAATTGTGGTAATGCCAAAGATTGATATTTTCCCAAATCCAATCCATGGTTCCTTTATGATATACCTTGTATTATCGCCGTTAATTTACAAATTGCTCGTTGGTCAAGAAATGAATCGTGCTAAGGAATATTCGTTCGGTGTTCTGTCTGTAGCAATCGTCCTATCATTCGTTTGGATTCTACCCCAGCAATCTTCCTTGTATTGTGGTGTATTTTTGACTGGAATCTCTTGGCTATGGCTGAGTTCATTCTGGTTACAGTTTGAATTCCCGCCGTTCCGATATGGCTTATGGCATGCTATTGCAGTCAACATAGGAGCCTTTGGAGGAAGTGTCCTCACCTACATCTACATCTGATCAAGATGTATAGGATTCAGATTCGCTCGGGAAGTCACCTGATCGGACATCATCACAATACGAGCGAATTGCTGTATCAATATCTTCTGCAAGATTGAGATATCTGCGAAGGAAACGTGGTGAGAAATCCATTGTGATTCCAAGCAAATCATGCAGAACGAGAACTTGTCCATCACAATGGGGGCCTGCACCAATTCCAATGACTGGAATTGTCAATTCCTGTTGAACTCTTTGAGCCAAATCTTTTGGAATCTTTTCCAGAACAATTGCAAAACAACCAGCCTTTTCCAATAACTTAGCATCTTCAATGAGTTTTTCTGCCTCATCATCTTCCTTTGCTCGAACTGAATAAGTTCCAAACTTGTAGATGCTTTGTGGCGTAAGACCAAGATGTCCCATGACAGGGATACCTGCTGTGAGGATACGTTCAATCGATTCAACGATTTCAGAACCACCTTCGAGTTTTACTGCATGTCCTTCTGCTTCTTTCATAATCCGAACTGCGGAATCTAGAGCAAGGCGGGAGTTTCCTTGATAGGAACCAAATGGCATATCTACGACGATAAGAGCTCGATCAACGGCTCGTTGAACACACTGGGCGTGATAGATCATATGGTCGAGGGTCATTGGCACTGTAGTGACTTGCCCAGCCATGACATTTGATGCTGAATCGCCGACAAGAATTACGTCGACACCCGCTCCGTCAACCAGACGGGCAAGTGAATAATCGTAAGCTGTAAGCATTGTGATTGGTTCTTTAACTCGCTTCATTTCTTGCAAGGTATGTGTAGTAACCTTGGTTGCTTTTCCATGAATTGACATAGGTCTCCCTCATGTTTCCGATTGGCTTCTACGTTTCAAAGTCTCGCTATGAAATTAATCATGCTTAATGCAAACATTGAGTGGTTCCGAGAAGAATCCGAGACTCCAGCGGCCACCTTCTCGACCGACTCCAGAATGTTTCACGCCCCCAAATGGTGTTCGTAAATCTCGGTGTAGCCATGTATTTATCCAAATGATACCTGTATCAATTTTCTGTGCAATTGAATGTCCGCGTTCTGTATCCCCTGTCCAAATAGAGCCGGCTAAGCCATAGGCAGTTGCGTTTGCCATCTCGATTGCTTCTTCATCTGATGAAAAACGATGAATGGTCACAACAGGCCCAAAGATTTCTTCGCGAGCAGTCCTTGAAAGATGAGACAAACCTGAGATCAACGTCGGACGAAGAAATGCTCCCTCTGGTGTTGGACCAGGGGAACCAGTCATCTCCCTTGTTCCACCAGTTAGAATTGTTCCACCTTCTTGGATTGCCAAGTTGATGTAAGATTCAACCTTCTCGACATGAGCCATATTGATCAACGCCCCGACTTGTGTTTCCGAGTGGTTCGGATCGCCGCATTTCATTGATGAGACCTGAGCGACGAGATGTTGTGTAAATTCATCTGCAATCGATTCATGGACAAGAATTCTCGAACCACAAAGACAGACTTGTCCTGAATTTGTAAAACCAGCACGGATTGCTCCTTGAACTGCTTGATTCATTTCAGCATCATCAAGGATAATTGTTGCATTTTTACCACCTAATTCCAGTGATAATTTCTTGAACATTGGCGCTGCAGTTGCTGCAACATGACGTCCAGTAGCAGTGCCCCCAGTAAATGAGATCGCTTTGATGCCTTCATGTTCAAGGATCTCTTGACCAACTTCTGGACCGTATCCATTAACGATGTTGAGAACACCATCTGGCAATCCAATCTCTTGACAGACTTCAGCAAGTAAGTGTGCTGTTAGTGGTGTCAATTCACTAGGTTTTGCTACGATTACATTTCCCATGAGGAGCGCAGGTGCTACTTTCCAACTCAAGAGATACAGAGGGAGATTCCATGGAGTTATCAAGCCGACAATACCTATTGGTCGACGATGAACAATATTTGTTGCATCATCCATTTCGAAAATCATATCTTCCTGTTCACGAGAAAATTCAGCAAAGAAACGAAAATTCTCTACTGAACGCTTTGCATCAACCTGTTGTGCAAGAGAGAAGGGTTTTCCTGTATCGAGAGACTCTCTTCTTGCCAGTTCTTCACTTCGAGATTCGAGAGCATCAGCGATGGCTTCAAGCCAATCTGCTCGGTCATCGAGTGTCAAATCAGCCCATTCGTGCTGCGCAACACGCGCTGCTGCTACTGCTCGATACACATCGGGTTGTTTGGAACGAGGAATCGTTCCAATAAGCTGCCCTGTTGCTGGAGCGAGATTCTCAAGTGTCGTGTCATCAACAGCATCAACAAATTCTCCACCGATGAAATTCTGAACATTCATTCCTTCACCTCTGGGTCATATGTCCAGCGGTCTTGATCAGGGTCCCATTCATCCCATGTAGGAATAGTTTCGAGAATAGAGTGGTATTTTTCAGGAACAATTCCTGGAACGATGAATGCTTTTTGTCGATGTAATGGATATGGATTACGTAGATCTATACCAAGGACACCTAAGACAGCACGAGCAACATACCATGTCGCTTGAGCATTCCAACCATGTGCAATTTTAACAACAATCCCTAGACCTTTTGGATAATCAGGATGTTCAATCGCTAGACCAAGTAATCCGTCAGCACCTTCCTTGGCAATCACAGAACCTGCACCTGCTTTGAGAATGGTTGAATCAAGTCGATTAAATCCACCAACAAGATCAGGATGTCGTACCATGGATTCCCAAATCCAATCAGAATTTTTATCTCGAACAAGACCTGCATAAATCTGGGCTAATTCAGCAACTGTGTTGGATACTGTTGGTAGACCGCACCCGTCTTTAGCGATACGTAATGGTGTCCAATCTTCCCCGAGAAATCTGCGGATTTGTTCCATGTAGGCTTCAAAAACAGGATGATTCGGAAGTGTATATCCTGCACGATTCCACCCCTTTTCTCGACAACCTCGAAGAATAGCCGCATGCTCCCCTGAGCAGGTATGATACCAACGGCGAGGTCGACGTACTTGGCGACCGAATTGAATCAAAGGAACATCTAATGGCGTCAACATAAGCGGCCATTCAGATTCTGAAAGAAGTGATTGTGCTGCTGCTACGTGTTCAGTATCGCCATTATGACTCGCCACGGCTATCGCTTTTTGTTCCCAAGAGAAAGACTCGAGTTCCTTAACGAATGCTTTGAGCATGAATGGTTTCATCATAGAGCGCCCATAACAGAGGACATTTCCTCCAAAGGAATGGATGACTTCATCCCCATGTGCCCATGCGACTGCTCCATGAATCGTGGTTTCGGACACACCATTTCTGCGATAGTCAACCAAAGGCTCCCAATCCACATCCCTCCCCGTTGGGATTCCATCCACTTGTTCTCCGAGTGGAGAATTTGGAAACAATCCGCTGCCAGGTTGTCCTGGTTTCACTGCCGAATGTGAATGATGTTGGATACCCATATTCATCCATCCTTGAGAAGTTCTTCAACTCGAGGAACTACCTTTTCCATGTAAGCACGCATGTTACGGCAAACACGGTCACTATCATGATTAAAGAAATCAAACCATGCCATAACTCGGTCTTGTGGGTGGAAACGTTCGACCAATTGCTGAGCAACATCTTCGACATTTCCGATGAGTGCATTTTGAGCAGCATTTTGCACCTTTGAAGGATCAATTGTTCCTTCAAGGGCATTCCAATAAGCGCTTAGAGACAAATCGGCTTCATTCTGTGCAGCAGTTCGTTGTTCTTCAGAACTTAATCCATCCTCATCATTAAGGAACACAAAACTGGTTCGTGGCATATCAGAACGCTTCCACTCGCCACCATCTGGATGAAAGCATTGACGCATGCGTTCATGTGTTGCATCGATGACTTCAGGTTGCGTAATGGAGAGATTAAACACCCGAACAGGGAGATATTTATTGACAAAAATCTGGGCTTTAGGGTCATGAGTCCCTGCGACTAAGACTAATTGATTCCGATCAAATTTGTTCGGAACAATTCGAATGTCTTCAAACACATACCTTCGATCAATGGTTATGGAATCTTCTTTCGAACCATGTGCATCTTGCACCTTTTCCCAATCCCCATCACTACGGAAGTTATCACGGGTAAGTACTGTTGAGCGAATCTCATCGGAGTGAACCACATCACCCCTAAGTAATCTCAAGAAGATTTCACTCGCTTCGAGGAATATCTGTCCCCTTAACGCCGGCCATGCAGCTTCCTCAGTGGGAGTTCTTGGAACGATTCCATATGGCCGAGCCATGAATTCAAATCGTCCTGCTGAGAATCCGACATGCAGTTTTCTCTCGTCACCTTTGACAGCAAGAAGTTGCAATGTATTTGCGATACGTTCCGCTTGAGCAATGGGCCCACCTGAGGCAAGAATAGACACGACTGCACTTCCGATTTCAATCCGGCTCGTCTGTCGGAACGATTCCATTGCAAGTTGTGGGAAATCGGTACAGAGACCAACCTCTCCTTTCCAATGTGGAACAACAGGTCTGCTGTTTGATTTTTGAGTTTCAGTCGAAAGATGGGATTGTGCAATCCAGCCGACACCGAATCCAAGTTCATCGGCAAGAGTCAGTTGCTGAAAGTAATTCTTGAACATGGTTTGCTCTGAGGGGATATGCCCTTCATGGTCTGGAGTTTGGCTGATGGAGAAGAAAATATCGTGCTCCATACGTCTCACCTGTTCTTGCCATGAAATCAAAGGACATAACCCGTTCGACGCTCGTTTGACCTATTTCTCAATGTTCGTCAATGCATGTAGTCGCTTTTTCAAGAGGGACGGTGTTGCAATTCCGAGTTGCATGAACAGGTGCATCGTGTCCGAGAGAAGGAGGAGCGCATCATCAAAGCGAGTCTCAATTTCTGCAAGATCCGCCAAACCCCAACTTGCAACAAGATGTCCCGCTGGATGTTCAATTGATTTTGCAATATCGAGACTATCTTGATACATTTCAGAGGCTGTTGCAAGTTCACCGAGGCTTGCTTGCGCATGAGCGACATCAGCCATCGCTTCCATCTGGAGGATGTCGTTTTGTTTGTTGACGGCCAATTCTAGTCTTCGAGTATCATGAATGATCGCTGTTTCCCAATCTTCATTCGCCCGAGCACAACGAGAAAGAACAGCTAATCCAAAGATGAGTCCTTCCTTATCCTCTAACTTCTCTCTTAATGTGAGTGAGCGGCGTACTGACGCCTGTGCACCATCAATTTCGTCTATTGAAAGAAGCATGAGGGCGTGGTGATGAAGGACACCTGCTGCAAGGGCTTCACCATTTTCGATCGATTCCGCTTTGAAAGCAAGTTCGGCAACATCATCGATGGACCCTTGATTACGTTTCAACATCTCAAAATGCGCCCACCCTTTCTCAACATCGTCTTTCGCAACAGCGCCGGCGTGTTCAACCAATCTTTGAAGAAGTTCGTAATCTCCTATCGATTCAACGAGAGGAAGAATTCCAAGAGCAAGGGATGTGTTGATTGATTCCATTGCTCCTCCTTGAGTAAGCATTGAAACAATTTCTTGTGCCTGTTCCGGAGTAATCTCTTCTGCCATGATGTGGCCATTATCAACCGCGTCAAGAACCTATGGTTTCTCCTGATAGAGGGCTGTATATTGATAATGTAGAGTACTCACAACCTACTATGGGTCGTTTCGATGGAGCACTTCAGGGGGTAATGTTAGTGACCCTTTTGTTACTGTTTCCAATCACCATCCAATTATTGGTCCAGCAGGACGAGAGTCCACTGTGGCGAACTGTTGTGGTCGAGATCGAATCCGATGGAGAGAATAATGGCACCGATGCACGGGCCGAATCATTATCTCGCGATGATGTCGCTCGCATTGCCACGTTCAACATCAAAGTATTTGGAGAAACGAAGATGGGGAAAGCAGAGGTTGTCGCAGAATTAGTCGAAATAGTTCATCGCTATGACATGGTAGTTGTCCAAGAGATCAAAGATATCGATTCTACAGTCCCATATGATTTCCTTGATGCTATCAATCAATATGGAAATGAGACATATGCCATGGTTCTAAGTGAACGATCCGGACTTCAGGAAGATGATATCGGAAGCCAGGAACAATATGCATTTTATTATCGCGAGTCTGTTTTTGTTCCAAATGAATCGTGGTTGCATAATGATTCTCAAGATGATGCCTTTCAGCGTGAACCATTTATTGCAAACTTTGGAATGATGAATCTAAATAATTCGATTACTGAGAATATGACGTTCATTACGGTACATACCAAACCTTCTGAAGCAGTAAATGAAACTTCAGCGTTGCATGATGTTGTTGAAACATATTTGGAAAACCGTACAGAAGAAAATGTCATTTTACTCGGTGATTTCAATGCTGATTGCAGTTATGCATCCACATATGAATTGAATCAACTTTCACTTCGTCAACCCCAATATCTGTGGGTTGTGCCAGATACTGCAGACACTGCATATTCCTCAAACAGCCATTGTGCTTATGACCGAGTTGTGATGACTGGCGATATTGATGGTAGATTCTTTGGCCGCTGGGGTGTAGATCGAGACATGTCGAGTTCAAACGTCTCAGATCATTATCCTGTTTGGTTCGATCTAGAACGCATCGAGTAAGGCGGGAAAAGAATGCATCGAATTGCTTCAATTCCTGCACGCATCAATATCATCGGCGAGCATACAGATTATGCCGGAGGGCTTTCTTTTGCCTTTGCAGCCCCTCAACGACTTACTCTCAAAGCAACAGCAATAACTGAAGGATTTGAGGGTGAAAGCACGGTTGTTTCTCTGTGGAAAGAAGCGAAAGGGTGGCCTGCTCAACTGACTGTAACAAGTGAGATTCCAATAGGAGCAGGAATGTCGTCTTCAGCTGCTCTTTGTTTGGCCATTGTTCTATGCATTGACAAGGACATTGATTCATTCCTGGCTTGTCGTGAAGCACAACGAATCGAACATGTCGTTCTTGGAACTGAATGTGGTTTACTCGATCAAATGGCAATGATGTTTTCCAAGCCCAATCATGCGACACTGATCGATTTTTCAACGAATACAACAAGCCAACACCCCCTACCAGAATCTCATGTGTTCAAACTTATTGACTCTAAAATACACAGAACCTTGGGGGAAATGGACTATCGAACATCTGTCGAGAGACAAATCAAAAACATACATGTCAATGAAGAAAATCAACGTGTTACAAAAGCGATTCGATCATCTCCCGAGCAATTAGGATTACTACTCAATGCCTCTCATGAGTCATTGCGAACAATCGGTGTAAGTTTGGAAGAGATTGATCAGCAAGTGAGTATCCTTCAAAAAACCCCAGGCGTTTGGGGAGCCCGTATGATGGGTGGCGGATTTGGAGGGATGATTCTCGTTCTTGTTGAGCATGAAGGAATATTACCTCAAGCAGTTGTTGTCCAACCTTCAGAGTCTGGTTTTGTTCAAGAATTCCTCTAATCGTGCCAATCGTTCAGGAGTCCCCATGTCCCAAAACTTCGTGTTATCCAAAAATGCTGAGGCTTTCATTGACATTTTGGAATAGACTGTTTCTTCCCAACTCCATTTCCCATCTCTACCATGTTCGAGGAGAACCACTTTCTCTACGACACTGGTTCCAGATTCATAGCCATTGAATTCACTCGAAGGAGTTCCGCTTTTATCGTACTGAGAAATTTTCCCATCAATGTGTAGAAGATTCATCTCATCGTACTCAGTCGTTACAGTGAGAGTCAATGGAGAGGATACTTGTTCATGATGATCGACGAGTTTTCCATAATCAATGGGGTGGAAATCATCGCCCCAGAGTAAGATAAATCGTTCTTGAAGAAGGTGTCGAGCATTCCACAGCGCACCACCAGTCCCAAGTGGTTCTGATTCTTGATGAAACGTAAGAGCCATTCCTTCATGCCGGAAACCATCGAATTGCTCACCTAAATGCCCAGTTAGAATCAGAGCCTCCATGCAACCCTGAGCACTAGCCCAATCAAGAATATGGGAAAGAATAGGTTTCCCAGATACGTCAATAAGAGATTTCGGTATTTGTTCCGTCCGTTCACCGAGACGAGTTCCCAATCCACCTGCCAAGATAACCACTTGTGGCATGCGGTGTGCTTTGACAATCTCTGAATACAAAGCGCCACTCTCTTTTAGCGTTCGTTCTTTGGTTTCAAAGTCGACATGATAGAGGCCGAATCGTTGGTCATACCCTTCAGCCCACTCGAAATTATCCATGAGACTCCAATGATAAAATCCACGAATATCCATTCCGTCAGCAATGGCTTCACCAGTTACCTGCAAATGACGTCGGATATGTTCAGGACGCATGTCATCATCGTCATCTGCAACTCCGTTCTCAGTAACAATAATTGGAAGATTAAGGCATGAGACCATATCAAAAGCACGACGTAGCCCCTCGGCATACATCGGATATCTGAAATCAGTTCGTTCTTCCCAAGGGCGAATCAATGGATCGATGTCGACCTTTGTCGGCATGAACGGAGTAGCAAGAAGATGAGTGTAGTAATTGACTCCAATGAAATCACTACTTCCTTTTAGTCCTGGAATCTTCTTTGAACGGAGAGCTGAAGGCGCCTTGAATCGTCCTGTCATCAATCCTTTAATCCAACAAAGATTGAACATTCCATCCAGAAGTCGTGCTTGGAATCGATGCAATGGATTCCAACGACGGTATGGATCGAAGAGATTGATATTCTTCACCAATCCGATATGAGCACGCTTTCCATTCTTCATGGCTTTCAGTTTATGATAGCATTGAGCGTGAGCAATCATGAGATTGGTAGAAACGATTCTGGTTTGCTTAAATGAGCGTTCACCTGGTGGAAACTCTCCCAAGACATATCCCATCGAGGCAAAAACTGCAGGCTCGTTGATGGTGCACCACCAGTCCACTCGATCACTTAGAATCTCAAACATTTTCACACAGAAGCGAACCCAATCTTCGACATTGGCTTCTTTCTCAAAGCCTCCTTTTTCATCCCACCAGAGTGGGTGTGTAAAATGATGGAGAGTAGCCATGGGTTGGATGCCTTTTGCAAGAAGTTGGTCGACGAGGTTGGAATACCATTGAATTGCATCATCATCCCAAATGCCTTGTTGAGGTTCGATACGACTCCATTCTATTGAAAATCTGTAGTGCGAAACATTCAGGTCTTTAATCAATTGAATATCTTCTTCTTTTCGATTCCAATGATCACAAGCATCTCCACTGAGTTGACCACTTTTTGAGCGTGGTTCAAATGCAGACCAGTTGTTGGTATTCCCCCCCTCTATTTGGTGAGAAGCAGTCGCAACACCCCACATAAAATCCGGTGGGAAAAGACCTCCTGATAGAAGCTGATTATAGTCGACTAAGTCCCAATTACGGTGCTCTTCAATCCCCATACAGACATCACCAAAGCGATAAAAATTCACTGGATTCGAGACCAAGAACCATCGGAACCAACGTTCCATTGTTGTAATTCAGTACTGGCATCAACATACCATCCGGTTTCTCCCTGATTGGTTCCAGGCGCAGCTTGCATAACTCCAATTTGAGTAGCCTTGACTGCGAGTTCACCTCTCAGAGCATCTTCGATGGCAGGGGCTGAGTCAACAGAAACATGTGATGGAGGAGATGTAGGCACCACCTCTGCGGGAGCGATGGATTCAGGAGAGGCCTCGTCTTCTTCATCCTCTTCTTCATCCTCTTCTTCATCCACATACTCGTACTCATCATCGCCTTCATCCCATTCCTCTTCTTTGGAATTACCTCGGCGAATCAAGACGATAAGAACTGCAAAAATCATCAGTAAGAAGATGAGGCCAATTGACATAGCAGTATTCGTTGAACCAAGAGCACCTCCTAGGAGGACAGATTCAACATCGTAAAACTGTTGTGAGATAAGACCTTGCCATGCGACTGTGCATGAGCGATCTGTACCTGCTTCCTCTAATTCGATTTCCCACGTATCAGATTTCACGTGACTGGCTTTTCCAGATGAACACGTGATACTGGTTTTGTCTGGAACAACTTCAACTCGGTTCCCTTGACTATCTTCTGCCCAGACCTTGAGCAAGGTGACTTCGCCTTGGCTCATAGATTCGTTACTCACCGAAGTTAGAACACGTACAGGCTCTCCTGGAAGAATTGTTAATGGAAGAATGATTGAAGCATTTCCTTGTTGGAGTTCGATATCATAAGTTCCAGAGAGTACACCGTCAAGTTGCCAATAGCCACGTCCTGTTGCAGATGGTTCGATTGAAACGAATCCGGACTCTAGCAATTGAATCTCTTCAGCAGGAGCGACATTTCCGTGTACATCAACAATCTCTACGTAAAGATCGCTTGAGACACCCGCTGTAATTGTCATCATATCACCAGCATCTGTGGCGAGCGTATTCTCCGAACCCGTAATTACATTGATACGAACTGCAGCAAAGACTCCATCGGCATTTGCTCTTATCTCATGTTCCCCTACTTCGGTGGGATACCATTTCCCGTCTGACATGAGCAAATCGAGTGTTGAATCAACACCATCTATGGTCCAATTCACAGCAACAAATGGAATAATATTGCCATATGAATCTGTGAAATCTGGGTCGAATTGCAAGAATGAATCTGCTTGAACTTCTGTTCCTGTTTCTGGTAAGACGATGAAAGCTAATCGGCCTGGTTCAACCATCTCTTGATATTCACTTTGGTGTAAAATACCGGTCTGATTATCGAAATATGTTGCAGAGAATCGAATACTCTCAGTGAGTTTTGGAGTGAAGGTCGCATAAGAGGAGAATATTTCAGATGATGATTGGTCGATACTTGTTTTCGTAATATTACCATCGACTTGCCAAATATTTCCAAACGCATCAGTCGCTTCATGAACCAAAGCAACTTGCAGACCTGCGCTTAGTCGAGAAAAACTTGGAACAAGTTGCGTGGAGACTGCAGCCCCATGAATCACAGTAACTGTCTTTGATGCAACAATGTCGGAATCAATGACATCCATTGCCAAAGAACCCTCTTTTCCAGGAGTCCAATGAACTTCATCGCCTACTTGAGCGACAGCTCCATTACCAACAGTCCAATTTCCGATTGGAACCGGAACTGGAGAAGTATAGCCAGATGAATCGGTACGGACTGCTTCTAATCGATACACTTCTCCTGATCGATAGGTGGTTTCTTCGGGTATGATTTGAATCGATACGATTGCTGCATCAGCAGGAATGACCCGAATGGTTCCGTTACCGTAAATAGAACCTGCACGGATACTGATATTCCAAAACCCTGGTGCTGAGGCAAAGAAGTAACCTTGGGTTGTTATACTTCCATTTTCGGCAGTCCAGACCTTTGTCCCTGCCAATGTATTATTCATCTCTTGGCCAAAGGAATCAACCAGTGCTGGAGTGAGTTGGACGCCAAATCCGCTACGAATTATAACATTCTCCTCAAAGATAAATTCGAACGGATCGCCCGCTATCGCTTCCATTGAGACTTGCTGCTCCATTTGATCAAATCTGGCAACGACTTCATAGTGACCGAGATTAGGAGGCGTCCATAGCGGCTGCCCTTGCCCAACATATTCTCCATCAACACTCCATACAACACCTTGTCCAGTTCGAGGATTACCGTGTGAATCAAGGAGATCAGCTCGAAGTTGGAATGGCTGTTTGGCCTTCGGAGAAGTGGTGGTATTGATTTCTATTGACTGACCCCAACCGGCTTCAACGGTCACAACAACGGTGTCGTTGAATCCTGCATGTTCAGCACGAATGGTCACTTGACCTGCCGACCAAGGAAAGAACAGACCGCCATCCTCAACTGAACCGTTCGTGGAAGACCATATGATTTCGCCTTCGACGACATTGTTCAATGCGTCGTAGATTGTGGCGTCTAATTGTAAGACACCATCTGAGGAAATCGATGTTGAAGGCGTTGTGATAACGACTTGTGCAGCAGGACCTGCTGCACCTACTGGAAGGCTCGTCAACGGAACGAACATCAACAGAATGCACAAGAAAAATGCAGACTGTTTCGAATTCATTCAATCACCTAATCTTCCCAGACAGACCAATCGGATTGACCTGGTTCTCTGAAGTACCATGTCTCATCTTCATTTTGAGCCCATTCAGTTCCATCGTCATCAACACGATGGTCAACCATCCAACTCGTATCTTCTTTTTCTTCGGCTTCGGGTGGAGGACTCGAAGGGCCAGGGCCACTAGGTCCGGTTCCAGGCGCTGGACCACTTGGACCTGATCCCGGTGCTGGGCCACTTGGACCCTTCCCAGGTGCTGGACCACTTGGACCTCGAGCGGCTGGTGTTGAATCCTCATCGTCTTCATCGTAGTCATCATCCCAGTCATCATCACCTCTTCCTGAACGAAGAGCCATGACTAAGAGAACAAGTAAAACAACAGCGATTAAACCAACCAGAACAGCTCCTACGTAATACAAGGCACCGCCTGCTGCGAAGAATCCACCTAAGGTTCCTGTCACTTCAATCTCGAGATTTTCACTAACTTGACCTGCTGTAACAGTAATCGTCTGAGGTCCACTATCGAGCGTTGTTACACGCCATTGTCCTGGTCCGAGTTCCTTGACAGATCCTCGCCCAGTTGAATCAACACGTGCACTGCTTGGGACAGGAATTGGATTGTAGAACATATCCTTTGCTTCAACTGTGACATCAAACGATGCTTGCTGATCCACAGTTGTTGCAGATAAGACCACTTCAAGATAAGCAACAACCATCTGAGGCTGTATTGAAAGATCAAACGTATTTGTTGCACCAGGTGTGGAGTAGACCATGACATGGTCTCCAGCTACGGATGCCTGATAGGTATAGGCTCCAATATCAACACGTGGAACGATTCGAGAAGAAGTGGTTCCATCTTCAGTCCATTCAACGTCTTGGGAGAATGTATTACCGTCGCTATCTGTACCGGTTATGACAATATCAATCGATTCGCCTGCATCTTCACTCAACGTATCAAGTGTGTGATCAAGCGAGACCGCAATACCATTGTAAACCGAGATGTCTACTTGCTTTGAGTAATTGAATCCGTCTGCGTTAACAACGAATGCAGTTACTCTGTAGGACCCTACTGAGGTTGCTTCCCAATGGTAAGCATCGGATTCAAACGTTGAGGTCATGTCAATTACAGAACCTGAAATCAAATCTTCGAACAACCAAGTGAGTCTCGAGGCATCCAAAGGATTCAAATCTCCGTCGCTAAGACTTACGGAGAAATCAAGATGTTGATCGGCACTGATGTTGTAGGTTGTTGAGGAATCACCTGTTGAAGCGATTGAACTCATCGTGAATATCTGCAAGATACCCTCGGATACAGTCGCTGAAACAGATTCGCTAAAGACAACGCCTCCAGACGTATATTCTGCATAGATCATGTAAGGAATTTCCGATGCTAATTGAGGCATGAATTCTGTCTCATCAGAGAGTGTGTAGAGCAGTACAGACTGATCGGTCCAACTTGGGTGAGCAATGGTCCAATTTACATCAATAGTCCATCGGTTTCCTTTCGCATCAGAAGCCTTTGCTTTCACTTGCAATGTCTCATCTGCGGTCAAACTGTAGGATTGGTCATTTGCATCTGCCGAATCGACAATCAGTGCCATACCTGTCATTACACCTTTGGTTACGTTGACTGTAATTGATGTTGAAATCGTTTCATACTGTGCTGTAATCACACGGCCACCAAGACCTGTTGGAATCCATTGCACTGGATGATTGAATGTGACATTTACTGCACCATCACTCACAAACGTCCAGTTAGCTAAAGGCAAGGAAACAGGTAGTCTATTTCCTTGAATGTCAATTCTTGTTGTGTTCATGAAGATTAACTCATCAGCAGTCAAGTCCCATGCAGAAGGAACAATTTCAAGTGAATCCATTGCTCCATGCCCGGTTGTAATCGTGATTGAATCTGACAAGCCAATTCCAGATGTCAGAGAGAATTGCCACGTACCTACTTTGTCAGCGAAATACATATTTGTCGCTTCACTGTAGAGTCCGTCGGTTACTGAATAGGTCAATGCACCTGCTTGAGACAGAGGTATGACATTTCCAAATTGGTCATAAAGCGTGGTCGTAATCTCGCATTCAGTTCCTGCAGGAGTGACTCCTTCACATCCAGTCAAGACAACAACAGAAGGTGCACCAAGTTCAACTTGAACATTGACAATCACAGTAATTGTTGTCCATGTGACAGATACAGTTTGACCTCCGGTAGAATATGGTTGGAATACATCACCAAATGTACCAGTCATCGAGCCGTTACTTGGGGTAAACGAGATGCTTTCACCAGAGACAACATTGCCAAATTGATCGACAACATCGGCTGTTAATTGGAGCGTATCGTCCGCAGTAATAGTCGCAGTAAGCGGAGTTACAATCAGATTAACAGGTGCTCCAGGTGTGACCGTTACTGTTTCATCAGCACAAATAACTCCAAAGCAAGCAGTGATTGTGTGAGCTCCAGTTGTTGAAGGAGTGTATACACCAGTAGAAGCATCAATTTGACCGCTGGAAGCAGACCAAACAATTGGGACCGTCGCAACGAGTGAGTTGTAATCAAACGTCGAAGCACTGAATGTCACTGGTGTATCTGCATCCGTAGTTGTTGCAGTTGGCGAAATAGTTACAGAATCAATGTCAGTGTAATTCATTTGCATGAGTGGCCTTGCATTGTTGTTCGAATCACTGTTGTCTGCAAATTCAACGATCATCCATCCTTGGTTAACGGTGGCGATGATGACCCATCCGTGCGTACCATCAATGAAGAGAGAACGATGTCCAAGGCTCATCTGTACCCATTGATCGGTTGCTTGAGAATTGCTAACGAAGAATGTATCAAGTGGCGTGGAATCATAGTCCACACCAGGTTGAAGACCGGGAGCACCCCAGTTTGCAGCACCAGTTCCATTCCATGTGACTGAAGTTTCACCCCAACCTGTTGTCATGAGTTTGTGAACTGAAAGCGTCATTCCAGTTGCGCCAGCCCCAAATTCGAGATCTGTGAGATACAAACTCAAATCCACTGAATGGACGTTCATGTTTGGATTAAACGGTATTTGACCGAAATCCGTTGAAACGAGCATACGATACTCATCTTGTCCAGAATCAATACCGATGAGTGTAGAATCACCATCTAAGTTCTCATCTGCACTGCCACTGTATACTGAAGTATCTTCAACATTGGTGTGAGCCATTTCTTGAATTTCATTTCCAGTTTGGAACTTATACGTCCATGTATGGTCGAAATTATCCTGTGTTGATGGATCTCCGATACCTACAATCCATCGCGATGAGGATGGGCCTGGAATTGAACCATTGACTGCCTGAACCCACCACTCAAAGGTTGAACCTGGGAGGAGAGAACTACCGAAAACAAAGTTTGTTCCTGTGATTTGACTAGAAATTCCAGATTTGAAATTGTATTGTCCAGAGGAATTACGGATGGTAACGATGTACCCTGTCGCCCCAGTCACTGCATTCCATGAAAGCGTTGGCTTGTCCAATGGTTCAAGCAAAGTTGTTGTCGTGTTGTACAAGACTGTTCCATCTACAGGTGAGATAAGGACTGGTTGTGACGGCGGGACAACACCTGCAATGTTATCGACATAATCGACACGAAGAACAGGACGCAAGGCTATCGAGGAGGATTCACCCGAATGGAATGAATGCAAACTACTCGCAGTCCCAACAGCTGTTAGTTTGATGGTCATTGAAAGATTTCCATTAGCAATGTTTGATTGAGCCAGTGAGGTAATATCCCATTCTAACCACCCGTTTGGCGGCGTTACTGGTAGAGTAGAACGAGTTACTTCTGCCGTACTGCATGTAGGAGATTGCAATGCGGTAACGGACCCTTCATTGAATGTTGAACAAGCATGAGCGCTTACTGTAAGCGGAGTGACACCTGTTACTTGTGTTCGATACATTTGCAGCATTACAGAGGTCGGAGTGATTGCACTTGGCCAAGGCATCTGTGACAAATCATATTCGATGTACACTTCATGGTCGCCAGAAGTACCAGAGCCAAGTAGCAATGAAGCACTTGAGCCGTAGTTCGAGTTAAAGGAAGACGATGAAGTGTAAGTATCAGGAGCAGCAGGAAGTAAACCTGTGCTTGTAAAAATCGACCCACTCGATAGGTTTACAGTATGGTTTCCTAAACCGTCATCGTAACCTTGTGCATCAGGAATACGGTATTTGTTGACTTGAGAATATTCTCCAATTCTGTAGTAATCTTCGATGTTTTGGTATGAAAGAACACGCCAGTGTTGCCATTGGTCTCCAGATGTAGCATTTGTATTGGTAAGTGTGGTGGTCGATGGATCCCAAGTGAGATTTGCCTCGCTGAGCGTAGTGGCGTCAGTTGATAATACACAAGCAAGATCGTAAATCATTCGAGCAT
This sequence comes from uncultured Candidatus Poseidoniales archaeon, assembly GCA_963968475.1. Classification (GTDB taxonomy): domain Archaea; phylum Thermoplasmatota; class Poseidoniia; order Poseidoniales; family Poseidoniaceae; genus MGIIa-L2. The sequence continues at coordinate 6,406 of CAXAHE010000012.1, read as the reverse complement.
CAGATGCAGAACAAATCTGGAAACCTGTTTCGTTTGAAGAAGGTGGTGTCCATGAATGGTTTACATGATCGACTCCAGTCGGACGGGGAGCGGACATGTTCCATAGAGTCGAACTGTCGACAGGAAGGAGATTTGTTGGAGTTGAAGCCACGTATGGATTTGTTGCTCGATACGTTAAGTTCAGGCTTGGGCGCAAACTTATGGAGGATTCATCACTTGAGAAGAAATCAATTCTACCATCGACACTACTGAAATTTTCTTCAGGTTGAACGAGAATGTGAATCGTGTTCACTCCCTGAGCAAGAGCTTGTTGAATTACTTCCGTGATATTTCCGAAGATCGTTGAGTCATCTGAGTCAACAAGACCTGCTCCGTTCATTGGAACCGAAGTATCGGATGAATGATAAGCACCAGGGGCATTCCAAGTCGTTGTACTTGTCGCATTATTCCAATTTGCATTTCCATCGAATGAGGTGAGAACCTTGGACTGGCTAGCCCATACTTCTCCATTCGAACCTGATTCTATGGCAAGGTAGAGTTCTGCGGACATAACTTCAAACGAATTCCCGAGCGGAAGTTTCGAAATATCTATCGAGAAAAGAACCGAAGAACGGGCTGATGTACTGGTTGTAAAGGAAGAACGGCCGATACTGAGAACGCTATCACCTGAAAGATCTCGATTTGGAGAACCCGAATCGAGTCCAATGTCTTGGATGAAACCAGATGGCTCGTTGAGAGACGGCAAGAAGCCCCCTTCAGTGACGTTGAGGTATCCCCACGTACTGTTCAACTCTTGACCAATATCATGAGGAATGTGGAATACCGAACTGGTGGAACGTGGACCGAGCATGCTGTTGTTCACAGGTTGAACGAACCAGCGAATACTTTGATTTGTGCTAAGATCGGTCGAAGGTTGGAATGTTAGACTTTGCAAATCGAACATTGAACTGTCAACACGTGAATCATATGTCGTGAAGCCTTCCATAATGTCAGAAGCATCATTTTGAAGGAAGACTTTCCAATCATCAATATTCGCAGAATTGGAATGAGTCCAACTCAAAGTTGGACGCGTATCTGGTTCTGGTACGTGCGTTGAGAAATTCCAAGATATGTCCCCATCTGTAGGCAATGCGTTTGCACCAGCCACTGTTGGAATTGGTGAAGTTCCTTCAGTCCATGTAAGGTTTAGCCATGGATGTTGAGTGGAAAGTCCTTCTGTAGTTGCAAATGTAATCAACGAGTCAGATGAGTCACTGGTCATCAAAGCAATTGAAAGATAGGAATCGCCGTTTGCAAGTGCTGCTTGCACAAGTTCTGTAACGTCCCAGTTCATCCAATCTGCACTTGCAGAGGTGCTCAAATCACTGAGTTGACCTACGTCGTTTCCGATAGAGCGGCCTCCGTCCAAAGTCCATGAGTTAGTGCCATCGTACGTTGAATTATTGAGGTCAGTCGTCCAAGTCTGCAATACTGGTCGAACTGCAACTTCCGTATTCGTATCCGAACCAACTAGAGCCCACAGATTCAATTCTGCGTTTGTTACACGAGCATTCGAGGGTGAAGGAATCTGATCAAGAGGAATCTTCAGGAGTGCTGTTGATTGGTAGCCACTTCCAAGTGCGCCGACGTTCATTGAAGTGGATGCTGAGTGGTTTTGTTGTCCTTCGATACCCCCTTCGGCAAGCCAAGTGTCAATGAAATGTGGAAGCCCCAAATCCGGCATAGCTTCTGCATGCCGAATTTCAACAGCAGCACTGGTCGATGAAAGGTTCCATGTTGTCAGTGAAGGAATATTGAAGTGGAAGGTTTGTGACCAATTGCCAAGTTGATTTGTTGTCGAAATTGTTCTTACACGCCAGTACCACGTTTCACCTACTGTCAAATCGTTTTGTGGAGTGAAGGATTTATCATTCATATCGAAACCTGTGTTCGACCATGAAGTTTCAATACTCATATCATTGCTGTCAAAGGCGTCAGTTGTGTCCACCTGAACGGCATAACCACCAACGCTGATCGCACTGGAATGTGTCCAATTTAGCACTGGTCGAAGAACTGGTTCAGGGTTGATTCCTGGCTGGATGCTCCATGAACCATTCAATGGATTTACAGGGACTGGTTCAATCGGTATTGCGTTAGAACCTGGGACATAGACGAAACTGAGTTCGGGACGCTTTGCATCAACTGCGCTTCCAGTATGGAAAAGAGCATCTCTAATTTGACCTGAACCTGCCCCGATAACGCCGAGAATAAAGTCTGCTGAGTGGTTGTCTCGCATGGCATTTTGCATTGCCAATGTAACGTTCCAAGTAACAGATGAACTGGATGTGTAACCGCTGCCGATACTCACTGAATCAAGCAATGATGAACGCTCTGAGCCTTTTGCTCCAACAGTGCCCCATGTATTTGATCCATCATAGGTTGCCCAAGTTGCACCGTCTTCAGTCCAGTTATGTTGAGTGCTTTCCCAAGCACCTACGACTGGCGAACCGAATGGGAAATCGCTAAGATACACTTCCAAATTTGCGGATTCTACAGCGTAACCGTTTGGAAGGAAGGTGCTTGAAAGATCACATCCAAACAAGATTGTTGTTTCAGACGGAATGGTGTTGTAAGAGACTTGAAGTTCAGTTTCTTGACCGTAATTCGAACTCGGCATACCAGAATCAATGTATGTATCCGCACATGCAGGATGGAGCCCATCCGAACTTGCATTGCCTTGCTTGAGTCTAAACTCATAACGATCACCTCCAAGCCAAGTTGAATCCATGTTACTAATCAAGAAGGTCGAATACGTCCAATCACCATGACGGCCGTTGGAATCGATGTGAAGCATTCTCCAGTTGTACATGTGACCCGCTTCAAGACTGTCAACACCTGTGAACGAGAAGTCCCCGTCACTTGGTAGGAAATCCGAATCAACACGAGTGTCCACATAAGCGACACGATCATGGAATTGACCGTCTGTTGACAATTCAAAAATCATATCATATGAGCTGGATGTGCTAGCAGACCATGTCAAAGAAGGCGTCGTATTTCCTGTAAAGTTGTGACCTGTTTGATTCCAAAGGGTTTCTCTATCATATGGAGAAGTTAGAGAAGGTGCAACGGTGACTGGCGTGCCCCACTCATATTTGATGTAGAGATATGGTTTGTCAGATTCAAAAGTTGCATCGGAAGAATGGAAGGTTACAGAATCAATTCCTGCATTAGCGGAGTAATCACCATTTTCTGAGCGCGTTGTTATTGCCAAATCGATTACACCCGTGTCTCCATCATCCAGATGTTGTTGCAATTCCGAGGTCAAATCAAACGAAAAGTCATCACTGATTTGCGAACCAAAAACGCCAGTATCGCTCGTATAACCAATCAACCCTCTGCCTCCGTCTCTCCACCATTGATTTGTTTTCTTTCTCAACCATGTAAGTTCATCTTCAATCCATGAGCCATCATTATCCATCTCATGCAATGCCAATGTGGCCGAACCACTCGAGGTTGAGCGAGTTAGATTCAATGAAGCATCAAGAATTGTTGCATTCGAGTGCATTCCGAGTGAATCAAATGCTAATCTGAAATGAGGGATTGTCTCCTTGGTTGAGGATAATTGCGCCTCCAATGTAGCAGCAGAACCATAATTTGTATTCTTATTATTCTCATCTGCAACTGCGTCTTGAATGAATGATAATTCCGATGAAAGGTCGTTCACATCGATTGCGACTGTGGCAGTTCCGTCCCCGTTGTCGATGACGTCGTGTTCAGGGAGGAAGAAGGAACCTGTTTCCCATGAACCGAGAATTCCTGTTGAATCCATAGAACGCATTCGATAATGCATGTAGGTTCCGTTTTCAAAAGCATCATATGAAGGGATGTCAAGAGAGCCAGTTGTTCCTGTGAAGGTGAATAATCCAGTGTTCGTATCTGAATTATAAAGCCAGGCATAATCGTCTGACGTGGTCTTAAAACTCGAGTCAAGGGAGACCTGAACCTCAGCAAGAATACCAGAATATGTATTCCAAGTCATTGAGGGTGCAAGGTCTGCTGAAAGGATGAAATCGCCAGTCATCAATGGTGCACCTTCAGCAACAAAATCGGGAGTGATTTGGCCCCCAGAACCTGCAGTGGTCGTCGAAGAGTCAACAATCATTACTGGCCTGTTTGCGGTATTCAGAGTTTCATTTAGTTCACAGTCATATTGTGCTTCGTGAGCAGAAATTACGAGATCGAGAGAACTTTGGCTGGAAGCAACTGCCACCTGAGTCAAAGCTGTGACGTTGAGTTCAACTGTCGAAGAACCTCCGCCAAGATTGAGGGGGGCTGTAAGATGGAAGGGTTCCCATCCACTACGATCGGATGAACCTTCGACACCTGGTTGTGCCCATGTAAGTACTCCATCTCTCGAATTCCAAGTTGCACTGTCATCCCATGATGCGCTGGTTGTTGCTGGATAAACCGCCAACCCATCCGAAGCATCAGTACTGCTGCATACAAGGTCAACTCGTGAGGAATGTATTGTATCTGTTGATGCGTAATTCAGAGGGAATGATATCAAGATTCGGCTATCGCTTGACCCTGAAACGCCGAGCAAACCGGTATCATCACTCGAATAATCGCTGTTTGGAAAATCTGAATCGATGTATGTGTCATTTGTTGGATTGAGCGTCGAAGTAACATGGAGAATCCTTTGCTCTTCTTCAAGATGTTCGGCAGCAGGGAAGGCAGATGGAACGAAAAGATCTGCAAGTAAAAACATCATTACCATGATTATCGCTGCAGAAAGATTTTGGGAATTGGTCGTGGTTCTCATGGCGCTCGCTTCGGCTAAGATGTGGAAGGTTATGACTGATTCGCTCTACGCCCCCCATAGGGGGGCGGCGAATATTGCCAATTGAAATGCAACCGAATGTTGAAGGAGGCTCGGCAATCTCTTGACGATATGAGCGAGTTATGGGTTGAGCGCCATCGGCCACAAAGTGTCTCCGAAATACGTGGGCAAGCATCCGTAGTAAGCCGATTAAAGGTCTATGCAGAACACAAAGAATTCCCGCACTTACTCTTCGCTGGCCCTCCCGGGACAGGAAAGACGACTGCAGCAATGGCACTCACCAAAGATGTGTATGGGAAAAATTTCCGAGACAATCTCCTTGAGATGAATGCATCTGATGAAAGAGGATTGGATAAAATTCGATCAAAGGTCAAACAATTTGCTCGAACTCAACCATATGGTGATGCGAAATTCAAAATTATTTTCCTTGATGAATCCGATGCTCTAACAAACGATGCTCAAGGAGCACTCCGACGTATTATGGAGCAATATGCCGAGACATGTCGATTCATTCTATCCTGCAATTATTCATCAAAGGTGATTGAACCAATTCAATCCCGTTGTGCAGTATTTCGATTTCGTCCCCTCGCAGATTCAGATGTTCTCGACCAAGTAAAACACGTGGCAAAAGAAGAAAAAGTGACGCTCGAAGACGATGCAGCAGAGGCATTGGCTCGAATCGCCCAAGGAGACTTACGAAGAGCGATTACGGCTCTACAAGTCTCAGCAGCAATCAGTAAGAACATCTCAAGATCAATCGTCTATGAAACATCAGCAACTGCTCCACCCGAAGCATTGCATCAATACATCATGGCATGCCGAGAAGATGGTTTCCACGTTGCACGAAGGAGACTTCAGGAACTTTTGGATCGATACGGTTTGGCTGGAACTGATTTTGTAGGTCAGCTTCATCGTGAATTATACGGTGTAGATTTTATCTCAGAAACAGATAAATTGGACCTTACTGAAGTGATGGCTGAAGTCGATTATCGGCTTGTTGAAGGTGGAGGCGAACGCATACAACTCGATGCTATGACAGCACGATTAGTGTCCATGCTCAAACCATAATCACTTCACTTTCACTTTCACATTCACTGTCGAAACAAAGTAACAGTATCTTTGAATTGACGCAAGAACATGAACCAATCATCTCGACTAATGTTTGACGCACTTTCATGGACACCTCTTGCCCCTTTGGTTAGGACATATCGACGTAAACAAGTCGAGATGATGACCGCTGAATTGCGAGTGACAATGGAAATCGATTCGTTGTTCGATTCCATTCTTGTGAATCATTCAGATATGCTGTCTTGATCGAAAGGAGACACATTGATGATCTCAAGGGTCCAATGGTAGGTCTGAACATTTTCCCAAGGATCTCCGTCTTCAGTGATGACTACTGTAATCGTGTGAGTGCCCTCTCCTAAATCAGTTCCCAAAAAGATTGCAAATGGTTGATCTTGATCCCCATGTGGAGTCAGATTTGGTGCGCTTTTATTTGAGCTCGAAGTTCCATTTTTAATCGCCTCAGCATTGTCATACCAGTAGGACTCATTGACATCTCTATACGTCGGGTTTGCTTGATAC
>CAXAHE010000011.1:0-31873 GCA_963968475.1 uncultured Candidatus Poseidoniales archaeon | reverse complement strand
GGTTGTGATGAGAAGATGTTTGAAACAATCGATCGTTTACTCGAAAATGCACAATTTGACTTGACATGGTTGAGTAAAACCGCCCATTCTGCAAGAGTTGCTCTTGATGGAGAAGAATTGCCGTTGGCTCTTGAACTCTTGAACAGTATAATGAATGAACAAGATGTTTCAATTCGATTGATGATTGAGCAATCGTGAATCATTCATCACTCGATTCTCTCTTCTTCTGGATGTAGGTTGGTAAATCCAAGGCGAAGAGAGCTCCAACAACGATGAAGACAAAGAGTGTTCCAAGTGCAACACCGTAAACAGAACCAAGTTCTACAGACTCTCGTAGACGAGTCGCTGTATCCTCTGAAAGGATTCCAACGAACCATGGTAGGATTGTGTTTGCTGAAAGGACAATGGTTGCAAGTACCGTAGCAATGATTGGATTAATGATTAGAGAACGATGGTACTTGCCCACAATTTTCTTTGGATTCATGACGTATACTTCGTTTGTTCGAATACTTGTATCGAGCATGGAGTAACGCATAACACCATTTGACAACTCAAAATACATGATTAGTAAAACTGAGTAGATCACAACAAGTGATGCAAGAAGCGTAGGCGAATCTGCTAATCCAAAGAGATCGTTTACGCTTGTCTTTGAAGAGGCAAAGCGCATGATTGCGAGGATGAAGAGAGAATAGGAACCGAGCATATATCGTGCATCGCGTTGGTATGCACCCCAGAACCCAAGTCCTGTAGCTCCAGCAATAATCCCAATTTGGAAAATAAGTGCCAAATCTGAACTCCCAAGAAGCATGAACCAGATGGTTCCTTCAGGAGGAGAGATGATGTAGGTTAGCAAAGCAAGCCCAACAAGAATGACATACACACCAAGTTGCATATTCTGAACAAACTTATCCGGAGGCAAGAACTTCATCTTTGGAACAATGGGTCCACCTATGAGGCTTTCAATGAATGAAGGCATTTCCAGCTCTGGAATTGCGTCCTTTGGAATTTCTGAACCAATACCAGTTTGGCCTGCGAGTTTCTTACGACTTGGTGCAGATGAACGAACGGTCTTTCCATCATACAAATGCGCTGTGTCGGAGGATGCTTTTCTCATTGTCATCGTATCACCTCAGAAACCTCTTGCGCCAGCAAGGGCGGTGGAGAGAAGCATATCTGGCTCCCAATCCATAATATTTACACCAAGACTACTCAATTCTCCGAGGAGTACATCTCGTTCGGTCTTCATAACTTCATATCCAGTTCGATCAAGTCGGCGAGCATCAAATTCAAACTCGAGAGATGATGGAGAAAGTACAGTGACGTCAAAGTCACGAGCACGGAAATCTCTCAATGCGCTTACGATAGTCGGGTCGTCTTCAAGATTTGACAAGAAGATGATTGGGCTACCTTTGTTGATGTGGGGTAGGATTCTGTTGACAACAACTTGCAATGGAATGTTTCCACGTGCAACTGCACCAGCAAGTTTGGTTAGAATGACGTAGAGTTGCTTCTTTCCAGTATCTCGATCAACGCTGACAACTTCATCACCGTAAACGACGACACCTACTGAATCACGCCTTCCAAGGAAGTACTTTGCAAGCGATGCTGCTGCACGGGTCGAATACACCAATGCATTGCGACTTACAGGACCCGTTTCGCTGACAGCTCTCGAATCAATGATGATGATGATATCTGAAACAGCGTCACGTTCACGTTCGTTGACCATCAGTTTACCTGAACGTGCATATGCACTCCAGTTAATCGCTCTGAAAGAGTCTCCTTGGAAATATTCTCTCAGTGAATAGAATTCAGAACCAGGTCCTGGTTGTCGGATATTAACTGCGCCTGTGAAAATCTTAGGCACTCGAGATTTGACGAATGTATCTTTGAGGTCTTCCATCTTCGGGAACACAAGGAAGTCGTTGTAGACATGCAATTCCTTTTCCTTGTGAAACAATCCGAATGGATCCTGCATACGCACCGCAACAGGACCAACACTGTAGAATCCTCTCAGAGGGCATTCAACTGTATACTCGATGTACGTTTCACGACGAGGACCTAATTCCATCAGGATGTAATTTGACCCTTGCTTAATGCGCATGACTTCAGGTACTCGATCTCGAACTTCGAGAATCTTAGCGAGCCCTGAATTATTTTGCATCCGTAACGTAATAGTGAGTTCTCCATCTTCGAATATTCGAGAACCAGAAAGTTTCCTCATGGCTAGAACGCTGCCCAAGGCTACACCTTCTTCGCCGGTCCATTCATCGGCCCGACGACCACTGGAAGCGACGTCAGCATGACCGCCAAACAAGGCAGCCCACGTTAAGAACACAAAGATGACCACAGCAATTGTGACCAACTGAGAGTTACGTAGCGTAAGGCCAAGAAGATACATGGCAACTGCCATACTTCCTAGCAATGCTGATTTACGACTCCACATTTAGAAACCTCCATTCCGTAATTATTCAAACGAATCTCAAACAGTAGGGACAGGTACTTCGCGAAGAATGCTTTGCATAACTTCGCCAGCTTCGAGGCCCTTGATTTGATGTTCTGGCTTGAGGATGATTCTGTGAGCGATAGCAAGTTCTGCAATAGCCTTGACATCGTCTGGTGTGACGAAGTCTCGACCACGCAGTGCAGCTGCAGCACGAGAGGTCTTCAAGAGAGCTTGGGAACCACGAGGTGAAGCACCGACGAGGACTCGTGGATCTTCACGAGTTCTTGCGACGACTTCGACCATGTACATACGAATTGCAGGGTCAACGTATACATCTTCACACGCTTGTTGCATAGCAATAACACGTTGTGGATCAGTAATGACGTCAACATCGACTGCATCCTTTCCACGAGCGATACGTCGGGAAAGGATTTCGTCTTCATCAGCACGGTCAGGGTAACCGACACTCATCTTGAACATGAAACGGTCAAGTTGTGCTTCGGGTAGTGGGTATGTACCTTCTTGTTCGACAGGATTTTGTGTTGCCATAACAATGAACGGTGCAGGGAGTTTGTGAGTTACAGTACCGATGGTAACTTGCTTCTCTTGCATAGCTTCAAGCAAAGCAGCTTGAGTCTTTGGAGGAGCACGGTTAATCTCGTCAGCAAGGAGAAGGTTACAGAACAAAGGTCCTGGCTTGAACGTAAATTCGCCCTTCTTAGCGTCGTAGATGTTAGTACCTGTAATGTCGGCTGGTAGCAAGTCAGGCGTGAATTGTACACGCTTGAAGTCACAACCAAGAGCATCGGCGAACGTGTTGGTCATCAATGTCTTAGCCAATCCAGGGTAATCTTCGAAGAGAAGGTTACCATTGGAGAGGATATTGACGAGTACGTTGTCGATAACGTGGCTCTTTCCGATAATTACCTTCTGTACTTCAGCGCTGATCGCATTAGCGATTGCGCCGACAGCTGTAAGGCGTTCTCGGACCTCTGGGGTGCTTTGGTGCTTCGGCTGGGCCGGAGCGGCCGGTGCTACAGGTGCGGCTGGCGCTACTGGTGCTGCAGGGGCGGCTGGAGCCGCTGGCGCTGCTGGCATTGGTGGCGCTGGTGCCGCTGGCGCTGCAGGTACTGGCGCGGGCGGGGTTGCTGGTGGTGCGGGGGGTTGCATGTCAATTTCCTCCTATATTTTTTTCAGTTTCCCCAACGTCGGACTATGGGTATAATTTCCCTTAGTTCTTCGTTGGAATATGATCTTGCTGAACTTACAAGTTCAACAAGGCGGGGTTCACGGACCATCTGCATAATTTCAGCAGGGGTCTTGCGGACGAATTCGTCTCGTGTAAGATCATTAAATTGCCGGACTTTAGAAAGGAAAGCCTCTCTGACACGGACCTGATACAATGATGAATCAATCTTCGTAGGCCGCTCTCTGAATCGAGTTAAATCGAAGACGTGTCTCCAATTTTCTTTTTCAGGAACCACCATGATAGCGATTGCAAGTAGGGCAAACAAGTTCAATATGATAAGCCACTTCAGATATGTATCGCTTGTTAGCAGAACTACTGCTCCAATAGCTTCGGTGAATGGTTGAGTAAGTGCACTCGAAACGTGACGGCTTTCATCGAAAACAATGTTAAATTCATCTTGGTTTCGAGTAATAGTTGTTGATAGTTCCTCGTTATCGAACTCCATCATATCTCGAATGAGAGCACGGAAGTAGAGTTGATTACCGTTCCATTTGGTGTCGCCTTGGGCTGCAACAAGGCCATCAGGGTCTGTGTCCCAGCAGGAATGAGCATTGTCAGGATACAAATCGGAACCGCATTGTTGCTTACCGGTAAGGTCTGCATCTGCCTCGTCCCAAAGATGGTTAGCGAGAACGGAGTGGTCAGATACGAATACAATGCTTCCAGTGACATCGACCTTGTCAATATCTTTGTCCGAAGTCTTGTCATAAGCCTCGATGCCCGGGTAATCGATTCGAATCATAAGGTCAGTTTTACCAGTCTTCGGGTTTGCAACGTTGTTGATATCAAATCCTGAGCGTGCAACGAATGCTTGGTCGCTCGCAGAAGCAAGAACACTAACTTCTCTGCTGTCATCTTCAACGTCAAGAACTTGAATGGCAGTAGGTGAGTGGAAAAGAACTGGCATACGGCAGTTGTCTACTTGGGAGTTTGATACCAATTCTTCAGTGCAGGGGGTACGCAAGGATGCTTCGTCCATCTCATCAAGATCCTGATTTACAGAAGCCACAGACCACAAGCGAGTTTGGTCTTCGGGTTCTCTTTCCCCAACGGAATTAGCGACTTCATAGAACCATTTTTGGTCTAAGATAGGGGCATCAAAGTAGAGAATGCCAAACTCTTCCGCAACCCGTTGTGCGTTGGTTGAACTTGCTGCAAGGATAACTTTCCCACCCTTCTCGGTTACGAAGTCATAGATTGCACTTGCTTCAGCAGCATCGAATGGTTTCTCAGGTGCAGTAATAATCAACATGGTTCTGTGAGGATCTTGCCAATCATTGACAAGCATTGGAGTCGACATTGTGTTGTAGATTTCATAACCGTCGTCTTCTCCAAGAGAGTCTCTCATCTTGGTCAGTTGTTGATATTGATAGTCTCCTTCAGCATCTCGCACATAGGGAGAAAACACCGTTTCTTTGGAAGAACTTGCAAGAACGATGAGGGTTGTGGAAAGGAGAATAGAAACGACAAGACATGTCAATAATTTCTTTTCAACAGAGAGTTTTGTTTTCTCTGCTTCTGCCATAATTATTCCTCATTTCTACTACAAGAGTAGTATGTTCCTTTCTTCGGAACCTCGTTACACACATAATGATTCTGCCTTGACGTTTAGTCTGATTTGGTATAAAATCAGGGCTGATTCCTACCAGTTTTCGGGTCACTCAATCGTTTTTAGAACGTGTTAAGGAAGCGATTCCGACCAAAACGAAAGTCATCAAGAAACTTACGGAAGGAAGCGCCGAAGAGTCCTCTTCTGTGGAGCCTGAACTAGAGGAGCCTGAATCCGTTCCTGAATCGGAATTAGAATCAGATCCGTCTCCGTCTTGAATTTCAATGTCAAACACGACACTCCTCTGAATATTATTGCCTTCAGAGGTGATTGAAATTGTCACTTCGCAGGTACGGCTAGGGTGGGCAGAAGATGGCTCAATTCTGAAGGTAAACGATTCTGCTTCTTGACCGTTAATGCCAGTAGGTTGTACCTGTACATTAAGAGCAGAATCAAGCCCAGTTATATCAAGAAGCGGACAACTTCGAACATCGGATTCTATGGCCTTTACAGCATCTACGGAGTTGCCCATATTGTTGAGGTGGAGTGTTGCTTCAACCCAAGTTCCTGCGGAGATTGCATATGTCGGCGTTGTTGCCTCTGGAACGAGTTTGTGTGAGCGAGGAACCTTGAGATCAGCTTCAATTTCTTTGTTGGATATTTCAGCCGATCCCGCTGTTTCAGTGGCTGTTACTTTAATCGAAAAGGATGTATCTGTAGAGAATCCACGCACATCATCTGGATTTGAACTGAGTAATTCGACAGAGAATGTTTTGTTTTCTTCGGATGAAATCGTGATTTCTTCATCATAGGTTGCATCTAATAGTTCGTCTTCAGAGTCAAATTCAACTGAAATGGTCAGAGAAATATCATTCATTCGTGTATTCTCTACATAGAAATAGAGAACATCTTCGAGTTCCCACTTATCACCATCGAGCATGAGCTCATAACTTGGCTCCACATCAGTTTCCCAACCAAATTCCCATGGATTATTATCGGGGAATTGGGCAGAGGAAGTTGGTAGAAATGCCAGTAGCATCAAAGAAAGGACGAGGAGGCATCTTCCCTTCATTCAGAAGCCTCCAATATCTGGTTGAGAGAACGCTTTGCTAATACTCTGACCATCGCTTTTCTGTAGCGTGGAGGAAGCGTAGTGTTGTTCACTGGTTTGATTGACTTCATTACTGCCTCAGCCAAAGACTTGACTTGAGTTGAGTTGAATTCACCAGATAGTTCTCCAACCTGTTCTGAATGAAGGCGTGGAATGGATTCAAGTGCTGTCGAGGCAACTCGAAGTGATGAACCATCACCTGGAATCCATGCTGCTGATATTCCTGCTTCGGGGAAATCCCAAGATTCGCGTACTCGCAATTTATGGTAGGAACCCACTCTCGAAGAAACGTTTTCAGGGAAGGTTACCTTGAGTACAAATTCACCTTCTTGGAGCACATTTCTTGTAATTCCATCAAGTTGGAAAAAGTCTTCAGCAGGTATTTCTCGAGATCCGTTTGGACCGATGAGATGAATGGTTCCTTCGAGAACCATCAATGAAGGAGCTAGATCTCCTTGATAGGTGGCCACACAGAGGGTATTCTGATTAGGAATAACTCTGCAATCAGACCCAGTACCACAATCTTCCTTGTGGCACCAATCAATTGAACGACGCCAGTCTTCACTTTGATTGAACCAGAAACAACGGGTATCGACACAGAGGTTTCCTCCAAGCGTAGCGTTGTTACGAATCAGGGAAGAAGCAACTTTGGCTGCTGCTTCTGCGAGGAGTGGGTGAACATCATTTGATTCAGTGATTGCATTAAGTCGAGCCATCGCACCGATTTCGGTCATTGAGATTGTATCTGTTCCTGAAATCTTGGCAAGAGAAATGACGTGCTGTTTAACATTGATATGCCATTTGTAATTTGGAAGCAAGTCTGTTCCACCAGCAACCCAATCGAAGGATTCCCCGAGTTTCATGAATGAAGAAGCCATCTCACAGGCTTCTTCTATAGATTTAGGATGGTGGAGTTCAAACGGAGGCATGAGCATCATTGCTCACCTCCCATGTGACGTTGTTCTTGCTTGAGCCATGCTTTTCCAGCCAAACCAAGTTCTGCGAGTTGTTCTGGATCTGGCTCAACAGCAGTCCTCCACCCCTCAACTTGATCTTCCATAGGTCGTTCAGGATCGAAACCAAACAAGACACCGTTGACATATGCAGATGTATCTTCGCTTCTTTGTCGCTTTTTGTCGCGTGCTTTGTGTTCGTTTCCACGCTCGACCAATGTCGCTTGGAGAGGACTATGAGTCAAACGAGGTGCTGGCAAATCGGTTGGTTCAATGCCATCCAATGCCTTTGTCTTGGCAGAAACGGCTTTCCAGACAACATCAGGGGTGAGTGGTAATTCTCTGATACGGACTCCTATCGCATCATAGACAGCATTGACAACAGCAGGGAGAATTGGTAACAATGGCCCTTCTCCGGCTTCCTTTGCCCCGAATGGTCCTTCTGGATCTGATGATTCAACAATAATCGGTGTTACGTTCGGCATTTCGTGAACCGATGGAATCTTGTATTCCAAAAGATTTGGATTTTGAAGGTGACCAGTTCGGCCATAAACCATCTTTTCAGACAGGACTTGTCCGAGACCCATGTGGCAAGAGCCAATGATTTGCCCTTCAACTGCCAGAGGATTGAGAGCTTTTCCACAATCGTGCGCAGCCCATACATCCGTACAAGAAATGAGACCGGTTTCGACATCCACATCGACTTCAGCAACATATGCTGAGAAAGAATAAGCAGGAGCCAGCCCGGCGGCAGCACCTTTGTGAACGCCCCCCATTGGAGGCGATCGGTATGCTCCACTTGCAATTAACGAGCCTTTGTCTTCCTGAGCTTTATGCAGAGCTTCAAGATATGAAACACCGACGGCAGGGTCGTGTTTGTAGTAGATTCTACGGTCATTGAGGACCAATACATCTGGATGGTATCCAATCATTTCCCAGGCAGCATTAAGCAACTTCTCTCGGATGTCCAATGCTGCTCGAATGGCTGCATTTGCATTCATGAACGTAACTCTGCTTGAGTAGGAACCTAAATCGACAGGACTTGTATCACTCTCATGAGAACGAACGTGAATCATCTCAATTGGAAGGGCTAACACTTCTGACACAACTTGAGCGACAGCAGTCGTAGAACCTTGTCCAATATCTGCAGCCCCTGTGTGAACAGTTACTCCTCCATCCATGTCAATCTGCATGTGAACAGTTGCATGAGGGAATCTGTTTGGATCCCAATGGATAGGTAGTCCCGAACCTGAGATGAAGAAACCACAGCCAATTCCAATTCCTTTTCCGAGTGGCATTTGTCTAAATTTCTGATCCCAGTCTGAGCCTTTGCGTACACGTTCAAGTGCTTCTCGCATTCCATTAGATGTGATTCGGAATCCGGAAATTGTTCGACTATGAGGTGGCAAGAGGTTGGCAAGTCGCAAATCGATTGGATCGACTTCAAGTTGCTCAGCCATTTCGTCAAGACCAACTTCGACTGCACATCTTGTGTTTACAGCTCCATGGCCACGCATTGCTCCACTGGCTGGTTTGTTGGTCCAAACTCGAGCACCTGTGTAGTGGAAGGAACCGAGTTCGTATGGTGCAGTTGCAAGGACACCGTTGTAGTATGATGTCACGTGTCCGAAGGAGGCAAAACCTCCACCATCGATGAGAGCGTCAATATCAAAACCAGAAATTCTTGCGTCTTCATCAGCAGTCATTTTGACTTCAATATGGCTTGGATGTCGGCCACGGTTTATCCAATAGACTTCTTCTCTACTGAAATTGATACGGACAGGGCGCCCTGCCTTTCGTGAAAGAATTGCAGCACACATCTCATGAGGGAATGGGTCCGATTTGCCGCCAAATCCACCGCCAACAAATGTTCGTATAACGTTGATTTGATGCATTGGAACCTCGAGTACAGTAGATAAAGCCCGATGCGCATAGTGCGGAACTTGCTGAGGCGTGTATAATTGCAGACGTCCGTTTGGATCCCAGTGGGCTACAACAGCATGCGGTTCAGTAAATCCGTGATGAACCCCCTCCATTCGCCACTTTCCATGTGATGATGCAGATGGTTCTTCGACCAAGGAGCGGTCACCGAACTCTTGGAATACACGCTTCTGAACATTGGTCTTTCCGACGTGATACTTGCCACGCCAGTGAATCGGTTCGTCTTGGTCTTCCAAGCCTTTCTTTGGGTCGAAAATAGGTTCAAGCACTTCCCATTCGATTTCAAAGAGGTTTAGGGCTTCCATTGCAGTCGCTTCATCAATTGCAGCTACGCATGCAACAAGGTCTCCAACGTGTCGAACTTTCTCGACTGCCATTGCGTGTTCATCCTTTGTGACGGGTAGAACCCCGAAGGTATTCGGTGCATCTTGACCAGTTGCGACAGCCAAAACACCAGGCAATGCTTCGACCTTAGAGGTGTCAATTGATTTGATTTTAGCGTAGTGATGAGGAGACCGTAGAATCTTTCCAATAATCTCGTTTGGCAAACGTACATCGTCGCCATACCAGGCTTGTCCAGTTACTTTGGCGTGCGAATCTACCAAAGCACGCGGTTTACCGACCGAAGTACCGGTTCGATATCGATCATGGATGTGTGATCCGGCAGGTTGCGGCTCATTACCTCCGACAGATTCCGGTATCCAATCGAGATCTCGAGGCGCCATGTTTGGATGTGACCCGCCAGAACCAGGAGGAGGGAACTTTTGTTTCCCAGCAACACGCTTCCCATCTTTTCGAGTGGTTCCACGTGAGGCCCCTGGTTGCTGTCGATATCCACCAGACATGAAATCATCTCGCATGGCCCGGCGGCATTGATGGCTGGTCTGGCCCTTCGGGGTGAGGATTTGGATGTGGGTCGCTTGCAGGCGTTGGAGCAGGAGCATCTCCTCGCTTAATTTCCGCAGCAGCTTCTATTGAATCGATAATTTGTTGATACCCTGTACACCTGCAAAGATTTCCATCAATTGCACAGGAAATTTCTTCACGAGAAGGGTCTGGATTTGAATCGAGTAAAGCTTCAGCAGCCATGAGGAAACCAGGTGTGCAAAAACCACATTGTGAGCCGCCGTGTGTTGCGAAGCAGGTTTGAATCGGTGCCAAATGCGCCCCTTCAGCAAGTCCTTCGACTGTTGTAATATCATCGCCTTCAACTTGACCTGCGAGACAGAGACACGAAAGGCGAGGTTCACCGTTAACCAGAACTGTACAACAGCCACAGGTCCCAAGATCACATCCACGCTTGACGCCAAGCATGCCTACTTCATCTCGTAAAACGTCGAGCAGAATCGCGTTAGAAGGAGCAAGGGCTTGTACAGCATGGCCGTTAACATTAGCAGACCATACTTTCTTCGGCGTTGTTGGTATCATTGACACGTGTGCTTCTCCAACCATATGACTCGCCCATCCTTACCTAATCAAATCCGCATATCAACATAGGGTTCGCAATTACTGCTCATCAACCGTATCTTCGTCTTCCCGAGATGATGCAGCAATTCCTAGAGCAATGATAGCCATTGTCCCAATTATACCAACTGCTGGAAGACCTTCGCTTTCTTCATCTGGGATGACATCAGTATTTGCATTCATAATCATTACTTCAGCAGTTACAAGTGGTGTAGAGGAGGATTGACCCCCCGATTCATTGTATTGGATTCCACGTAAAGAGATTGTATGATTGCCAAGCACATCCGTCCCTGGTAGATGTTCCAACTGGTGAACGATATCAATCAAGTAAAGTTCGCCTGAAGGATTCCCATGATCGAAACCGTGGATGTTTGACCAATCATCACGAAGGTGATTGCTTCTCCATTGAACTGTTTCGAGATCTCCTACGACATCAAACGATACTGAGTCGCCACGATTAAGATGGATTCGGTTATGCTCGCCAACTGTTGTTGAGACAACCACGGAAATTGAACTATCGAATTCATAATCTTCTTGTGCAGCTTCGAGAACAGCGTCAAGTGCTCGAACTTCTCCATGCCCATACACATTGTTTTGACGATTCTTAGGAATCAAATCCTCAGCACATGGCTCATTTGCAAGCATGTAAGCACATTGGCGATAGGTGGCAGTTTCTTGCATAATGTTTCGTATATCGAATGGAGAAAGATCTGGGTTTGCTTGTAGCATGAGTGCTGCGACTCCTGCAGCGCCTGGAGTGGCCATTGAAGTCCCTGACATGTCGGTATATTGATCTCCAGTGTTGAAGGCAACAGACATGACATTGCTCCCTACATAGGCAATGTTTGGTTTGACCCGGCCTTCTTCGGTTGGACCTTGACTTGAGTAAACAGCAATCGCTGAATTCTTGTCGAGTGCCCCGACTGTAATTGCGTCTTCAGCAGAGCCAGGCGTACCAATTTGTGCGGATACTGCGGTATTACCTGCTGCAATAAACAAAGCAATTCCAGCACGTACCATTTCGTTAGCATATCGGTTCACACTGTCTTCTTCAGACGAAGTCCATTCGATTGCTCCTGGGCCACCTAAACTCATGGAAGCCGCACGGATATTGAATTTGTATCGATTCTCGACAGTCCACTCCATACCAGCCATGACAGTTGCGAAACTTCCGCTACCACCAGCATCGAGTACCTTCACTCCAACAAGGGAGGCTTGTGGAGCCATTCCGATGTGTTCGTAGGTGGGAGCGCCTGTTCCGGCAGTTGTGCCAGCGCAGTGCGATCCATGGCCTTGATCGTCGTAAGCGAATACTTCAGTGCCGTTTGTAAGAGAAGGGTTGTTGACGGGGTCATAGAATGCAATAACTTTCGGATCGTTGGTTGTTGGATCGTCATCTTGGTCATCAAGACTTGAGTGATTTCCATCGATTCCAGTGTCGATGATAGCAACGGTGCTTCCTGCGCCATCATATCCAGTATCCTGCCAAACTGTATCGACGCCGTGAAGAACGGCAGCATCTCCGTTTGTTACCTCAAGAATACCGTCGAGTTCAAGCATAACAACTCCAGGAAGTTGAGAGGCTGTGATAACGTCGCCTACTGGCATCCTTCCAGCAAGAGCGTCAATGCCTTCGAGAGTCCACTGATGTTGGTAATTTACTTGGTTGGTGAGCATTAATATTTCATCTTCACCAGGTGTGTGATCGAAGTCAATAATCAACGGGAGCGTTTTATCTGCATCAAGGAAATATGGATTCTTTTGATGAACTTCAATCATATCTCCAATCCCGTTCCCGTCTCTATCGACAGTAGTATTAACCCACCATGCCTCTTCTTGAGACTCCGAGGCTGTATCTTCAACAGATACTGTGGCAAGTACCGTAGGAAGTAAAAACATGGTCATGCACGCTAAAATCAACGTTGAACGTGCTCCGCTCTTTCGGCTCATACACATTCCAATCAATACTATTGTTTGAACTCTTTCAATTGGAGCGTAAGTTTTCCTCTTGGAATCCTAACTATCAAGCCCATTGCAGGGTATACCCTTAAGAAGACATGAACTGAAATCTAATTGATTAAGATGCCAGCTCCAGTACGTGCTCCTAAGAAAACAATTTCAATTGCCAATGATGCAATCTTTGCAACCAATGAGGTTCAACCGACTGCCCCAGTCGTTGTTCGACCGCCTGGTTCCAGTGACACAGGCCAATTCCTTGAACGATTCACAGAGGTGATTATGTTTGGAGTTGCAATGCTCGCAATATGGATTGGGCTACTGAGTATCGCCTTCGCCGACGATGTTGGTGAAGAGAAGTTCCTCATCCTCTTTATCGGAGGATTGCTTTCGTCAGCAATTGCCTTGTTTATGGTGGAATTACAAGCGAAGAAAAATGACAACCATCTTATGATTTCGCAGAATTATCTCCTTGGTCTGTCCTTTTTCTTCATGGCTGTTGGATTATTATGGGGTATTCGCTATATTGTGGGATACCTTACCCTTGATGCCAGTATTGGCGACGATCCTTTCGTTTTCTTTGGGGAAAATAACAATGGTGCATTTGTTGCAAATGACAATTTAATCTATGCTCAATCAATAGGTGCAGCCCTCATGTGTTTCGGCCATCAACGAATATTAGAGAGATACAAAGGGGAAACTTCCTTCGGTTGGGCAGTTGCAAGTTACATTCCTCTCGGTCTTTTACTCGTAGGGGTAGGAACTTGGATTGAATGGGCTGATTATGAAGTATCATACCCACTAGGGACTGCAATAGTTGGCCTGACTGGCCTGGCGATGTATACTGCACTACAATCAAACAAAGCAATCAACTTCGGTGTCGTAAGCGTCGTATCAGGATTAATTCCGATCCTCTATGAAATCCTCCAGTACGAAAATGTTGACGATTCGTCAAAAGGGGCCGCTTTGTCACTCCTTGTGTTTATTATCATCATACAAGGAACTCTTGCAAGTAGCGAGAAATTAAAGCGTGAACTCGTTGAAAAAATGTCCTTTATCCTTATTGGCGAAGTAATAATTGCAATGCTGATTGCAAATCAAGGAGATCTTAAACTCATATTAGGCCCTATCAAAACCAGCGCATGGAACAATGGCCTCGAAAATGTGTTTACTCTACCAGTCGCTCTTTGGCTCACTCTGCTGTTGGCGTATTTCCCTGCAGCTCAAAAGAACAGAATCCCTGCAATGCCAATCGGACTTGCCTTTGCATTGTGGACGCTCGATGGCGATCAAGCGATTTTGCCATGGTGCGTCGCATTAGTGATGATTGCTTACATGATGTTCGTGGCCGAAGCCACTCGTAAATGGGTGGCAAATGCAACAATGTCGGCATTATCCTTTTCATATCTCTTTGGAGATGTAATCGGTAACAGTATCCAAAACGAAGCGGTTAACGTTGGCGTGGCAATAGGCATTGTTGTCATTGCAGAAACTGCACGCAGAATGGACAAGATTTCAATTTGGAGCAATGTACAATCAGTCTCATTCATTGCACTAAGCAGCACAATCCTTGACTCACCGTATTGGTTCGTCACATGGATCTTTGTGGCCTACCTCCTTTCCATGGTGTACGAGTCCATGCTCAAGGCACGAACAGGAGATGATGTTGAGAAGAGAAATGCGACCCTTGCTCTTCTCACGTCTCTGACACTGAGTACAGGTTTGCTTTTGTTTGGGAAACTTGATCTTCCTGATTCCTTCAAACCAGATAATTTGAGTGGCCTTTCTATTGAATTTATGATTCTAGGATTCCTCGTTTACGTATTGTTCAACTCCGTACGTGATGTTGAATTGGACTTTGGGAAATTGCTAGATATCATTGCCATTAATGCAGCAGGGAGCTACTCCTATGACGCTGAAACAAATGCCTGGTATCTCAAAGACGAGGGGGACAAGGCCACCGAAATGCGATCATATGGCACCATTGCTCGACCGTCTCTAGCATTTGCACTTCTTGCCATAACTGTTGGAATAAGTACACTTGATTATGCAGTTTTACTCGGTTCAAATTATTACGTAGTAGGAATGTACCTACTACCAGTATCATTACTCATCTATGAAGTCTACAGAATGGATGTTATTTCCTCTGAAAGTCGAGCACTTGGCACACTGATGCTCCTGATTATTGCAGGAGCATCTATGCCATTGATGGTTGAGGCTCGAATAGATCAACCTGCTGAGGATTTATTCAAAGCCGGAATTATTTGGGATCTTGTCTTCCTTCTCGCTCCAGTCGCTGTCCATAGCATCATCACCAAGAGAGGGTTAGATACGGGTGTTCTGAACAGAGGTGCAGATCAAGTCATGCTCGGTGGCTTACTCATTCTGGGGATGTTTGATCAGTCTGGGGGTTTGTTGTTCCTTACCATGTATGGGCTGGTTGGTTACACGGCCTTCAAGTATCGACATCATGTTCTTTCATGCATTGCTCCTATAGCATTCGTGTCGATGTTTTGGCTTGAAGATCATGGGTTGGCACACAACCTTCTCGATAGCGTATTATCCAATGTAGAAAATGCAACGGATCCAACTATCCTCTGGTTCAGTGAAGTTACTGGATTGATTGTAGGAATACACATGATGCTTATTCTCAGTGCAAGTCTCTTTGATATTCGTTCCAATATCAAGAACGCTGAACTCATTGAAAACCCATATCCATGGGTTATTCCAGCAATATGGTTCCTCTTCTCAGTTGCAGCAGTTCTACCTACAGCATCTTGGCTCCCACTCATCGCAGTAATATTTGGAATTATCAATTCATGGATACGAGGAGATCTAACACTTATTCCGATGTTCTCTGTCGCTCTCATCTTCTCCTTCTTCATCGGATTCTCAGATGGACTTGATGATTTCAGTGGTGCAATATTCGGGAAATCAATGCTTTGGTCAGGAATCCTTATCTTTGGATTATGGCTCTCTGAACAACGAGGTATCTTGCGAATGAATGTCAAGGAAGACTCCAAAACAGCGGAAATGGATCTCCCTCTCGAAGCACAACTACGATTTGTGGCAATGGCATCCCTCCTTCTTTCATTCAACGTGTTTGGCGGAATTGGAATGATTGCAGCAAGCGCCTGGGCGACTCAAGATGCATTCCAGAAAGGGAATAAGATCTCAATCTTGTTCCTCCCATTACTCCACGGTTTAACCGTTGGAAACGAACTTTCAACGTTTGATGTACTTGATGAATCAATGAGAGGAATTTTTGTCGGGTCTGTATTCTTCATCGAAGGGGCAGCTCTCATCCTCTACTCTTCAAAGACAGATAGTATCTATGACTCGAAATTATTTACTTGGGAAACTGATGAAGAGTTCTTCAGTTTTATCGAATACATGGGCTTTGCAGGAGTCATATCCGCACTTACAGGTGTCATATATGCACTCGGAGAAGAGCAAACTAAACTTGCTCTTTTCATCACCACTGCATTGCTTACGGCCCTCGCAATCACAGGCTTTGACTCAAGGCATTCCCATGTTCGTTGGAGAAGAGCATTGGGTGTTTATGGTTCAATGATTTCATTGATTATCCTGTTCGGCCTGATTGAAGAAACAATATACAGATCTCTAACCATTGTTCTGATGGGATTATTGGCCCTTGGATACGGGTTCATCTATCAACAGCGCCGACACACAATCGATGTGCGTGATACTGAAGAAGTCCACGAATTGAATACCTGGATTGAAGAAGCAGAAGTTACGCAAGCTACGTCTGGATTAATGGCTAAGGTTGAGGCAAGTGAGGTTGAGGAGATCGTTGAAGAAATTTCTGACGACGTGGTAGAAGTTGTAGAAAAGGTCGAAAGAATTGCAAAGGCTATACCGGTCCCAAAACCAGTTAAGGCTGCTCTCAAGCCAGATGAAGGGTTTATCGAAACCCTCCAAACATTTGACGTGAGAATGCCTCCTCAAGCGATTGAGCAAATCAAGCGTACAATTGCGATGACTCCTCACGAAGGATTCAATCCGGTTGTTCGAGTCAATATGCTTGGACAAATCGTTCTTGACTTTGAACCAAAGTGATCAGTCTTCTCTGAAGATTGCAGCATAAGGGATATAGGTCTCCGTTCCGTTTACTGTTGTTGGATAGATACCCCAATATGCTTCTCTCATTTGTTGATTCGCATCCATGCAGAGAACGACGTCAGATGGTCTGTTATCCATGGATTCAGTGCCGTTCAAATGCTTGATGATCAAATCGATATTCGAGAGGTTTACGAGACCCCATCCGACTTGAGTGCATGGAGCAACAGGAGAAATTGGCATGGTTCCAGATGTAGGATCCCATGTAGTAAACGTTGGATACCAAGCAGACATGTTCAATGCATGACGCATTTCTGAGTTTCTCATTGTGAAAGAGGATTCATCCGATGAGGCTCCATTGACCAGATAGCCTCCTCGCTCAGCAGAAGCTCCTGAGCCCCAGTCACCAAACTCATCTCGTAATTGATGAAGAACGAAGGAGAGGATACCTGCTGTTCGAGGTGTAGCAAACGAAGTACCGGACGTTTCATGATAACCATCAGTATCGTCGTGATTCGGCAAGACTTGTGTCCAATCAGCAGCAATATCGGGATAAGAACCGCTCATAGTTTCCTTTTGGTCATCTCCTTCCTCCGCATATCCAGAAATTCCAATCGACCATGGAGGTCCTGCTGTGGCATCTTGAATTGCAGGAGAAGGTGAATTATCTGCGGCTCCTGTGTGGATTTTGTTTTGAACGACAACTGCTTCGTAGGTTGCGGTTTCAATTCCAGGAACTGGAAGCGAACCGATGGCTCCAAACGATGTTGAAATAATATCAACAAGAGGTTGATTTGATGCTGCAAGGACTGCTTCGGTGGAAAAACCTTCAACAAAGAAAATGACTGCATCTGGATTTGCATCGAGAACTGCCCCCGTTACTGCTGTCCCATGACCATCTTCGGGATCATCCAAGATGTGGATATTTGTCCCACCATCAGGTGAGGTCCCGATAATCTTTGTGCCATAAAAATAGACGATATCACTGGTTGTAATGACATCCCAGCAGGCTTCTTTGTCTGCTTCGTACCGTTCTTCCCAACTGCCCTCAAATGTAATTCCACAGGTCATTGTTACACCCAACTGTTCCAAAAGCCAGTTTGGATAAATCTCATCGGTACGAAAGTGATCGTGATAGACGTTTATTCCAGTATCAATTGGTGCTACAACAGAATAGTGTCGCCAATCAGTGGATGTGTTTTGTTCAATAATCACGGAGCTTGGGCTCGAATCTGCAGAAAATTCATGCGCTATATATGCAAAGAAGATTACACTGAAAATCAAAGCAGTAAGACCAAAGGCAATTGGTTTCTTTGGCAATGGAATCACTTCCATGAGCACTGCATCAAGAACATCGGAGGCATCCGCCATAGCAAGCCGTAGCATGGGTGTATGAAGAACTCTGCGCCGACTTCAAATGCTCTGGCTTGTTGGGGTTATCATGGAGAATAAAGATGACCGCATGGTCTGGATTGATTTAGAGATGACCGGTTTGGACATCTCTAAAGAGAAAATCATAGAGATAGCCACCATCGTTACCGATGGAGAATTGAACATTATCGCAGAAGGTCCCAACCTAGCAGTTTCAGTCGAAGAAACGCTTTTGGAAGGAATGGATGAATGGAACACTCGGCATCATAACAGAAGTGGTTTGGTCGAACGTGTTCGCAACAACTCGGTTACAGTGGAAGAAGCAGAAAGACAAACGATGGAATTCCTCCGTGAATACGTGAATGAAAACACAGCCCCATTATGCGGAAATTCAGTTTGGAACGATCGCTTATTCCTCCAAAAAGAAATGCCAGAGGTTGTTGAATTCCTCCACTACAGGATGATCGATGTATCAACTGTCAAAGAACTTGGACGAAGATGGTATCCCGAAGTGTCTCGATTTAACAAGAAAGGTGCTCACTTAGCCCTTGATGACATACGTGAATCAATTCAAGAACTTGCATACTTCAGGAAGAGAATTTTCATCTCCCATCAGTGACGAATCCTTTCCATCTCCTCATGTAATCAACGAAGAGAGGGCTTAATTCTGCATCTATCAGATTTTGAGGAGTGAATGGAGGCTTTGCAGGAGTATAATCCAAGGATGCGCTAGAAAGAGGCCAATCAGGAAATGGCAAAGCAACCCGGGCGACACCGACTGCGTCAGCCCCTTGCTCAAGCAAAAACTTGGCATCATTACCAGTCCATACAGACCCTGTAGATATAATTGGTATTCGATGATCGATAAATTGTGAAATCTCCCTGGTTAATGTCTGTCCAGTCGTATGCTCTTCGAAAACATCCCAACACGATATATGCAACCCTTCTATAGATTTAGAAAGCAATGACTCACAGACGATGAGCGTATCTTCTAGAGTAATTCCTATATCATCTGAAACAGGTGATAGCCGTACAAGAAGAGAGAAATTCGAAGAGACGATATCCCGTACAGCGTCAATTATCTTGTTGAGGAATGTCATCCGTTGAAGAACATCTCCTCCAAATTCATCAGTTCTTCTGTTGGTCTTAGACCCAAGGAATTGAGCGATGAGATAACCGTGAGCACCGTGAAGTTCTACCCCATCGAATCCTGCTTCTTCGCAGCGCTTTGCTGCCTTCGCAAACGAAACGATTGTTTCGTTCACTTCCTCTAAAGTCATTGAGCGAGAAGTTCCCTGTGAATCTGAAATGAAGTTTTCACTTGCTGAAACTGGTTGTTGTCCTGTTAGCGAGGAGGGGCTTCTCATCCCCCCGTGGAATAACTGAACAAAACTCTTCGATCCATAACGACGTATTTCATCAGCCAGACGAGAGAGTCCTGGAAGATGATGATCGCCCCATACTCCCATTTCCCCAGTCCAACCTTGACCTGATTTTTGAACATGCGATGCTGCAGTCGTAATGATTCCAAAACCTCCCTTGGCTCTTCTTTTCAAAAAATTGATTTCATCATCCGAAAGGCAACCATCATCATGACTCTGCTTATTGGTCATAGCAGCAAGTACTGAACGATGAGGAATTTCCAAACCGTTTCGAAGAGTCCAAGACTCATCTATTGATACCATGTCAAGACCTACTTTTCTCGCCATGTTGGTGAATGAACATCGACGCCTTTGTGCAATGAAAGAATCTCTGCAAGTACTGCAATTGCGATCTCTTCTGGAGAATCTGCTCCAACATTGAGACCTATAGGACATCGAACATCTGATAGGTATGCTTGTTCAATCCCATCTTCGATACAAGCAGAAGCAAAGGTTTGCCATTTAGAACGACTTCCTATTGCCCCAATGCGTGGGAACTCATCACCATCAAGAGACAATTTACTCGATTGAGCTCTATGTAAAATCATCTTCAAACGATCAAGATCCTCTTGATAATCGTGCCCAAGAAGAAGAATATCAGAAAAACGAGACAGAGTTTCTGTCGTTTCATGTTCGAAAAAATCGATGACGTCCATTGCATACAACTCTACTGCATTCGGATACAATTTTGAATGTGCAAAGGCTTCACGCGTATCTTGGACAGAATAATTCCATCCCGTTAATGGAAGGAGTTTAGAAATAGCTTCTGAACAATGACCTCCTCCCATCAAAAGTATGTGCGGCATTGGCATCATCAACTCCAGTGCGATGGTTACTTGTCCACCGCAAAGAGAGTCAAGAGGTTGAACTTCATAGCCCTTCGC
Source organism: uncultured Candidatus Poseidoniales archaeon (assembly GCA_963968475.1). Classification (GTDB taxonomy): domain Archaea; phylum Thermoplasmatota; class Poseidoniia; order Poseidoniales; family Poseidoniaceae; genus MGIIa-L2. The sequence continues at coordinate 11,451 of CAXAHE010000011.1, read as the reverse complement.
ACCTTTATTTAACCCGAACGTGATGACTTCAGATGTTGCCGTAGTCTGAGTAAGCAACTCTTCACATCTGTTAAGTATCTTCTTTTCCAAGCCAGCCCCACCAACTGTACCAATCCAAGTATTGTCTTTTCTCATCGCAAGTCGAGCGCCAGATTTACCCGGCACACTGCCTTTTGTTGCAACGACTGAAGCGAGAACTACCGATGAATTGTGTTGTAACTGTTCCAACACCCATCCCAGTACCCTTGCGGTCATATCCATCCGTTGAGATTGATACACATACGGTTTGCCCTTAGAACCAGGGTTCCTTAGCAGCGGCATTAAGCAAGTCTACATCCTCAGGAGTATCGATATTTAGATGCAATGAATCGAAGTCAACCTCAACTGCTTGACAGTTGACTAGATTCTTGAGTGGAACATCTCCCTCTGAAAGATAAACTGAACGTATATCCTTTTCCTCCAAGAAAAGAGGATGGCCTCCTCTTCCAGATGAGACTGGAAACGTCGAAACGCCAAGACCAACTAACGATTGAATAATTCTCTCATCCCACCCAGGTCGATCAATTGGAACAATGAGGACCCGCTTAGGCAAGGAACCCAGTCGTTCAATCATCGAACGAAGACCGCATCTAATAGATTCTGTGCGGCCTAGGTCTGGAGACGGATTGAGAACGACATTTGCGCTTGGACTAGCAAGCATTACATCTGCCAGTAAATCGCTGTTTGTTACACAAGTAATTGATGTCATTCCTGACCGATGAAGCCTATTCACGATATGATGGACTAATGGATGACCATTGATTTCAATCATAGCCTTATCCTGGCCAAGTCTTCTGGAGAGCCCCGCTGCTAGGACTAACACCTCAATCGCTTTGGCCATGCATATGCGTAAGCGACAAGTACATTCAGATTTCTGTTCATAAACAGTCGAAGATTAGAATCTTTATGTCAGCAGAAGAAAGTATGAATCCATTTGAAAAGTCGATGGGGTTTCTAAGAGGCATATGTCAAATGGAACACTTTCATTTGATAGAATCCTATTCTGAAGGGACAATTCAAGTACGAGTCAAGGGGACTTCAGGAAGACACTATGAAGTAAAAGCAAAGCAACAGTTACCTCATCCAGGACTGAGTGAGCAATCGAATAGGAGAAGAAAAACATGGTCCACCTCTGTCATTGGTGCTGCATGGAAGAAAGATATCAAATCAAAGGACTCCAATTTTACTGTGAGTCTTTGCTTGAATATCAATGAACAAAAAACCCATCTTCCAATAGGGGATAAATTAGCATCTCTTGCGCTTAGCCTACGCAATGACATTGAATTGGCGATGAGTATCCCCCTCGTCGCCCAATTTATTGTATGTCCTCGACACAAGATGGAGCATATTTTCACCTTCCAAGATGAAATGATTGTCACTCAAGATATGATTGACATGAGTGATGAAGAGATGGATTGGGAAGAGGAAGAAGAATACCTCAATTCGCTCCAGATGATCGATGTGGAAGAAGATATCGTAGATTTTGACCATAACATCGGTCGGGTCGAAGAAGACCTCCTTCCCGATTCAAATAGAGCAGAGGATTTGGTTGACCATCTCGTCAGAGCCTTTGATCTTCAAGAAGACCGAAGAACTAGAGGTTCTTCGTAATTTCACGACCAATGATCATACGTTGAACTTGGCTACTTCCTTCATAGATTTGCATGACCTTGGCTGCTCTCATCAAACGAGCAACTGGGTACTCCTCCGAGTAACCATATCCACCATAGACTTGAACAGCATCAGTCGAGATTTTCATAGCCGCATCAGAAGCAAATCGCTTTGCATGGGCTGCTGATTCTGTATTTTTAACGCCGACATCTGCTTCAGAAGCAGACTTCCACGTAAGCATACGGCTCGCTTCAATATCTGTTTTCATATCAGCCAACATGAATTGAATTGCTTGATGATGATGAAGGGGCTTACCGAATGTTTGTCGCTCGTTACTGTATTGCAGGGCATGTTCGTAAGCAGCTCTTGACAATCCTGTTGCATGTGCAGCAATGTTTGGTCGGCTCAAGTCAAAAGCACTCATTGCATTCATCCATCCACCAGATTCGCTTTCACCAACCAGTTGATTTGCAGGAACACGTACATTATCAAAAGAGATACTACGGGTATCACTACACCGTTGGCCCATATTGGTTTCTTTCTTTCCAAGCGAAAGACCTTCTCTGTTGGATTCAACAATAAAACCTGACATGCCTTTGTAGCCAGCATCAGGATCCGTTTTAGCAAGAACGAAGAAGAAGTCAGCATATCCTGCTCCTGTAATCCACATCTTTGAGCCGTTGATGACGTACTCGTCTCCATCTCGAACTGCAGTTGTTTTAATGGCTGCAACATCAGATCCGGCACCAGGTTCTGTAATGGCATAGGACGCTAGAGCACCTTCTTCGGCCACCTTTCGCAGCCAGATATCTTTCTGAGCCTCAGTTGCGCCAGTTATGATTGGAGCGCAAGCCAGAGCAGTTGCATAAGCAGCAGTTGCAAAACCAGGGTCACCCCATGCAAGTTCTTCATTGACAAGTACTTCTTCCATGCAGCCTAGTCCAGGCCCGCCGTATTTCTCTGGAATGTGGAGATTGAGTAATCCCATCTCGTGAGCCATTTGAATGACTTCTTTTGGGTAGACTGAGTCTTCATCCCAATGCTCAGCATGAGGACGTATTTCATCCACTGCAAATTCATGAGCAAGTTCACGAAGCATCTCTTGCATTTCATCGAGTTGGAAGTCGACCATGTCAACCCCACAGAGCGACCAATCATAAGTTTTGATTTCGTTTCAACTAACGATTGAGTTGTAAAACGACCAAGAAGACAAGGTAGAATAAAGCCAAACATGCGCCTTCCCAGCGCTCAAATCTGTAACTTCTACGCATGAAAATCAAGGCTAGAAGAACACCTAGAACTGTTGCAGGAGCAATAATCTCCATTGTAAGGCCCTTGTCTTCTGTACTGATGGAAAGTGGATGAATCATTGAAGCGATACCGATAGAGAGGAGAGGGTCGGTTATGTTTGAACCAATAAGGGTTCCAATCGCAACACCCTTGCTTCTTTTGGCAGCCATCAATGCGATTGTTAATTCAGGTAAGGAAGTTCCAATGCCAGAAACAGTCGTACCTACTACGGAATGAGGCACGTCAAGTTCGAGAGCCAAATGGCAGGCTTTATCGACGAGGATATTTGCAGCATATATGGCAAAACCGAGACCTAGAATGATCATGATTGTGTATGCTGCAGAACTCCAATTTGATCCTTTAATCTCATATTCGCCAGCATCTTCGACTTCCTCAAGACGAATCGCTTCTCTTTTCATCAAAAGCCAAACAATGTAGGTTACGTACAATGTGGAGAGTATTGCTCCTTCCCAACGTTCCAGTGTACCGTTTGTCCATACGAAAAAGAGGAGTAGAAGCACAGATAAAAGCATGATAACGCCGTCTCTATTTAGCCAAGAAGGACGGACTTTCACAGACTTCGTCATCACAACAATACCTAGAATGAGAGTTATTTGAACAAGGACAGAACCAAGGATGCTCCCTATGGCGAAATCTGCAGATCCTGCGGTATTATCAGCTGCATCGAGGGCTGCAGAACTTGTAACAAGAATTTCAGGAAGCGAAGTTCCGATAGACACAATGGTCAATCCAATAACGATTTCAGCAATTCCTGCTCTACGAGCTAAGCCCTTTGCCCCCTCAATGAAGAAGTCAGCACTGGTGACTAAGAGACCAAGAGAAAGCAGGAGAATGAACGCCATAATCCACATAGAATTGTCTGTAGTCATGTATTCGGTTAAGAGAATACCAATGAACAAAGCGCCTGTAATGAGCATGGCATTGAAGTGGACAAGTTGAGGAATCCCCATCAACTCATCCTTTTGCTCCATATTGTTGCCAATGCCTCATGGGTTTTCATGCTTCTCCCAATCTTCTTCGATAACATCAAATTCTGGATAGAATTCGACGTGTCAATGTGGAAACGAGGTGCCATCGAGTTCATCGGAACCTTCACCATGGTCTTCGTTGGTTGTGGCAGCGTTGCACTCAATCGCTCATCCCTCGAAATTTCCCTTGCCTTTGGCCTCATTGTTGGCCTCATGATTCTATCACTTGGAAGATTCTCTGGAGCCCATATTAATCCAGCTGTGTCCATCGCTTTCTGGAGACGAGGAAATCTTTCCAGGGAAGATACTCTTTCCCACGTCGTTGGCCAGTTGTGCGGAGGAGCATTAGCAGGATTATTTCTTGGTGGCGCAGGACCTACGCTACGGAATGCAAATACATCATGGACTGAATTTATAGCAATCGAAATAGGAATTACATTCCTCCTGATGGCCTCTATTCTTCTCATCATCCGAAAAACTGAGAATTGGCTCCCAATTGCAGTCGTAGTGGGCGCAACAGTAGCAGTTTTGGCATTCCTCTTTGGAGAATATACTGGAGCAAGTATGAATCCTGCACGTACATTTGGACCGAATTTATTTTCTGGTGATGCTTCAATAATTCCAATTTATTGGTTAACAACAACACTTGGTGCTTGTCTTGCTGTTTGGCTTGAAGCTCTTATCCCATCAAAGACTGAATGACCTTAATCACATGTTCAATCGAAGGAATTGTGTGATTTTCCAGCGGTGGAGAAAACGGTACTGGAGTGTCTAATGCTCCGATAACAACTGGTTGTGATTCCAGTTGATAGAACGTTGATTCAAGAATTTGGGACTGTATTGTATGGCCCAAACCACCATGCCATTGTCCCTCTTGGAGGACAACTAGTCTACCGGTTTTCTGCACTGAAGCAATACATGTTTCCTTGTCAAAAGGAATGATTGTTCGAAGATCGATGACTTCTAATTCCATGCCATCTTTTGATAACATCTCTGAAACTTGTTTGGCGAGGTGAACCATTGCCCCCCATGTTACGAGTGTAAGATCTGTTCCTTCCCGTATGATTGAGGCTTTACCAATTGAGTGTCGTTGTCCTTTTTCAATGGATTCATGAACTGATGTTGTGTCGACTTTTTGATTGATATTCTGGCCCCATCCAGTAAGACCTCCTCGAAGACCATACAATCCAATATGTTCCAAAAACAGAACTGGATCCTCCAGATGTGCGGCTTCGACGAGTAATTCGTAAGCCGCTTGTGGAGTCGCAGGTGCGAGGACAACGAAACCAGGGTCGTTCGCAAACCATGATTCAATCATATTTGCATGGAAAGGACCTGAACGTGTGCGAGCACCAAGTGGGATTCGAACTGTCATTGGACAATCTGCACCCCAGCGCCAGCGAAGCATTGCTGCATTGTTGATTAATGCATTAAATCCGAGCGCTGCAAAGCCTCCAAATTGAATTTCAACCATTGGGCGCATACCTGAGAGGGCTGCACCAACACCAGTGTGAACAATCATCGCCTCGCAAAGAGGCATGTCAACAAGTTTCTCCTGGTGGCCTGCGTTCTTGAGAGCCATATTCATTCCAAAGGCTCCGGCAACTTCCATGTCTTCTCCAATGAATACGCAATCATCGCCATATCGATTAGCAATATCGACCATTGCTTGTTGGATGGCTCGAGCATAGGTCCAACCCCCAGATTCAACGTATTCAATCGGTTCAACATTTGAATTTAGTTCAATAATAGATGGTGAGGTTAGAGTCTCAATTTGATCTTGGTGTGTCCTTGCATCATGAATTGTAGTGATGCCTTTCGTTACAGTTTCAGGTTCTGGCCAAGCCATTCCCTCTACATCTGAACGTGCATTATCAACACGAAGCTGTTCCTCTTTTTCCATTCCTTCAAGTTCGCTTTCTTCGACACCCAACGTGAGTAAGAGTTCTCGGTGTGTTGGTATAGGATCTTTTGCAGCCCAATACTCAAGCAAAGTTCGATCAACATATCCAGGAGGAGTTCCTGTTTCTGAACCAAGGTACAAGTCATCATGATGATGTGCATGGCCACAACCCCGCATCGTCTCAACGTGGACCATCGTTGGGCCACCGCCTTCCATACTGAATTCACGGGCTGTAGCAACACTTGCATGCCATGCAGCAGGGTCAGAACCATCGATTGTCCAAGCAGGGAAGCCCATAGCAACCGCCTTATCTGCCCAAAGTTCAACACCAGACTGATTCGCAGGAGGTGTATCTAGTGCGATTTGATTGTTCTGAAGAACGTAACAGATTGGTAGACCACGGGCACCTGCAAGATTCAAAGATTCCCAATATTCTCCCGAAGAGGAGGCTCCTTCACCGATGCAAGCAACGTGAAAACGATCAAGTTGTTGCTTCCAGGCAGCAAAGGCGAGTCCCGTCATTGTTGCACTAGCGATGGGTAGGGGTGCGGTCGGAGGTAAAACTCCAACATGCCATGCACCTATGTGCAAATCTCGGCCACCTGCCCCTTCATGTCCACCATTTTGATTTGAATCTGCTTTGCCCAATTGAGCAGCCATAACATCGACAACAGTGTCACCCATTGCAAGTGCAAGACCAACATCACGAATCATTGGAGCAACAAGGTCACCATCATATCCGTTACCAGGCGTATGATCTTTATTCGGTTCATCTGTCTTATTCAAGGCAGTTGCAATTGCAACAACCCCTTCCTGCCACGTTGATCGGAATCCTTTGCCTCCGAATCGTGAACCATCTGGAGTTTCCATTCCAGAGAAGAAAACGTCCTTGAGGTGAGCATCCATTGCTCGGGTTCGTGTCATCATACGTTGCCATTCCATTCGATTCTCCATGGAAGTCGACATGTAATGGGCCAAACGACGAAAGCAAAGACGTATATCGATTATGATATGATTTAATCGACGATCAAGATGCTCATTTATGCTTCGCCGAGGCATGACTTCGTCATCTAAAATAGGCTTGATTTTGAGCTCATTTTGAGCGGCAAACCCTTTCCTGAAAGCTTTGACAAATCGCCCAGAGAAAGAATGCCATGATTCTCCATCGAAAGATTGTTGACCATCAACATGGAGATGATCCCAAACGTTTGCAGCAAGGAATACATGCCCTTCATGCCGTTCAGCAAAGAAGCGCATCACTTCTGCACGAGCAGCATCGATGAGCAGTGGTTGTGTGAAAACGCGTGCCGATTTAGGAGCCCAATCAGCACCATAAATTGTTGGAAGTGTTCCTTGTGACATACCCCGCCCCCGTCTCTGCGAAGGTCGCCTAAGTTTCAATGCTATGGATTAACTCCACGATCAGAAAATGAGAATTATTCTTCTTCACCAATAGATTCTCTAAGAACTCGAATCGAGGTCCTTGTAACAATTACAGTCACGATTACAGTTGCAACTATGCCAAGTAAGAGCATGAATAAACCAAGTGGAGAATTGCCCAATCCACCCATCCCAGACCGACTCAGCGCAATTGAACCAAGTGCGTGTCCATAATATGCATAAATCAAACAATAGATGAGACTGGATGTGTTTGAAAGCAAGAACACTCGTAACGAAACAGGAGTAGCCGACATGATGTAATTGAGCCATTCATCGGGAAGAATCGGAGACAAGCGAACGAGTACTGATATTTTCATTGCGTCTTGATCAAGAGCTTTCTCGATATTTTGCATTCGTACATCGTTTTGAATTGAGGCTTGTATTGATTCACGGAACATCCACCTACCTAAGACGAAAGCGATGAGACCTCCAATCATTGAGGCAACAAAATTAACCAATGCTGCTATCCAAAACGGGAAAATGGCCCCTGCACCAATCTTTACGAACGGAGTAGGCAATAACAGAACGATTGCTAATGATAGCATAATGGTGAATAAAAACGGCCCCCATAGCCCAAATCCTTTGAACCATTCAATGATTTCAGATGCGTCTTTAAACAGAAAGTATCCTGCAATTGCGCAGATGAAAAGTACAACGAATCCAAACAAGGCTCTCCATCTATAGAGATTAGGTTGTTGCTCTTTCATCTTCTGAAGGTTTTTCTGTCCGTCCATAAGATGGAGTTCTGATGGTTTCGGTAATTGAATGTCAGAAGGTTTCGGTAAATTCCTCATTCCAATCTACTCCTCTTCTGATTCAGGAAGCGAAGATAGAACGTCGCCGAGCATTTCCGTTGCGTCTTCAATTCGAGTCATGAGAGTTGTATCAGAGACAGCCCCTGGGCGGCCTAAATCCCACATCAATTCATGAACCATTTCGGTTGTTAAGCGAGTCATATTCAGAACCTGTGGATCGATACGCTCAAGTCCATCATGAGGAAGTATTGCAACTTTTTCTGGTGTTTCATCGAGAATATCATCCATTACAGCTTCAATCTCAGAAGCAATATTCTCGGCTTGAGTCTCAAGGATGGATTCCATTCCCCCAGTTGTGACTGATTTCGATTGGTCGCTAAGGTCGCCAAGGGCTTTTTTCTTTTTCAGTTCTTCAAATGAAGGACCTGCCCCTGCTTGCCCACCTTCACCATCTTGCACCAAACGATTTAGAGCAATTCGCAGGATATTGGAAAGATCAGTGGCCTCTAGACCTGTATCAACTTCCATTCCATCCTCACCCATCTGAGTAAGAATTTCATTGATGAACGACTCATTGATTCGGTCAGGCCCTACAAGGCCTTTGAGCATTGGAAGAGCCCAGCCGCCGCCGCCAGCCATCATTCCGACATCGAATGAGCCTCCACTTCCTCCGACTTCGACATCTGCAGGTGGTGGAACGAATTGTTTGCGAGCGTGTTTCCACAACTGCTCGATTAATTTGCTCATATCGACTGGTTTTGCGATGACTTCATGGACGCCTGCTTTAGCAGCAGTAAGCAAAAACTCACTTGAGTTGCTCCTCGACAGCATGACGATTCGACACTTGAATGCAAACTCAGGATCACCCATCAATCGTTGCGATGCGTCAATAGCATCCCCTGAACTCCAATCTCCTTCGAGTAAGACAATCTCAGGCATAACTGCAAGAGCAGTCCCTTCTGCTTGGCGTAGTGTACCGGCTCGCGTAACATCGAAGCCTTCTCGCTCGAGCGTGGATGCAAGGAGGGTCCTACGACCCTGATTCTCATCCGCAACGATGACTTTTGCCATGATGACCAACGAGGAACGAGAGGTTACGCTCTTTGAACCTCACCCTTGATTTAGCCTCTTATGACATCTTCTGGGGCGATTTGGCTCCATGCCATAATGCCTCCATCTAAATTGTAAAGACGGTTTGCGTCAATTCCAGATTGAGTCAAAAACATAATTGCCATTTGTGAACGCATACCGCTACGGCAGATGACAACAATGTCCCCTTGTTCTGGAACTTCTGATGAATGAGATGCTATGACATCATGAACTGCATGGAGGTCAAAACTATTCAATCGGATTTGGTCAAGTTCTTCTGCACTTCGCACATCGATAATGAACGGCTTCCATCCTTCTGATTGTTTTGCCTTTACTGAAGCCACATCAATTGATTGCATCATGCCCCTTCCATTTGGAGACCCTTCATCAATCTGCTTGTTTGACGGCATGCAATACAGTGGATCATCAAAGAGTTGTTGGACAACAGACAAATCTTGTATGGTCTGTCGTGTTTCTAAAGCATCAAAACGAAGCATACGAGTTGACATTTCAAGTGCATCATACAAGAGCAATGAACCAATCAATTTAGTTTCTAATCCGAGAATGAGTTTGATGACTTCTGTTGCTTGAATACCACCAACGACGCCTGGAAGGACACCAAAAACACCAGCATCAGCACAATTTTGTAACGCACCCGCTGGAGGTGCCTCAGGGAAAAGGTCACGATAGCAACGGGATTGCTCTGTCGAGAAGACAGAAACTTGTCCTTCAAAGCGATGGATTGAACCGTATATCCATGGGATAGAAAGTAAATGACAAGCATCATCAATGAGGTATCGAGTTGGGATATTGTCGGTTCCATCGACAACGACATCCCATCCTTGCAACACATCAAGAGCATTTTCTGGGTTGAGGCGTTCGGGATAAAGTTCAATCTCAATATTTGGATCCAATGCGAGCAATCTCGCCTTTGCTGAATCAACTTTTTTTGAACCTACGTCTTCAGTTCGGTGGATAATTTGACGCTGAAGGTTAGAAACATCAACCACATCATCATCGACAATACCGATTGTACCGATGCCTGCAGCTGCCAAATAGAGAAGTACTGGACTTCCCAAACCGCCTGCTCCGATAACAAGAACCCGAGCTGCAGCTAATTTCTCTTGACCTTCATAGCCAACATTCGGGAGAACGAGATGTCGGGCATGACGTTCCATATCGACCATGGACACCCCATGTGTACGTCTGTCAAATAGACATCGTTGTTCAATGGACGTTCTCTTCGAGCCACTTCTCAGCGTCCATGGCTGCTTGACAACCCATACCTGCTGCTGTAATCGCTTGCTTGTATCGAGTATCAACAACATCACCAGCAGCAAACACCCCAGGGACGTTTGTCATGGTATGTTCATGATGAACAATGTAACCTTCATCATCAGTTTCCACTTGACCACCAAGGAATTCTGTTATCGGCGTGTGACCAATTGCAATGAATGCTCCTGTAACGGCAATCTCCTCAGTTGTCCCATCTCTTGGATCTTCAAGAACGGCTCCAGTAAGTCCTTTTTCGTCACTGAGGAATTCCTTCACTTGTCGGAATGTTTTGATCTCAATCTTTGGATGATTTTCTACTCGCTCATACATGATGGTTGATGCTCGGAACACATCTCTTCGGTGAACTAAGGTGACCTTTGAAGCAAATCGTGTAAGGAACGTTGCCTCCTCACATGCTGAGTCGCCTCCACCAATGACCATGACTTCTTCATCTCGGAAGAACGCACCATCACAGGTTGCACATGTGGAGATACCACGGCCTTTCTGTTCTGCTTCTCCAGGTGCGTCTAGCCAAATGGATTCTGCGCCAGTAGAGACGATGATTGAATGGGTAAGGAATTCCTCTCCTTCCACAGTAACTTTGTACGGGCGTGATGAAAGATCAACACTTCCTACGTTCTTATCCTGAACTTTGAGTCCAAAGCGTTCTGCTTGTTCTCGAAGTTGCATCATCATTTCAGGACCTCCTATACCTTCAGGATAGCCAGGGAAGTTTTCGATATCGCTTGTAAGCATGAGTTGTCCTCCAGACATATAACCAGCAAACATAAGAGGCTCAAGCATGGCTCTTGCAGCGTACAATCCAGCAGTATATCCAGCAGGACCGGATCCGATTATGATGAGGTTATGGACGTCAGACATTTGACTCACTTCCCGACCAACACCCCGACAGACTTGAACATTATCCCTCTCATACCTCAACCAAAAGCGTCGGCTAAACGCATATGTACTCGTTTGAATTACTACCCATCATGAGAGGCCGAATTGCAACCGTTTCTATTGCGATGTGCCTTTTGTTTGTACTCAGTTCCTACTCATC
>CAXAHE010000010.1:0-31873 GCA_963968475.1 uncultured Candidatus Poseidoniales archaeon | reverse complement strand
AGGTTGTCAAAAGGTCACTGTAATCCAAGACTACGTCGAAAATTTCGTGCAAGGCCCCTTTTGCAATGAGCGAGGAAAGTATCGATAGAAGATTGCCAATTGGAGATTCTGAAAAATATGTTGAAAGATGGCGCCAATAGTTATCAACACCCTTCTCTTCGAATATATCTTCAATTTGAAGGGATGTTGCGCCAACGATTGGAGAACGGGCAAGGCCATGTGCAGCTAAACGCGAAGACGGTTTAGCTAGAAGAGAAAGTACAGACAGAAGAGGTTTGACGATAGGTTGTTGTAACAACTGACCTTGCTTATCGGCCAATACTGGCAAACCTCGATCTTGTAATCTCTTGATCAGGTCAGGAATGTGTTTCCTTGAATGAACGAGAATCATCACATCTTCTGGAGAGATGAGTTCTTCCGGTTCTATATCGACGTAATCTTGTTCTTCTGAGGACCAGAGTTTCGTTGCATGTCCTCGGACAAGAGAATCGAGTCTAGCAGCAATGAGTTCGTGTTCAAGATGCCTTGGATTAGCAGATTCTGAATCGAATAAATGATATCCAACCTCCAAATCTAAGGGAAGTGCATCAATCTCTACTTGAGTAGGAAGTAACCATTCGAGCACACCTGCTCTATCAGTTTCCCTACCTGCATGAAGTGGTTGGGCTGATGCATGGAAATCTCCAGGGAATTGGTGATGGCGTTCAGAGAATGTGTCATCAAAGATGTGGTTTAATGTGTTGAGTAAACGAGGCGCTGTACGGAAGTTTGTTGTTAATTCAATGTGCCCTTCTTGACGTTGAAGGATTACTGTGTCTTCTATTGCAGTACCAAAATCATTGATTCCAAAGGAAACGTAATCCCATGTAGCTGACGATTCTTCGGAGGATATTTCGCTTGCTTGGATGAATGAGCCCGTCTCCCCCCCTGCACCTACTGGGCGAGGGTCTCGGCCATGCCCTTGCTGTGCGATATGTTCCATTCTTGGCTCATGCTCTTCGAGTCGATTGGCCAAACGAATGGAGGCAACCATTCGGCGCATTACAGTGACTTCTGCTTGTCTGAATCTGTATATGCTCTGCTTCATATCTCCGACGATACAAACCGTTGGATCCCAAGGGCCGAGAGGGTGTGGCGTTTCATCCGATCCATCCATTCTATGCCCCCAGAGTCGTGCCAAAAGTCGCGCATGCTCTGGGTTTGTATCTTGGTATTCATCAATAATGAAAGCTCCATAACGTGCACGTATTTGTTGTAAAAGCGCGTATCGTCTTCGAAGGTCGTTTTGTTTCTCCTCATCCCCTTGCATCAACTGAAGCGCTCTACGGATGTGCTCGTCAGTCCAAGCTTCCTCCCCCAAGTCATCCAATGCTTGAACCGCTTGAGGTGGATAATAATGTCGAACAATTTCTGGACAACGTACGAGTAGTAAGTCGCCCACCATCAATTGAACATCATCAAAATCATGAGCTTCTTCTTGAGCCTTGAGATGGCGTAGAAGATCTTTACAGCCAGCATGAACAGTATACAAATCGTCCAGAACCTCAACCTGGAGTTCTCTTGAAACTCGTAGATTACCTTGCGGTGGTTCCCGACAAGGCGAAGTTCCAATATCTGTAACATCGTACTTTTCATTTGCGTCTCTAAAGGAGAAAGCGCGTTGTGGATTGAGAGCATATGATGCGCGAGAAAGCATCATCAAAAGACGGCCGTCCTCTGGATTGTGAAGCCTAGCTCGAAGTAACGTGGCTGCTGCCTTCGCCTCATCCTGTATGCCTTTTGTGATAGCTTTCGATTCTTTCTTGGTAATTCCAGGGAAGGAAACATTTGACCACTTGACAAGTCCTGAGTGCCATCCACCCATTGTCTGGCTGTGGAATCCGCCTGAATTCAAAATGGTGGGGGTCGTTTTTTCTACTTGGCCTGGAGCACAAACAGATACGATAACTTGATGAATCCACTGAAGCCGAGAAATGGGATCTGTTGGGAGTGGGTCGCGGGCTAATTGTGAAAGTTGGTTGAAACGAGTGTTTTCATTCGGTGCGCCACTAGGATTAACCAAAAATGCATGCCGGCCGTCTTTTGTGAATACTTCAATCCATTGATTCAGGTATTCATACGTATCTTCAACTACACAATCGATGAGGTGGCCACAGCGTTCGAGAATCATATCCTCAATCAGGAGATGATTTGGTGGGGATGAGCCATCCCAAGGCATTTCGTTTTGAATCGATCGCATCCGCAATCTTCGTTTTGATTCTTCAACAAAAAGAGAAGACTCAAGCAGACCGGTGAGAACGGTTTGAGCAGAAGATTGCCCTCCTAACCGAATCGCAAGACGATTTCGAGCTTCGATGAATTCTTCACACGATTGAGTAAGTCCAGCCTCAAACCCATCTCTTGCATTTCGAATCCTCCAAGCAGCGTTTAGGGCTTGAGTTCTCAATAATGGAGCTTGCTCATCCGGTAATTGGTCTCTGCTCAAATGTAATGCTACAAGGTCAATATGTGGTGCGAGTACTTCTCCAAGGAATGAATCAATGGTCGAAATAGGTGCCGCTTCTAATAGCGACATGAGCATTGAGACATCGCCTTGATGGCGAAGACGTGGGTCATGAATTCCTAAACGATCTGTCTTTTTCACGGGTTCTGCCCGAAGAGATTGAATTCGACTACGAATCCTTGAACGCAATTCTGCAGCTGCCTTTCTCGTGAAGGTAATGGCTACAATCTCCTGCGGTAGGAGTCCTTTCCATTCATTCAAAGGAGTTCTATCTCTCTTTGCCGATTTTACTCTACCAGCCCCGTATGGTTCATTCCGTAATGGAGAAGGTAACACACAGGTTGCTCGTTGTTCAGAGGAGAGCAAATGCTGAACATAGCGTTCTGCCATGACAGTTGTTTTTCCAGTTCCTGCTCCAGCATCCAATGCGATATGCTGGTCGAGGTTTAATCCCAACCGCTGACTTCGATTGAATGGGATCACTTCACATCAACTCCTATCAAAGCCGAAGGACAGTCATTTGCAAGTGAACAGTAACTGCAATGTTTACCCGGTGTTGGGTGGTTCCATCCTGATTCACTCGCATCTCTTGCCCGAATTGCAGTGGTTAGGCGAGAACTGATCCAGGCCCTAAATGGATTACTTGTCGGTGTGCTTTCCTCACTTGGAATCCTGTAATGATTCCTTGAAAAGAATGTTCTTTCACCCAAGTATACTTCTTCAGGAATAAATGCAAAGGCCGGATCGAGTTCGACAAAATGGCGAGTCATATCTCCAACCTCTGAAATGCCCACACCTATTACACGATCACCCGGATGGGCAATCTCCCAAGCTCGAGCGTACAATGCAAGTTGAATCTCTTTGAACAAACTAGAAGCATGGCGCAAGCCGACCTTTTTGGGATCTGGCCCTTCGATAGTTTTCAAATCTCTAATGATAATCAAGCGGTTTGCTGGAGGGCCATCGCCATTGAAATTCAGTGGAATGACCTCTTTGGAATCGCCGATTAGACCCTTTACAATCACTTCTTCATGCAAATCAGCATCGAGAACGAGCGCATCAACTCTGTCGATTCGCCCATAAATCTTCAACATGGCTAACTCAAGATGGTCGTCAAGCCCTTCAAGTTCGATGAAACGTCCTGCCTTCGATTCGAGTGGCCACTCTGAAGCGATTGGTCCTGCGGCATTTAACGCGAAATCAGCCAACAACAGTTGTCCGAGCCGCCCGCCAATTTGTGGAGGGGCTTCACCACCAAGCCACTGAGTCCACTCTTCAGGAGAGCACCCCACCAGATCATTACATCGATGTACAGATACTGCATTCGTCCTTGATAACCAAGGGGCGAGTTGGGATAAATGCTGCAAAAGAGATTCCCAAACCTGTTCCAACGGAAGGCCAAGGCTAACATGCATTGGCCTACCCTCTGCAAGTGGCGTGTCACCGATATTAACTCCAATTAGTGAAAGGAGATATTCTTCTATCGAGTGGACAAGTGTTCCACGAGCAAGAGGCGCGAGATCCTCCGATATCTCAGGCTGTGTTTCTTTCGCATTCAATATTTGCTCAGACCACGCTAACCGTGGACAGTTTATCCATGGAGTCAACCTATTTGTGGACCAAATCTTTGAATCCTCACTTCGTTGACTTGTAGACCATATTGATGAGAGGGAATCTGAAATTGCCTGGGATGGCGGAAGGGGCCTTGGATCGATAGATGGGCCGCGGGAGTTCCCGTTCTTTTTGTATCCAAGATGAGGCCACTGGTCTACGGTTCGCCCCCCTCCAGTATTGGCTTGACCAAGTGAGGGCGAAAGGACTAGGTCTTGTGCAGAAACGAGATTATTTCGGTAACTCCACGGCATAGCCTCTTCTTTTTCTGTGGCTTTGAATTTTGGTTGTCGGCGATAGCGATCTAGGTTCAGTTGCTTCTCAGCCCCGATTGTAAGAGAAATTGAGGTATGGATGTTCACCTCAGGGGTTGTTCCTGATTTTAGTGCTAGACCGGTTCGCTGTCGTCGGTCACGAGGTAAATTCTCG
Organism: uncultured Candidatus Poseidoniales archaeon; assembly: GCA_963968475.1. Lineage (GTDB taxonomy): Archaea > Thermoplasmatota > Poseidoniia > Poseidoniales > Poseidoniaceae > MGIIa-L2. The sequence continues at coordinate 27,330 of CAXAHE010000010.1, read as the reverse complement.
GCACGAAGTAATTCGACTCTGCTTCCTTCTAGAATTAAGGCTGAACTCTTGTAGGTCAGCCAGTTCCCGTCCTCTCGAGTTATGAATGACCAGCCAGCACCTGATGAAATAGAGTTGGCGAGGAAATCCGGAGTGGTCGAGAGATTCGAGAGCTTTCCAGCGAGTTCAATCTCTGCTAAATATTCTGCAACTGGCGTTGAGTTTCCAGCAGAATCATCATGTTTCGTATCGAATAATATCGCAGAACTGCATGTTGATAATAATGATTTGAATACATGACGACCCCGACGGATTGGATGATCAGAATCATTCAATCCAAGTTGGACTCTCACAGCATCATCAATCCACGGTATTCGGGGAGGTTTCATGGACCAAGATTCTGAATCTATACCAACGAAGAGAACAATATCGGCGTGTGTCCCATATGCTTGCTCTGGCGTACATATCTGCACATCAGAATGTCGAACTCTGCTTGTTGAAAGTTTAGTTTGGTTTGCTGATAGTTTACAAATATCAATAAAATCCACAGTTGAGTCATACTGTGTAATCGAGTCAATCGTCTGAACCCATGATTGTAATCCTCCAATCGAATTATCATAGGTTGATGTTCGGCTGAAAAGTTGCCCCCATTCACATGCCTCTAGAATATCGGCAAGAACTTCTCTATGATGTGAATTCATTTCGGGTAGTGGAAGTTCCACATCACTTGAATTACCAATCATCGGTTCCTGTATGAACGATTGTGTTTCAGAGTCGAGGAATGGAGCCCATACACGTGCAAGTGAATAGAGCCACCACCTTGTTTCTTCAATGGCTTGTTCTTCTGCTCTTTTTCGATAAGGTTCTGAAGAAGTTGGAGTAGCGACGGATAATGACCCTAACCAACGGAAAAGGGCTCCATTTCCACCAACAACATGGAAACTTCTGCCTATATTTTCCAAAACATCGAGATTTGGTTGAGGTTTCCAAGTTTTATTTGTAGGGTGAGTGAGATTAGAAAAGAGATTTTCAATAATTGGAAATGCCTGGGATTGTATAATGTCAAACAACTTATTTCCAGACCAAGCGTCTTGGCCTTCGGTGATTGAAAGAAAACGGAGGATTGCTTGGACTGCTGAGGTCGAGCCAACTGTTTCGGTACCTGGGTCACAATCGAGGCCGATTTGTTGAAGTCTACGTTTCCAAACACTTCTTCGATTTTGATTCGCATCGATAACCAGTATCTTACCAGAATAATGTTGCCTGTAAAGACGGATAGCAGATAGAGCTGCATCGAGAACTTGTGAAGCTTGATCAAAGGATATAAGGTGGATTCCTTCAGTTCTATTCCTATCTCCAAGCGAGGTTATGAGAGTATGTTCTGGAATCCAATCCGGCAATTCCTCTTTTGTTTTGACATATTTGATTTCATCATCAATATAGGCGCCATGTAAGCCGAGTCGAAAAGATCCCTGCACACAGAGATGATGAATCGGAATCCTCGTTGCTAAAGCGGTAAAGAATTGCTTTTCATTATTATGGAAATCTGGGGGATGGTTGAGTAAAACAATCCCTTTCACCGCCGATAATGAATATGGGTTTCTGGTATCTGTTTGCAAAAGAGCGTTTGTTAACTCTTCCATAACTTGGTGTTCGTGAAGAAGATTGGAGTCTCTGAAAGTGGTAAGAAGACGGTCCGCCTCGGATACTCCTGGGTCATCTTCCCACTTTCGAAGAATACCGTGCATTGTAGAGAACCGGTGGAGCTGAAGCAACCGTTCAGTCTTGGATAGAGACCAAGTCCTTGACGCATCCGGATGCATTCGTGGGAATCTGAATTCAGAAGCAGCCTCTGAAAATTTCTTGTGGACTTGAACAATCCCTACTGTGGATCTTGGAATAATTACTGGGAAACGGAAGTCCATTTGCAAAGATGTGCAGAGACGATTTAGTGTTGTATGGCGACTAGAATCAATGGCTCCTCGGGCGGCACTAATGTGCTTCATAATATTCTCGCGAACGGTTTCATTGGGATAGATGATCAGGATGTCGTTTGAGCCGCTCTCCAGATGTTGTAGAAGCCATTGAGGCACAACAGTAGAAGGGGAGCATGCTTCAACAGTAACGTTCTGTGTCATTTTTCTCCCCCAGTTCTCTACAAGAATCACGAGGGTATAAAAGGAAACTCGTTTCATTTTGTTATTTTTCATTCATCTAGAACAAATCAGCTTGGCTTCTTATTCGACTAAAGGTTAGGATATGAGAACAAGAATAATTCATGTTTAGCGGATATGGCATCAAGAATGCGAGAGTTTAAATAGGACGCCGGATATAGATATAATCCTGCTAACCTATTTTGCCCTAAACAGCCTAACAACCAGTTCTGTTTACTGCAATCTTGTTACAGGGAAAAGGAAGAAGAAGGTGATATAATGACTGAAAAATGCGAAGAATGCGGAAGTAACGACATGAAAATGAACATTGCACGGGGAGAACTCGTGTGCAATGATTGTGGACTGGTGGCTGAACACCAAGTCTCCAACAACCAAAACGACAATGGTAGTGCCATCTGGGGAGAAAACAGTTTCAACACTCCGACCACCAGAGTTACTAAAATTAAGACCGGTAATAAGGGCAACGGCTTGGGATCCTATATTGGAACTCAAAAAGAGGCAAAGGGCAAGTGGAAGTTTCTGCGAAACATTAGTTCTCGCGACGCTAAAGACTGCCATCCAATGGTTCAAGCCACAATGGATGCTGCTGTTAGACTCAGTGGAACTGAGAATGCAATGAAAGCCAAGGAAGCCATTACACGTGCCACATTACCTATCGAAGATGAGGCTGTTTTGGCAGAAATGAAGAATATTGCTGGGGGCGAAGAGGTCATTCTTCCAAAGAACTCTGTCTGTCGAATGAAGACAAGAGGGGCAGATACCCACCACAACGAGAAATTGCTAGCACTTGGTTGTCTTCGTGTTTACCAGAAGAGATGGGGTGGAATGAGTATTGACTGGGCTGCTATGTTGGAGAATACTGGAATAACAATGAAACAAGTTAGCGATGCTTCAAAAATCATCGAAAAGTACTTTTCAATCTGCGAAAAAGTGGAGATTGATGGGAAGAAACTTATCGCTATCGCAAAGGACAGAAGGGAAATTGCACTGGCAAATAGAGCCGAAGAAATCAGAATCATGAAACAACGATTGAGAAATGTTGTTGTTGATTTGGAAAAAGGAGTTCAAGACGAGCTTATGGAGGATTTGAATCAAAGACTCTTCAAGTTAGGTGAACCCACCATCGGAGATTCACCAGTACCAAATGTTCCTGCACGAATTTTGTGTTCAATGCTTTTCCAAATCACATGCATGAAGTTTGGTGTTGCAGAGAAAAGATTGACTGCCATAGCTGGTGCTGCTGACAAAACCAGAAATGCCGTCAAATCCCGACTAGGAAAACTCCTTTCTGCTATCGATGCAGGTCAAATCTATGATAATGGAGCATTCGACTTGTAGGTTTGATACTTTGATACGCTGCCTCTTTAAGCAGAATGGCCTGCATAAATCATGGCACGTACTAAGGTGGCAGTTCTAGCAATCATCTTCGCTTTGTCTGTTCTCAGCCCGGCTGAAGCGGCTGAAGTAGAAGAACTTGATTCTGGCATGTTATTTGGAGGGCTTCATGGCCTTTCAAACGAAACTATTGCTTTGAACAGTTCATTGGATGATCTACCCACCATAGCTGAAGATTATACTGCAACTTGGTGTAGCCAATGCATAGCTGTTGAAGATGCTCTCGAAAATGTAGCATCCGAATCAAACATGCAGGTCTATTCTGTTCACAGAAACATCAACGATCCAGAGGATCCACTCGGTTCAGAAGCTGTAGATGCTCAGTTCCGAGATCGTTACTACCCGTACCTACCCTGGAAACCGCCCATTGTAGGATTCAATGGAACCTATGCAATATCTGGAAATGTGCCTGTTGGAACTTCTTTAGAGGCAGATTATACTGAACAAGCAGCAAAATCGCTCAACCTAGGAACTGGTTATGTTACCTTCGTTTGGACGCCAACAGGGACGGATTCCGGAACTGTTTCATGGAGCATTGAACAGTCAACGAATTCTTCATTCAATGTCTCGATTTGGATGGTTGAAAAGGTTGGCACATTTCCTGATGGAACAAATAGTAAGGTGAACTACCCCCACATTGTCCGAGAAATTATCCATCTCGATGTCATCAATAGTACGGGATTGACCCAAGGCGTTCAATCTGTCAACTATGCAGACGCATACGACGGGACCGATCTCGAAGTTCACCTCATGTTCCATGAAATTGTAGAATCTGAAATTATTAGTGATAATTCGAACGAAGATGAAAACAAAGGAGGCTTTAGTGGCATGCTCATTTCACTTTCCGCAGGATTGCTCGTCGTCATTGGAATCGTTGCTTTCCTTATCTTTAATAAAAAAGCAACAGCAGACTCTCTGCAGGTTTCTGCCAACAATGAACTTAATTTGCCCGCAGCAACTACTCCCAATGTGCCACAACCGGTTTCTACAATTGAACCAACAGTACTCAATGAATGGACGGATGAATCTGGCCACACATGGAGAAAAATGAGCGATGGAAGCGGGCGTTGGTGGAATGGAACAACGTGGCAAGAAGTCTAACTGATTCAGTAATGATCAACTAAATTGGCGTGCAGCCTTCGGTCGACTTCCGGCATTCTATCCGGTGGTCTTCCAACTTCCAAATAACGAAGAACATAATTCTCAATATTGAAAAATCCAAGTTCTTGTTCAAGTGGATTCAAAATAGCTCGCAATTCTTGCCTCGGATTGGCTATCGGAAAGTCTCTTCGAATGAACACTTGATCACCATTGAGTCTGCGAGAGTAATGATACCCAAGAATCTCCAAGAAACGAAGAATTGCATCCTCTTCTTGAGCCGTGCGGATTGTAATCCTAAGTCCACATCCTTGCAATCGTAACACACCTCTTACACCACCCACTGAAACATGATTCCCTATAGGTTGTAATGAAAGTGCCTCCCAGACAAGCGGCATCGTGCGATACCATCTATGAAATTGGCCATCTTCTTCTCGAAGCGGTGCCGCTGGTTCTTGTTCTACATCTTCAAGAACGTCAACGACTTCTTCTGGAGGTTCTTCCATGAGTCTCCGATGAACTCTGCGTTGTCTATCCCCCCATTCAAAGCGAGGAAAGTCAATTTCTCCGAAATTACCCCCGTCATAATCGAACATGCCATCACTTATTGTCGGCGGGCGGATTCGCCAATCCTTTACAAATACCGAGTCAGATACTGTTTGGGCCTCGGCTACTCCGCCCGGAGTTACAACGTTGTTGAAGGGTTGAGGCCCTCCAAACATCATAAAATCGGGAAGTCTTCCTTTCGCACCTGAATAGAATGTTTTTGGAGTAAGACGAGATGTCGATTGAGGCTCTCCTGGGGGCTCATTTGTACGAAGATACATCATCAAACTATTCACTTTTTCAGCTGTAATGGCGTCAGAAATGAGTGATAAGACAACAATCGCAATCGTATCGCCGATTGGAATATCTCGATGATACCGCCCTGTGTGGATACACAATGATTGTGGAGAGGTGGAACCTAAGCGAACTCCATGAATTTTGAACGGTGCCATGTGCGCACCTTGTTCAAGTCGGATTTCATAGAAGTGGCCAATCATTCCACGAACAAGAATTCGATCACCTTCCACCCACGTATCGTTTGGAAATTGGTTTAGAACACCGCGAAGAAATTGCATGGATTTCACCAAAGGCGAACTTAATTTCTCCTGCTCCTCATACGCTGAAGACCAATTCATTTGAGTTGCAATCAGCATCTCCCCTTCTCGAGATTCATGGGGGGAACTGCACCATGAAACAAGGCCTGCAAGTAATCCCGGACGTGGAGGAATAGATGTTCTTCTCGTCGCTCCTTTCTTTGTCATAGCCCTAAAGCACAATTCTCCTTTTGTGCTAAGCATAATGGGTGAAGGGACGTTTTTGTGTTCTGTCAAGTCATTTAGATTGGCCCAGCGCCTAGCCCATGGCCATTCTACATCCTGTAGAAGATTGTTAGAGCCATCTCGGAGAAATCGTCTTGAAAATTTCATTCTTTGCCGTGGCCTTCTCCCATCAAGCCGTTCGAGTAAATTTCTGGCCCAATGATGATTGATAAGTGGATTTAAACCCGTCTTTCTCTTTTGTTCGCATAAGAGATATGATGTTTGAATCATCGAATCAAACGGGGTGATTCTGTTATTTCGGTTGTTCCTAAAGAAGAGATTGTAATATCGGTTCATGAATCTGGCATCCTCTCCAGATTTCCTGATTGGCTGATATAATGCACTTACTGCAAGGAATATCGAAACAAGATCCCACCCAATCCTGTTCTCTTTATCTGTTAGAAGAATCAGAAATTGTTGGATGGGAATCTGGACATTGTGCCGTTGTCCATCCACAAACATCCGCCCATCACTAAATGAGAGAATTGAGCCATTACGCATCTGATACCCATCTTCTAGCTTTTCTTTTTCGTAACCTGAGACGCCATATCCGGTTCTAAGTTTCTCAATAAAAATTTCTTCTTCTTCCTCCGGGAACGGAGAATAGCGTACAGGATCTTCTTGTGGATTCGGCAATCGAGCCCAATCAACGTCTGGGGTGTTGAGCATAAATTGCTCTAAATGATCCCATCTACGTTTCAGGGAGCGAATTGGCCCCCCAAGCACCTGAGCCATTTGCTTGTGCACACCAAAGTCTAATTCTGGTGCCCAATTTCTTTGAACTGAAAGTTCTATGCATCGCTCACACAAAGGGCATTGGCTTGTTGTTTCATCTTGAAGGCATACGCCACATGAAGGTTGAACCATGTAATCTTCGAGTTCCAGAGATTAAAAACGTTCAGCGGAGTGTTTCAAGGGCAGTTATCACGTTTTCTACATCTTCATCTGTAATGTGAAGGTGTGTTACTAATCGACAATGTGTTGGCGATATATCAAACATATCGATTCCATGCTTACCCATATGTTCTGCAACTTGTGACGCCGTATAGCCATCTGCTGAAAAGTAAACCATATTGGTTTGAACTGCATCAAGGTCGACATGTACATGGGTCATTCCATCGATAGCAGTTGCTAAATCCATTGCTCTACGATGATCATCAACCATCCTGTCTACGTGATGTTCAACTGCATAAATTCCTGCTGCGGCAAGGATGCCCGATTGCCTCATACCTCCTCCAAACATTTTCCTCCAGCGATGTGCCTGATCGATGAAATCTTGAGAGCCAACAAGTACTGAACCTACTGGTGCCCCAAGACCTTTTGAAAGACATATCGAAACCGAATCGTAATGTTCGGTCATTCGCGGCAAAGCAACACCAGTTGCAATGGAGGCGTTGAAGATACGGGCCCCATCGATGTGTGTCGCGCAATTGTGTTCATCTGCTACGGATGCGATTTCATCGAGGATGGTTTGCTCGTAACATGTGCCTCCACCTCGGTTGGCTGTATTTTCAACACAAACAAGACGCCCGTCTGGATAATGAGATTGTGACCCTGCTTGTTTTCTTATTGCACCTGAAACCAATTCAGGCGTGAGCATGCCATACTTGCCTTCTGGTAATGCAATGCTTGAACCACATAGTGCTGCATACCCTCCACCTTCGTAAAGATAGATATGGCTGTAACGTTCAGTTACAATTTCATCGCCAGGAGCAGTGTGTGTTTTCAGTGCTACTGCATTTGACATTGTTCCAGATGGAACAAAAAGACCGGCTTCCTTCCCACAGCGTTTTGCAACAAGTTGTTCCAATCGTTGAACTGTCGGGTCATCACCCAAAACATCGTCACCAACTTCGGCAGTTGCCATAGCGTCTCGCATAGCCAGAGTAGGTTGCGTCACCGTATCTGAACGAAGGTCAACACGGCTCGAGGAGTGGTCTCGCATGGATGTGCTAACAAGCATCCCATGTTCAAAGAATCGACTCAAAGTAGTTTCAAATCGCCTGTAATTATCTCAACATCTTCATCCCTACAAGGCCCTAAAGCCAGCACGGTAAACGACCCTGCGGGAATTTGAGTGTGTCCAGCATCATGTATTTTGTTTGAAAGAATCCCATTCTTTTTTGCATCGATGGATAATTGATCCAGATGCTGTGCTGAATCACCTTTAACACATATCTTCTTCTGACCAGTTTTGAACCATGCATCGAGAAGAGCGGGGTCTCGTTCGCCGCACGCAAGTGTAGCCTTCACCGCCGCATGCGCTACTTGAGCCGCTATTTTCCCCTTCCCCATTTTGAGTTCGTGGTTTACGACGAAGACCATTTTCAACTTCTCATCAAGAGACATACTCCTCTGAGGTTTGGGGGCAGTCAAACGATGGATGAAGCTTCGTAATCCCATGTAGCCACCTCAATCATAGGTCTTGAGTTCAGAAAAAAGATGGTCCATTGTATGACGAGGCGCTGGCCCTACGCCCAGAACCGTTACGGTTCCTGGAGCAACTTCTGTCAATCCTGCATCCTCAATAAGCGAATATGGCAATGATGCTTCTTTGACTAAACCAAGAAAATACATCAGATCTTGTTCGTCATCAACGGCCAGACAAATTTTTCTTGAGGCTGTTTCTTGCCACCGTTGAACCATTCGAGAATGTGTCTTTTTCGCTTGCTTGAGAGAACCAATTGCTGCGTGAGCACATTGCACTGCAAGTTTTCCTGCTGACAATTCTAAATCAGCACGGCACAGAAAAGCCATTGTTGGAGGTTCAGACAATGCTGACATGTTGATCCTCTCGAACAATTCTTTGCTGGGATGGCGTTTGAAGGGAGAGGATTCGCTCAAACCAAGCTCCGCACCAAACTGCAAAGAAAATATTCCCCATCATATGGAGGGCGTCAAATGGAATTCCATTGAATAAGTATAGGACAAATTCGAGACTTGACATTGCTCCATCGAGAATAGAAAGTGATACGATCATGCTGAACAATGGAACGCTCCAAATAGCAGCAAATGAAAGTCGCTTCATCGAAAGATTTCCCTCATTGTCATGAACTGAAAACACTGCACTTACGCCAGCAACACTTGACCAAGCAAGAACCTGGAAGAGAGTCCACCATCCATCTCCAAGGACAGCATTGCTGGATACAGTAACAAGAATGACAAAGGCAACACTGCGTTGAAGACCATACTTCGAACCGACCATTATCACGAGGATTGTGACTGGCATAATATTTGGAAGACCACTGAGTAATATTCGAGATCCTGATGCGATGATAGCGAGTAGGAATAGCGACCATAACCACCCTTTCTGGTGATTACTTGGACGCATCAAGAGCCAGATTGCTGAGGCGAAAAGAATCGAATTGATAGCGAGTAAACCAACCGATGAAACTTGAGGCCCGTGTGTACCAAGTCCGCTCAGCATAGACATTCCAGAAGTCGGTTAGCCTTGAGTGTTGCCGCTTAGGCTGGTCTCCAATGGAGGATTGAGTCTGAATCTATCGCTGTATCGACAATGCCTGTATTCGAACGTGAACCATCGAGAGTAAATTCCCATCCATCGCCTTCAGTTCCGTTAAAGGAAAGCAAATACAAGCCCAAGTATTGATCTTCATACTCAGTAGATATTCCCAGTGAATCGGAGGCTGCTTGCGTTAATTCATAGACATTTGAGTACCCGCTGAGACCGCCGATAACGCTCTCTGTGCCGTCAATTTCTATGACCACAATTTGTGTATCTCTCCATTCTTCTGGCCATTGTGGGTCCCATGTAGCCTCTGCATCTGATTCAGCGAATGTGGGCCATTGAGCGGATATCTCTGGCACTGCAGCTACAGTAAACAAGAGAAGAAACAGCGTGAGAGCCTTCCACAACCTCGGTTTGTTATTTGTTGCAAAGAAAAGGCAACAAAGCAAGTATGATGAGAGTAGAAGAAGGTAATGAAGTGCTTCAATTAACGAAAACGATGATTCTTCCTGAATGATTTCACCATCGTCGAAGACCGTTACTTGTAACAAACCCATGTCATTGCCAAGAGCCATTGCAGTGGGAGAAAAGCCCGGTGCTGCGGTGGTGTAGGTATCAAATGAAGTCGTATGCATCCTTTGCAAAGAGGTTCCATTAAAGACGCCCCAACCCCCATCAGGTGTGTTTGATGGAACCCAAAGTTCAATGGAATTATTTTCAAGGATTCGAATGGACATTTCCCCGTTTGAATGGAACGATCTTTTTGATTCTTCGAAACATGTAATGTCATCGCATGATAATGAAATCCATTCTGCAGAAGTTGCGAGGAAGATGTTTTCATCATATTGGAGAGGTATTGCTGGCGAATATCCGTAGTTCCCGATTATACTATTATTGAGATACAGTATCGAACCTGTTGCTGTTTGGAGATGAATAAGTAATCCATGTTGGGTTTCAATTGGAGCATGCCGAATCTTTCCGTCACCAATCGAGAAGTTCGCTACCGTCCCATCTCTGTTGACAGAATAGAGGACGCCCGCTTCGGTACCGACATGATAACCACTCTCCGAGACCAATACGCCATTTCTCCAACCTATTTCTTCAAATTCGACTCGTAGAAGTTGTTCTCCATCTTTGAAACAAAATGTCGACAATCCTTCCCTAGTAGGGACAACAACTCGATCGTTATCGATTCCGAGTTTTCCAGTGATTCCTAGAACGTTTACTTCTGTTTGTTGTTCCCATACTAACTCTCCGTCCAAAGGATTCAGGGCAGTTACTTTTCCATCTGCCCAAGCAACAATGAGAAGGTCTTGCCACGAGCCACAGGCTCCACTTCCAGCTTCAACAAACATCAACGGAGACATGTCATGCTGAAGAGTGGTTTCAGAGCGATACGTCCACAATTCATCTCCGGAGATGACCTCAAACGCAGATACCTGTGGGCGCTCGTCCCCCATCCAGAAGCCGGAAGTACGGACAAAGACTGAATCTTCAACGAGAAGAGGTTGAGTCGTAATGTAACCATTTTCAAATTCATGCTCCCATGAATTGGTTGATTCGGCCTTTGCAAACGGTAAAAGGAAGAGTAGAAGCGATAAAAAAACAACACGCTTCATGCTGAATGCCTCTGGATGACAGTACGAAGGACGGCACTCACTTCTTTACCATCCACACCAGGACAGGCGCCCATAACAATTCCCATTAGTGGCCCCATTGCTCCCATTCCACGTTCTTTTACGAAGTCTAAACGTTCGAGAACAATCGATTCAACAATCGATTCGAGATCGCCCACATCTGCTGGCACAAGCCCATTTTCTTCTGCATAAGTTTCTACTTCCACCGCTGAAATTTCTTTCATTTGAGCAAAGTGTTCGATGGTTGATTCGATCCCTTCTCTTGTAATTCCTCCGTTTTCACGGACGGTTAGAACTGTAGAAAGAACCGATGCTTCAACCGATTCATGAACCAGAAGAAGTGATGCCCAAGCCTTTGTAGGAGTTGGATGCGATTGGAAAAAGACATCGTCTAATTCTCGTGAAAGGAGTTGCTTGCATTGATCTTCGGAAAGTTCAGTATCCTTCAATCGACTCATTCGTTCATCTTGACTCATAGGTAAGTTTTCGAGAATTGTAGCCCAATGCTCGTTGTGAACAATAACTGGGGGCACATCTGTTTCCGGATACATTCGAGCGCCACCAGGGAGCGGACGCATTGGGGAAGTTGTTCCGTCTTCAGGAGCCCCCTTTTTGACAACGACATTACGAACTTCCTGTGCTATTCGGTGATAAGAAAGTCGGGCTCGTTGAACAACGGATTCAAGCGCAAGTTTGGCTTGCCACTCTGGCGCAAGACAGAGAACAAATCCATCCTGTTCTGAAAGGTTCAGTTGAGTTCTTACTCCATCAACGAAAGTTTGCTCAATCCCATAAGCAGGGAGTTCGTCAGAATGGAAAACGCCACGTACACCTGCTAATTTGGCAGCACCAGCGAGTTCCCTGCCAAGTCGAGGAAGTTGAGATCCTTCCGAATCGAGGGCCTTCGTTCCGAATCTTCCAGCAAAACCTGGGAGTCTCAGTGCAATCATCTGGTATTCAGAATCCAACCCTTCACGAACCATTCTGCTTTCACAATCTGAAAAGACTGAAGAAACATCTGAAAATACTGTTGGAAGGTGTTGTTCCACTGCTTTGGCCACTTCTGCTTCTACTGACGCGTCATCCAATCGACGATCCGTTGGTAACAAAGGAAGTTCAAGCTCCTGTCGAAGCGAGTTTGCAAGGCGATACATGTGGACTTGCCGTACCATTTCTAATCGAACAATCTTAGGAATCCATCCTAAATCTTGACAGCCCTTGATTTCAACACGGTCGCCGCATGCAACACTAACATTGAGATCTTGGCGAATTGACCCGAGTCCGCGTCGTACACTTCGGGTATCTCGGAGGGTTCTTCCCAACGCCTTTGCTGTAATTTGAGCGTGTTCAGGAGAGATGATATCTGGTGCGGTTGCAATTTCAATCAACGGTACACCGAGTCGATCAAGATTGTAGATAACTTGCTCGCCAGATGATGTTGAAACTGTTTCTAATTTGCGAGCACTGTCCTCTTCTAAGCACAAAACATCGATTCCTACATCGCCCATATCAGTCTTGAGGACCCCATCTGTTGAGATAAGCGATGTTCTTTGAAACCCACTCGTATTCGAACCATCGACAACGGTTTTCCTCATTGTCTGAATCGCAGTAACTGGTTTTGAATCAAGTAATGCTGAAACTGTCAGAGCAATGTTGAGTGCATCAGAATCATGCGGAAGAGGTGGGCTATCATCAAGCTCGATGAGACCTGCATTTGGGGATTGTATGTATACAAACGAACGATTGCGTCGCTTTTCGAAGCGTGCTGCGATGTCAACAACGCCACCTTCTCCACTTGCTAACCGTAATTTCCTACTGTAGCGAGGCCACTCATCAGGAACGGTTTCAATGGTAACATCGAAGAGATCACATGGTTGCCGTGAATGGAGTTTCCCAGTGGCTAATTGTTGGTGAACTTCAATACCACACATGAAGCCAAGTTGTTCGGTATCGAACGAAGAAGCGTCTTCAAGAACGCCTTCTGGTTCTTCACGGACAATCTCAGCCATATCCATCCCACGCGTATCCACTTCATGAGGTGAACGCTTAAGATTCAAACAATTTGAAGGGTATCGTATCCATTTGGTCTCATCAAACGGCCTGTTTGATTGAGTTTCTCAATGACTTCTTCTGCCTTAGAGCGAGGTATATTTTCACGCTCAGCTTCGTTGATGACGTCCAAAAGTTGGGCAACCCCTCCTCCATTTTGTTGGAATCGGGCAATAATGTCAAGAATCGTTCGTTCAGCATGTCGGGCAGTACCTTTTTTGTTGGACTGAACCGCTGTTTCATCGAAGTTTTCGCCCATCAAATCGTACCGCCAGGTTTTGGTCAAACGGACTGCTCGTTCTGCATCTTGGAGGGTTGCTGTTTCTGCGAGTCGTATTCTTGCACTCGCTTCTGTCAGCCGTGCAAGAGCCTCAAGAGAACGTGCAGTGATTGCCACGGTGTCTTGAAAATCTCCAGCTTTTTTCCGTTCTCCAACATAGTAATCGATGATGTATTTCCTTGCTTCTTCATCGAGATTTGGATGAATTGAACGCTTGGAAAACGCGATGTATTTTCGCATAAACTCACGGTGAAGATGGCCGTCTGTGTGCGATGGGGTTGTTATGACAGAACTCTGTTTTGTAGGATCTGGAGCCGATCCCTCATTGACAAGTAACTCGCTTGTTCCCGAAAATCGATTGTTTACGATGTGCCCCGCTATCTTTGCGTCTTTGTCTTCGGATGGTTCATCAGTCAATAGCCAGATAACATCGAAACGAGAAATTAGAGGGGGGTCGAGATTGATCTGCCCTGTAAATGGAACTTCAGAAACTGGTTGGAATCGACCTGCTTTCGGATTTGCTGCTGCAAGAACTGCACACCGAGTCCTCAAACTGGCGTTGATTCCTGCTTTTGAAATTGAAATACGTTGTTGTTCCATCGCTTCGTGCATGCTTGAACGGTCCGATTGATTCATTTTGTCGAATTCGTCAATAGCAGCAAGTCCTTGATCTGCAAGAACAAGCGCTCCAGCCTCAAGTGTCCAGCGCCCATCAGCATTCGAATCTTGAACCGCTGCAGCCGTAAGACCAGCTGCTGATGCAGACATTCCAGAAGTAAATCTTCCACGCGGGGAAATCTTACCCATGTACGCCAAAAGTTGAGATTTTGCAACCCCTGGATCTCCCATTAACAAGATGTGAATGTCGCCACGGTTTCTCGTTCCATCAGGATTGAGTCGTGCTACGCCTCCAAATAGTTGCAGCATCAGTGTTTCCTTGATTTTCTCCATACCAAAAATCGAGGGTGCGATAGAACTTGACAAGCGATCATAAATGTCAGGAGAGCTGGCAAGTTCTCGAATTTCAGCTTCTTCTTCATCGGAAACAACGATCTCTTCTAACGCAAGATTCTGTCGCTCGAGTGATTGCATTCGAAGGAAGATGTCGAAGACTGGCGTATCTTTTCCATGCTTTCTTTGAGAGCGTATGAACAGCACTCCATTTGCTTTTACTCGGTCACCAGGATTGACCTTTCCTGTCAAATCGTGCTCTGCAATACAAGCGAGTCGTTCTGGTTGAATACCACCACGAACTTGTTCTGGAAGTTCCTGTAGTTCGATAAATTGGGAGTTGATGAGCACAGAACGATCATGGAGCAATTCGAATCGTGTTTGCCTGCTATTCATGCCGCAACCACCATCGATTTGAGTACACTCCATCGGCTGAATGAGTTCTTGCTCATTGGGTTGATTAATTGTAATCAAATGTTCACAGGCTACGCACTTGAATGTAGCAGAGTACATTCTCGGACGTACTCCTGAAATCTTTGTTATGACAGCATCGATGGCCAACATAGCCCCTATGTCATCTGAACGAAGTTGTGAAACAGTTCGTACTTGGTCGCTTGGAAGATGAACGATTCGAACCCATGGGTGGATTGCTCCGTGTCCAACATCTGCAAGAAGTTCTCTCAAGGCTCTGTTTGAAGCATCATAGTGAAGTTCGGGTTGGCTAAGTATACTCTGTGCGAAATCATGATCGAATCCTTCGATGATTTGGTAAGAGACTTCAAGACTTTGTACATCAGGCCAAAGTTGTGCGATATTGTGAACGGCTTCAGTGAAATGGGCATGAAGTAGAGTGGACCAGCGGGCTGTTAAATCAAAATCCTGAATCATAGTATTCACACTCCGTGGAGTTGTAGATAATGGGCTACAGTTTATAGAAAGCGCGCTCAACCAAAACCACCCCTTTGTTTCCATTGGAGAAATACAGCGACGTCATCCGCTTTTTAGCCGATGTTTTTGACGCCAGTGGAACTTTCCCGGAGAGTATTTTCTACTCAATAAATTGATAAGAACCGAACGGTTGAGATGAATTATGATTATATTCGCTCATGGACTTGAAGGTACGCCTAACGGAAGCAAAATTCAGGCTTTGAGAGCAGAAGGGTTTGAAGTTCTTGCACCGGATTTTCAGGGAATGGTTCTCAGTGAAAGAGTTGCTCTTCTGGAAACAATCTGTAACCAATACGCCGACAAGAAGCCGATCTTGGCAGGTTCAAGTTATGGCGGCCTTACTGCTGCAATTATTGCAATGAGAATCCCGCATCAATTCACTGGACTTCTTTTGTGCGCTCCTGCGCTCCATCTGAAAGAGGACCCTGTTAACGAGGATACAATCCTAGTCGCTCCAAACGGTATGCCAACAGTCATTGTTCACGGTATTGGAGATGACATCGTCCCGATTTCTTGCAGCATTGAATACGCTGAACGTTCTGGGAAGGATATACTACAGTTCCACAAAGTCGATGATGGACATCGCCTTTCTGAATCACACAGTTCAATTATTGAGGGTGCTAACGCCTTGTATTCACAAACGATTGATTCATGAAACGTCTTGCTCTGGCAACGGTATGAGCGACTCAATGGATTATGCTTCAAGCGGCGTTGATATCGATCTCGAAGGTGCCGCTGTCGCTTCACTGATAGGTTCTCTTCAACGTTCAACCAGAAAGCCCGGAACGCCAGGGGCGCCAGTCGATTTACCTGGTGGCTTTGGAGGGCTTATTGAATTTGGAAACCACCTTCTTGCAATGGCTACTGATGGGGTTGGGAGCAAATTGCAAATCGCTACAGCTGTCAAACAATGGGCGAGCGTTGGGATAGATTGCATGGCAATGAACGTGAATGATTTGCTCTGTGTTGGTGCCGAACCTATTGCCTTTGTCGATTACATTGCCGTTCCAAAACCCGATCCTGAAGTTCATGCTGCAGTTGGAGCATCTCTAGCAAAGGCCTGTGAGTTAGCAAATGTCACGTTGGCTGGAGGCGAAACTGCATCTCTGCCAGGGATTGTTACCGAACTTGACCTCTCAGGAACAGCTCTTGGGTTTCTCGCTAAAGATGATGCAATAACTGGCGAGACACTTCAAGCAGGAGACGTTTTGATTGGGCTCCCCTCATCTGGAATTCATTCAAATGGATTTTCTCTTGTTCGAAACATCATCAAGCACAGTGGACTTGGCTATGAGGATGGTTGTCCGTTTAACCCAGAATTTGCTGGAAGAGAAATCACTCGATGGACCGAAGGAAATCCAACCTTTGCAGAAGTACTTTTGACGCCTACTCGGATCTATTGTAATCCTGTCGTCGACTTACTTCATCACCTGAAAGCAGAGAGCGGAACTGTTCATGATGTCCATGGCATTGCGCACATCACTGGAGGAGGACTATCCAATCTTCTCAGATTACATGATTCACTTGGATGGCATATCGATAGTCCTATGCCGATTCCTCCAGAATTTGTATGGCTTCAACAAAATGGGAACGTTACAGATTTGGAAATGCACCGTACATTCAACATGGGACTGGGAATGGTCTTGGCGGTATCAAAAGATGCGAGTGAAGACATACTAAACTTCCTAGAAGCAAAGAACTCTGGAGCCCAAATTATTGGCCATGTACATGATGAAGGACACAAGGTTACACACGTGAATTCTCATGTTGTGTTTCAGCACTATTGATGCGGTGCGGTCAAGAAGAAGAATCGGTTCCATCGACCATGGCCGATACCTTCAGTGGAGAAGATGACCCTGCCGGTTGGCCTGGGCATCTCTGGCTTGAAGGCCGGACTGTTGTTCATCTTCAATCCGATCAAGAACGTCCTTCTCATATGCCAAGAGGGCCGGTGGCAAGGTCGAGAACTGGTTTCGTAAATCCTGCAATGGCGCCTGCTCGAACACGTTCTGTGCTCTTATTGCAAGACGCTCTTGAGCATGGTTGGCTCGCAGACAATCGCCCAATACGAGCTCTTGACGCATTGTGTGCAACCGGAATTCGAGTACGAAGATGGAGAAATGAAATTGCTCCTGAATTACAAGAGCGCCTCCATATTACTGCAAATGATCTTGATTCTCAGGCGCTGGATTGGGCCCTTTCTTCCGTTCGAAAGAACAGGACAGAGGGATCTTTTCCTGAACTAGATGATGAGCAAATGCCGATTGAACACATTACCGAAGATGGAATTCATTTCCAACGTTATGATGCGAGAATGGCAATGATTCAGGGGTCCTTCCAATGGATTGACCTCGACCCATTTGGTTCGCCTGTACAATTTCTTGATACGGCATTACAGGGGCTTGGTCGCGTAGGTGTTTTGGAAGTGACTGCAACAGATACTGCTGCATTAACTGGGTCATCTTCCACCTCTGGGATGAGAAGATACGGACATAATGGAATCGTCGATCATTACGCACATGATGATGCTGTACGAGTCTTGCTCGGGACTGTAGCAACCAGTGCTGCACGACTAGACCGCTCTATTGAGCCTATTCTTGCTCTCTTCGATGGCCATCATGTTCGTGTCTCAGTTCTCGTTCGAAAGAGCAAATTGGGGGCTGATGAAAATCGACAACAGATGGGGTGGAGAGTTCGGCACGATAACCTCCCTTACACATTTGTAAAACATCCAACACCTGAACAGTTTGAACGTTCGAGTGGACCTATGTGGATTGGGCCTTTGTGGAATGAGGATATCACAAGCAGGATGACCGAGGACCATGCTGTCGACTGCTGTTTACCAACAGAGACTGATTTGAAAGATGGAAGCGATATTGGGCTTGAGTGGAGTGATCTTGATCAAGTCTATGCTGAACGAGAATTACGCCGATCTGTTCGTTATATTTCAGATGCTTCCACCTTGCTTTCATCGGAGCACCTTCTGTTACCCTACGACCAGATTGCCCCCTGGGCAAAAGCTGCATCAATGCCATCAATGATCGACCTTATTGCAGCATTAAATGAGGAAGGGTATCTAACTGCTCGAATTCCAGATCTAAGGCCCATTATCGCTACAAAAGCCCCTTATGAAGTGGTACTAGAGATGGTCCGTAAAATGGATTCAACCGAATGAAGGATCGTTTTCAACATCATCATCTGGAGAAGGTAGAAGCGGTGTTGAATTCTGAATAATTTCCTGAACTGAATGTTCAATTTCTCTTGCATTTTCAAGCATCTTGGAAAGTGGAATTTCAACACCTGTCATTTCTGTGATTGCTTCGATAGCAACGGCTGCTGCGCGAACATCGGGATACATTGGGCTTGCTTCAGAGAGAAGAGCAGTGATGTCAAGATTGAGCCGGTCTCCCTCACTTAACAAAAAGCCAGTAATTCCAGAGACAATTCCGCGTTGAATTGTATTCAAATCCATCTCTTTCAATCGCTTTCTTGCCTTCTCGGATGCGCCTACAGCAAACAATCCCTCGCCCTGAACTTCTTTTTCAGGCTTAAGGATTCCATCGATTATGATAAGTTGTTCAAATCCCCCAGCAGTAAACCATTCTAAAACAGTTGAACCAAAGGCAATATCTTGCTCTTTCTCGAATTGAATTTCAGCAGTGAAGACGCCAATTCCATTTCCTTGATAGACTCGAACTGGGTGTCGAGGAACTTCATTTTGTATGAGAGCTACTGCAGGGAATCGTTCATCCATTACAGTACCTAGCTGGGTCAATCCAAGGGATTCAATAATGTGTGAAGTTGCAATAACTCCAACCATTCCAGCAGTGGTAAAACCACACACTGCAACGCCCCCAGTGGTTGGATCAACCCCGGAGCGAAGCACGAGATCGTACGTTCCAAACTGCTGACTCATGGTTCCCCCTCATTCCTCTGGTAGACTCGTGTTAGAAAAATATCACGCTTGTCATTCTGTGAATTCAGCCCAGTCTTCAGCGCCTTCTTCGCGGTACCACCACGTACCGTTCTCGTCTTCCCACCATTCAGTTCCGTATTCGTCGACTGAGATTCCGTCATCTTCTTCGGCGGCTTCTTCAACTTCTTCAGCTTGTGGCTCCTCGTGTTCTTCGATGAAGTCATTTGAATCTTCACCAGATAGTTCAGAAATTAAGGAATCGCCAGGACGTTCGATGATTTCAGGTTCAGCACTGATGGTTTTGTCTTCAAATTCGTCCAGAGGGCGTCCTTCTGGGACCTCTTGAGCAGGTTCGCTCTTTTCAGGAGGGAATTCATCGTCGCTTCCATAGAATTCGTCATCATCGAATCCTGTGCTTGCTCGACGGTATCCAACGACTACAAGAGATATTAAAGCGAGAACTGCGACGCCAATTCCCCCGTAAAGCAGGGTATTTGATGACTCTTTGTTATCGCCATCTGTCTTTGATGTGTCTTCTGGAACATCCTGTGATGCAGTCCATTCTACGGTGTCTGAAGTGATTGTAGGTTGAAGTGAATTATAATCGGGAGATGTTGTATAGATTGAGAAACTGAGTATTTTTACTACGCCTTCATCTTTTTGTGCATTCCATATCTGATCGTATGTTGGTTCAAACGAAATTGTCTCAGAGCCATTTGCGGCGATGGTCACTGTTGACGGTTTGTTAAACAATGCAGGTACATCTGTAGCAGTTAATTCTACTGA
The DNA here is from genome assembly GCA_963968475.1 of uncultured Candidatus Poseidoniales archaeon. Taxonomy (GTDB): domain Archaea; phylum Thermoplasmatota; class Poseidoniia; order Poseidoniales; family Poseidoniaceae; genus MGIIa-L2. The sequence continues at coordinate 7,284 of CAXAHE010000010.1, read as the reverse complement.
AATCCCAAATGGATTTGGATTGACTATTTGGCATTCAATCGGGTCGCTATCCATCATCTTGTTGGTTAGAATTGTTGAACTTTCACAGGTAACCGTTGCAGATAAAAGAATTGTTGGCTCCCAGTCAGGCTCAGTTGTGTTTGTATCTGTTTCGTTATCTGTTGAATCATTCACATACGCATTTAGTAGAGTCGTATGCGATAAAGTTCCAAACCAATTTCGGTCGTTTGTCATGACATCGAATTGGATATATGTTGTGTTTTCAAATTCTGAAACAACACGAATTTTTCCTAGGGATATTGTTTCAGTTCCGCTATTGATTACGACGTCTGATTCATTGTATGCAGTCCATGCAATTGATGTCCCTTCCAAGGAAGCCTGTTGTGCGATGTCATCGACATCGTTCGCAGTTAGAGTGATGTTGAGATCTATCGCATCATTCGAATCCTTATCGATATCTGTTGGGCCTGAAAGAAGAGCGCTAATTCCAGTGCTCATGTTCGATTGTACTGAGTTGCCTAAGATCGGTTGAAAACCTGTGGGCTCAATAGCTACCATTGTAGCATCTAATGTAAGATTTTCACCATAGGTCGAACTGAAATTCAGGAAGGTTGCTGCAGCAATATCGTGCAGACTCGTGACATCCACGGGCGTCCATATACCTGAAACATCGGTTGTTCCAGATAAGGTGGATTCTTCGGTTCCAGCTGTTATGACCAGCGTAATTTGTGCATTTCCAAGAGGTGAAAATCCAGTTCCGTCCTCAACGGCTGCATGAATCTCAATCTTGAGGGGTTGAGTAGATACAAGGTATTGATCAGGGTTCCCTGTCGTTACTATGATGTCTAAGTTGCTTTGAAGATAGCTATTGTTGAAGGAAACTGTCGGTCCAGCAAACGGAAGAGGAAGAGATACGTTGTCATAGATGTCTACAGCAGCAATAGCAACCCAATACTGCGATGTGTCTTCGATTGCATCTCCGGTAACGCTACCGCTTGAATCGGTATAATCTGACATGGCTGAGATGTCATATGATGTTATTGAGCTAGCAAGTGTTGCAACAGGGGAATACGTTCTATCACCCAATTTGAAATTCTTTTCTGAGGTAAATTCAACGGAAGTTTCTGTCGATGAATCTAGACTCATGTTCGATACATAAACAAGATATTCTTCGACGAATGAATCTGCACTTAGATCCCAAGAAGCACGCAGAGGAGTGGTCTCAGCACTTATGTCGAGATCCATGAGTTGAACATTTGTTGCATTTTCCGGTGCAGCAGGGTATGGGATAGTTACTGTCAGGGATTGAGAAAGATTGCTTATGACTCCATAGGTGTGACTTGAACGTACAACGTATCCGTAGGTTGAACCGATGTCAACTTGAGTGTCAGTATAATTATTCGAACCAGTCACAATATCGTGAGGTGTTGTCCAATCATATGCAGTTGATGATGACATCTTGAAAATTTGGAACGATAGTAAATCGGAGCCGTAACTCGACAACTGTTGCCATTCTATGGTTACGTGATTTTCAGTAAGCGATTGAATCGATAAGACTGGCGTAGGCGGCAAGGCAATATTCGGTGCGCCGAGGGTGTAATTAGCACTGAATGAAGTAACATCAAAACTGCCGACTTTAGTTGTTTCAACCGGTAAAATCACAGTATAGGTTCCTGTTCCAGGGAGCATTTGTTGGTTCAGAGAGTTACTTAGTGAACCAATGGTTCCAGCGCTTGTCGTCACTTGGAAGGTAACATCATAGGCGATATCCAAATCAGTAAAATTTGCAGTTCCATTTGAATTGCTGGAAAGAGACATCATGTTGTTGACCATTTCAATGCCGTATCCATCAGAAAACCCAGGATAGGCAGGAATACGTGGTGAAAGTGAGTCTCGTATGATATCGTTCGTGTCTGAGAGAGTTAGGACTCCAATGCTTGAAATTGTGCTGCTTGAGTAGCCCTCTATCGATATATCCATATTGCTGTCTACGTCAACATCCATCGACAGATTGTGCCAAGCGCCAATGAAAATCCCTTGAGAGAACTCCCCTGCAAGAACAAATTGTTCCATCAACCCGTCTGCATCTACGTCTGCAAAGTGAATATCACGCGGCTGAGACCATGGCGTAAGAGGTTCCAATGTAGGGGCTCCAACGCCTGCAACGTCAATTGATCTAAATCCAATGTCGCCATCAACCGTAGCAGGGTTGTTATCTCCAAATCCTGGATCGGGTAAGAAGAACGATGCGGTTCCGTCGTTATTGTGGTCTGCAATACTTGCGTTATTGGTATCGATCTGAACATTTGTTTGAACCCGAGTCCACGTTTGTCCGTTATTGACTAGAATATCTGAACCCATATTTTTGGGTGTAATGAAATCGATGTCGCCGTCACCATCGACATCGCCAGGTACAGAGAATTCAGATAGCCCGCGGAATTTATTGACGGGCGGTTTAATCGTCTGTGTCTGTGCATCGTAGATGATTTCAGTTGCATCGTTATTATCATCTGTGACCACGATAATCATTTCAGAGCGATTCGGAGCGAAGAATTCACCGACGTACATGCTGCGTAAATTTGCTCTCCCCTGCATAAAGTTATACTTGTAAATATCAGCTGTATCTGCAATCCTTGATACGTTTGTGGTCCCGTTGAATAAACTAAGAGCAACGAGTCCATTACCACCGGAATATCCGTGGATTGTGAGAAAGTCGGAAAAGTTATCACCGTTCATATCTACTAATTTTACGTCGATTGGGAAAGTTGTGATGTTTACATTGAAGTAAGGGTCGTAAGCTGAAGTGGTTGAGTTATAGTAGTGGATACACATTGTATTGTTGTATTGCGAAAACGTGACAACATCATCAAATGAATCGTTATTCATGTCAGCAACTCTGATTTCTCCTGATGTTTGGCAAGTTGCCGTCCAGTTGGAGAGGCTGTACGTCATCGTGGTGGCGTTACTCGTTACGACTGCAAAACCAGTCCCTACTCCAGTCGAGTAATTCTGTGTTGACAATACAAAGGCATCAGCCATTGAATCGCCATTCGAATCGCCCATTTCCATTTTCTGAATAGAACCTACTTGGACGTATTGAGCTTCGATATTCGGCGTATATGTAACGTTCATTTGACTAGTTTGTAACGATGCGTTCTTAGGAAGCAGAATTGGAGTAGGCATCCCGCTGCTGTTGTTAAGCTGGACCAGATCGTAGGTATCTCCTGTCTGGAAACTGTTTTGATGCGATAAATCACCATAACCAAGGCCTGAGTAACTCCAAATTGTATTGCCTTGACTATTATTGATGTATACACTTCCAGGTGTTGCAGAAGCATGAGAGCTATCAACCATAAATGATGCATCTTGATACGTAACATTTCTCTCTAAATCGATTTCTAAAGAAAGCGAGGTATTGTTGCCATCTGAAGATATCGAGAGGCTAGAGGTATTGTTAGCGAATGTTGAAACTTGTGTTGCTGAGCCGGTAGACGGTGAGATGAATAGAACTGAAACCAGTAAAATTGAAACTAAGAGTAGAGATTTTCGACGGGTTTGGGCTTCGTCCATGGTATCACCTGCACTCTACGCAGACTACCTATACTTCAAGTCGATTACGCTTCGATTGCAGAGTTAGAGGGCGATATTTTGTTACATCCGTAGATATTTTGTTATCGTTGCAAAAATACAATGGGTTATGAATGAGGTCAAACTCCTAAGAGCGATACACATGGTAGCACAAGCGAAAATAGTGGTCACTGCTGGCAATTTAGAAATAGACGTAAGTGGAGCAACCGTAGAAGTGGATGCTAGGCTCATTCAAATGCGACATGATGACACTTGGTCAATTGTCCTAGAACGCGTCAAAGATGCAAGAGATGCAGCAATTGAAGCAGCTATCGATGCTGCGAGAGATGCGGGTCTTCCCGAACGAGGCTCTGCGTTTAGATCTCTTGTCGAAAATTGTGCACTGAATAAGAAACCCGACCAAGTACTTGCCGCCATCCATTATCTTCGTGATGTTGAGAATATACAAGATAGCCCTCCTCGTGTTGTTAACCAGCTCTTTTCCGATGGCGGAATAGACCCTCCCGGCAATCTTTCTCTGTACCTGAACAGACTCAGAGAACGTGGTTTGCTTGAAGTGCCATATGAACATGGAGACAAGAATCGATTCGCTGTTCTAACCGATGCCGGTAGGGCGCACCTCGATAAACAATCAACATCCTGAGTGAATCATGGTCATGTCAGGCGGCGGAACGGGAGACCCCCGGGACGACCCAGAATCCGACGATAACGTCATTCTTGACTACTCATATCAAAATCATAGCAAGAGTCTACTCCGTAAAGGGAGACACAAAGGCTCAACGTTTCGAAGAGCAATACTCGATGAAGCCGATCTAACGGAAGGCGACTTTACTGATTGTGATTTCCGTAAGGCATCCCTAGTTGAAGCGGATCTCATGAAATCTGCTTTCGATGGAGCTGATTTTAGGGGCGCAGATTTACGAAAGGCACGGTGCAATCTTTCAAACTTCAGAAATTGTAAACTTAAAGGCGCTGATTTACGAGGTATCCGAGGCAAGTATGCTATCTGGCAGGGAAGTGATTGGTGGAATGCTATCCTGAATGAAGATCTTGAAAAGGCCTTGAAAAAGAAGTGGCCTAAACCAGCAGATCACTCGGATTCATCTTGAACCAGTTGTACTGAATTAGCTTCATTAAACGCTAGTTTTGCTCTCGCATTTATCAGTGGAAGAAGAGCCATCGCCCCACATAAAAAGGCGCATACTCCACAGAGATATCCCGTAATCTCATGGGTTTGAACCAGCATAGACTCAAGCAGATGTTCCTTAGCAGCATCATAGACGATCATGCATCCGTATATTCCGCCAACAAAGGTGATGCCTGCGCCAACCATGGCCATCTTCCCCCCTATTGGTTTCATACCGAAGAGAAGAATACTGCCTATGAATACGAAGACGCTTCCTATTCCAAGTGCAGTTCCTCTTATCAGATAGCCATCGGATTCATTAATTTCCTTGTGAAAATCTTGATATTGTTCCATGCTAAGATTTTCACCTTGTTGGTTTGGAACATTGATTAGTGTTTCAATTTGGGCTTGAGATAGTTCTTCCGAGTTTGCATTTGTGAGATCGGTGTATGCTAAAACTCCGAAAAAAAGTGCACCTAACAGAAGTAGAATTGCGACCGTTTTCACTCCCTTCCTATCTGGACGAATTGCAAACATGTCGGGTATTTCCTCATCCATTTTGAACACCTTTGCTGCAATTATCTAACCCAGTTCTAAGGAAAGTTGGAATTGAAATACGCTCCATTGTATCCATATTCACACAAACGGTAACCTGGGTTGATGTCCAAAGTAAAACATTTTCTTGATTGTGGAATTCATAGCACCAAGTACACGATGTATCTCCAACTTTTTGAATCCATATTGTTGCTGTCACTGTATCTCCATATCGGAGTGGTGCAATGAAATCGGATTCAACATGGACGACTGGGAAACCGATCTGTCGTACCAAAATAAGTTCTGAGTATTTGATTCCACAGATTGATTCCCAGGAATCTTCAAAGAAACGGTGTGCTAAGTCGAAAATCCTCGGATAATAGGCGATATTTGCAAGGTCGACCATTGGAAAGTCTACCCCTCTTTGCAAACGAACTGCCATGCTAAGCCCAGAAGGATAAACGCAATGAACTCTTGTACAGAAATCGATAAATCGTGCCGTTGCGCTTATATCCAAGTGGTCGGTGGATTCGATTACCAAGGGCCCTATAGTGTAGCTTGGATATCACGCCGGCTTGCGGAGCCAGCAACCCGTGTTCGAATCGCGGTGGGGCCGCCAACTCAAGACTCTGCGCCTTCGCGCTCGTTGTTTTCATCAGCGATTAATCGCTTCTCGAGAGGTGAATAATGAGGCCCAACCATCTTTCTAAAGTATCCATCTGAAGCATATGTTTCGTCTTCAACTAAAACTCTAGGAGAATCAGAAAGCAGTTCTAAGACGCTGAATACATCCTCATAATGGTATGCATACTCGAATTCTACGGTATCTGGGACTACTTTCTTCCATGCTCTTTGCCTTGGTTTCTTGAACCATATTGTAAAGCCTTTAACCAGTGGATTGCCATCGCTCATTCTCCATTTCCAACCATTTGTTCCTTTAATTTCGACCACACTTTCTCCAGGGATGTATGTTGCCTCCATCGTTACATCAAAGAATTCCTTGAAGGCTTCAGAAGCTGGGCTTGCAGAGAGACCATACAAGTTGAGCAATGAATGTCGCAGGGGACCATGTCTCTCTTGTTGAATGAACTTGTCGTCATTGAGGAGCATCAAGAAATAAGAATCGAGAACATCGCATCCGGGGAGATTGGCGACGTTGTGATGATCTGGCTGGATACATACTGATGTTTCTTTTCCATCGAGCTTCCCCTTGAACGTAGCAGTTGTTGAATTAAGCCCGGTTCCACCAGCATAGGGATTTCTCATTCGTTGAATTAACCCCTCAAGAGGTATTGAATAGGTGGCGAGTTTTCCAAGAATGATTATTTTATCAACTCCGAAAATAATCCGGTCTGGATTTCTTTCAATTGTTTTTAGAAGGTAGTCAAAGGAAGTCTGCATTGCTGTAAAACTATCAGTAACGAGATTCTTGAACACGTTCTTTTTCTCTTCTTGATACTCAGAAGAGGCTGAAGGGGTTTCTTTCTCGTTTTCATCATCGGTATCGAATAAATCGCTCATGAGAGATTCTATTTTCAAGACTATATGAAGGTGCTAAGGCCATTCAACGATTTCCCATTCGTTCTCTTTTGCAAATGACCTCAAAGAGGATTCTGGGTTAACTGCTATCGCATGACCGCAGATTCGCATAAACCATGAGTCAGCAAGCGTATTCCCGTACCCATAGCATTTGGAGAGATCGTGGCCGTTTTCCTTGGCGTCCATTTGAACTACAGGCACCTTTCCTTTACGGCGTGGAACTGACCATCCTCGTTCAGAGCCCGAGAGAATTCCATTACGGGTGCTTGGCCCACAGCCATATACTTCATCCATGCCTAGTATTCGACCCATTGCTTCTGCCATGGGTGCTACTGTAGCGGTGACTAAGACCAATCGATGACCTTGTTCTCGGTGCCAAGCAATCTTTTTCCAGGCCTGTTGGGATACTTTCGGCTCGAGTAATAGAGGGGCTATTTCATTGGAATATTGCTCTAATACTGACCAAGAAGCAAGGGAGAGATGGCCTCGATTACGTA
>CAXAHE010000009.1:0-33180 GCA_963968475.1 uncultured Candidatus Poseidoniales archaeon | reverse complement strand
GATGACCACAGTGACCATGATGACCACGGTGATGATGACCATGAGGACATGACTCCAGAACAAGCGCTTGCAATGTTTGACACAAACAATGACAGCGCTGTCTCTTGGGACGAATTCTGGGGTTCCTTCGAAGAAGACCACGATCACGATGATGACCACGGCGATGATGAAATGGTTTGCTACAATACGAGCACCCATTCAGTAGACACATCATATGACACCCAAACGGCATGTGAAGATGCAAATCTCATGTGGACTGCTGCTGACGGCGGAGATCATGATGAACACGACGCCCTTGAAGAAGCTGCAGAAGAATACATGATGAACAAGATGATGGACGCATTCAATGCCTCTGATGCTGATGATGATACACTCTTGCAACTCTCAGAACTTTCATCCTTCATAGTATCCATGGATACCATCGAAGATGACATGGAATCCGCAACCGTAGAAATTATGATGATTGCCTTTGATGACGATAACGATAACCAATTATCGATGAGTGAATTCATGCACATGATGGAATCTATGGGAGACGAGGATCATGATGACCATGGCGATGATGATCACGACGACCATGATGACCATGGCGATGATGACCACGACGGCGAAGACGATGGTTCAATCAACGAGACCGAAATGATGGAGTTGATGTTCACTATGATGGACACAAATTCCGACAATTATATCGACGCTTCAGAACTTACTATGTTTACTGACATGGACGAGCACGAAGAAGAAGGAATGGGATACGCTACGCTACACATTGAAGAGGAAGGCGAATATGGATTTGCACTTCCAATGTCGATTAAATTCCACATCTTGATGGGCGAAGGAGGTCATGATGACCACGACGACCACGACGACCATGCTGGAGAAGACGGTCATGATGACCACGCTGGCGAGGACGACCATGACGACCACTCTGATGAAGAAGGCGATGACCACAGCGACCACGCTGATGAAGAGATTGCATTCGATCCACACAGCTGGCTCGACCCTCTTGCATTCAAGGCACAAGTAAACCGTGTTCTTGAAGAGATGAAGATTGCATTCCCGGACCTTGCAGATAACTTCCAATCCAATGCGGATGCGTACATGGCAAGTTTGGATGCTCTGCACCTGAAGTACGAAGATACCTTCGGAGCGAACGGAACATGTGAAAAGGATACAGTTGTATCAAACCACAACGCATACTCCTACATGTCTCAGCGATATGGTATGGAATTTGTTACAGTACACGGCCTCGATCCTGAAGGAGAACCATCTGCTGCAGATATCCTGGAAGTTGTTGAACAAATCACTGAAGATGGAATCACCATCTTCTACGTCGAAGAATACACTGACCTATCTGCTGTAGCAAGCATCGTTGAACAGACAAAGTCTTCAACCATGCCAGATGGCGTAGAAATCCAGATTCTTTACACAATGGAACTACAACCTAAGGAATCCGGCGAGGATTATCTCTCTTTGATGGAGAAGAACCTTGACGCACTCAAGTCTGGACTAAGTTGCTAAATACATGATGGCAAGAGCCCATAATGATATGACATTGTAAATGTTGTAACTTCATGGGGTATTTGATGGGAGGACACCTTTCGCATGATGGTGAAATTGTCATCAAGGCCTCTGATTTGTCTGTCTCAAGGGGCAATACGATCGTCTTGGATGACATCAATTTGACAATACGTCAAGGTGATTTCGTCGGATTAGTTGGTCCGAATGGAAGTGGGAAAACCACGCTCTTGATGGCGATATTAGGCCTACTCAATCCAACGAGTGGCAGTGTCGAAATATTTGGCCAGGATTCAAAGAGAATGAGCCATAATGGCCGGGTTGCATGGGTATCTCAAGCTGCATCTAACCTTCCAAAGAACATACGGATTACCGTTCGAGAACTTATCTCTCTTGGCGTTCTTACGGCTAAGACCATGTTGCCATTTTTCAAGAATAGGAAAGAGATTCGCGCAAAGGTGGAAAATGCGCTGGAATTGGTTGGACTGAGGGATGTTGCAGATGTTGACATTTACAGCCTCTCAGGAGGGCAGCGTCAACGAGCAGTCATCGGAAGGGCATTGGTTTCCAATGCGGAAATTCTAGTCTTTGACGAACCTCTCGTAGGTGTTGATAGAGATTCTAGGAACTCGTTATTGAAATTGCTTGATGATTTATGTCATACACAAAACAAGACCTTGCTCATGGTATCGCATGATTTAGCGGCGATACGGCAATCTGCACATCGAGTGATCTATCTCGATTTGATTCAACTCAACGATTGTTGCCGAGGTGGGATCCAATACGACGGCCCTCCAAGTGAATTCCCTGACTTACTCAGCTTAGCCACCTTACGTGGCATACGAAACGTCCATGCACCTGAACCAATAATAATCAGTCTCAAAGAAGGTATCAGTAAACCGAAAGTGGAGGAAGAATAATGGGGATAAGTGAATTCGTATTATCGGTACTTGCACCGATTTTGGAATTGATTGGTCCATTTATGCCAGGTACTACATTTCCAGCCTATTTTGAGATGGAATTGTTTCAACGGGCGCTGATTGCAGCAATTATTGTAACGATTATTGGGGGTTTTCTGGGAGGATTCCTCATCATGAGAAATCTTGCCTTGATGGGTGATGGGCTTGCCCACGTCTCTTTCGGTGGAATTGCAGTAGGAGTTGCTCTCAGTTCGACCGCACCACTTTGGTATGGGCTCGTATTCTGCATCATAGCTTCCATTCTTATTCATGAAATGCAAGCACGGGAGTTGCTTACTGGAGATGCAGCTATCGGGATTTTCTTAACCGGAACACTCGCATTAGGATTGGTTGTTCTTCGTCTATGGGGTGGAGGCATTACAACAGATATTGAAGGATTTCTTTACGGAAACATAAACCTAATCGATAGCAATAAACTCGATTTAATTGTCATAGTAGCAATCTTTGCCTTAAGCTCACTTTACCTTCTCCATGGAGGTCTACTTGCTACTACTCTCGATCCTGTCGCCGCAAGGTTGCAGGGCATTCCTGTTCGCTTCATTGGCCTTTGGTTTAGCGTAATGACTGCTGCAGTTGTGGTGGCGATGGTGAACGTTGTCGGAGTACTCCTTGTAACTTCACTCTTGGTGACGCCGGCGGCAACAGGACAACTCATTGGCCGTAGTTTCAAAGGTTGTATGTTATGGACCCAATTCTTTGGATTGTCCTCTGTTCTTCTCGGCATCTATTATTCTGCTGAACTGGGAACAGGAGGCGGTGCTACAATTGCATTAGTATCAGCATTAATGTTCCCTATCGTCCTTACTGGACGAGCGATATACACGCGCTTCTTACGAAATCCAGTTTTGAGCATCGATTGAAACACTGTGGAAGATTGATGAACCCAATCGGTTGTATTGGGACTATGAACCCACTTGTCAAGTCCTTGCTTGAATTCAATGAAGCCTTTGAAATCCCGAAACTCGATGCACCAGGGCTCGGTCCTGACGAGTTGATCGAATTGAGAATTAAACTCTTGATGGAAGAAGTACAAGAATACGCAGAAGCTGCTCGTGCAGGCGATCTTGTCGAAGTCTTGGATGCTCTCGCAGACATTGGGTACATTCTTGCAGGAACCATCATCAATCATGGTATGCAAGACATTTATGATGATGCATTCAATGAAGTTCATCGAAGCAATATGGCGAAACTTGTCGATGGTAAGGTCATTCGAAGAGAGGATGGAAAGGTGCTCAAGCCGGAAGGATGGCAGCCACCTCAACTTGCTCAGTTTTTGCAATGAATTCATCAATACGTTACGCGTGGGGATAGTATGACCTCTCGTCCAGTTGCCCTCGTAACAGGCGGAGGAAGAGGTATTGGAGCTGCTATTAGCCATCGATTGGCTGCAGATGGCTATGATGTCCTCCTCACCTACAATACGTCCTCAAAACCAGCAGAAATGGTCGTTGATGAGATTCGCAACTCTGGAGGAGATGCATTAGCGGTCAAGGTTGACTGTTCAGATGATGGCGAAGTTGGCCTTTTGGGAATCCATCCATGGATGCATCGAACCATTGAAGCACTGGTTCTCAATCATGGAACGTACGATCGTGTTCCTGCTCAAGACATGGAAATGAAACAATTGAGACATACGATGAAAGCAAACTTCGAGGGTGCAGTCAATGTTTGGAAAGTAGTCCAATCACATCTTGCACCTCAGGCCAACATGGTTGTCGTCAGTTCTCAACTCGCAACCCGTGGATCACCACATGGTGCTGACTATGCTGCTTCAAAGGCTGCTCTTAGCACATGGGCACGTTCTCTTGCCCTTGCCGTTGGTCCTGAAGGAAAGAGAGTCAACGTTCTTGCCCCAGGTTATGTCGATACGGATATTCTTGCTGGCGATTCTGATGAGAAACGGAACCAACGAATTCAGGAAGTTCCACTCAAGAGGATTGGAACTGGCGATGATATGGCTTCTATCGTCTCATTCTTGTTGAGTAATGATGCAGCATACATCACAGGTTCAGTCCTTCATGCCAATGGTGGATTGTATCTTCCTTAGACGCATGTTCTTGAAGGGTTGCCATCAAGGACAACCATGACCGAGACGTGGGATGACGATGGTGCCTTCGAGCACCTCGCAGACCAAGAAGTCTCAGAAATCGATTTACAAGAGCGTGATCCGTTCGATTTGTCCAAGGCTTTGGAAGGGGCTGCATTGGAGCACCTCCATCCATCCGTAAAGCGATTTAATCTCCATAGTGAGTTTGAACCTTCTGGGGATCAACCCAAAGCCATTGAAACGCTTATGGAACAACTTGAGAATGGTCAAGAACGTTGCATTATGCTCGGAGTTACTGGGAGTGGTAAGACCTTCGCTATGGCGAATCTAATCGAACGACTAAACATTCCAACACTTATTCTCAGCCACAACAAAACACTTGCACGACAATTGTATCATGAAGTAGCAGGCTATTTTCCTGAAAATGCGGTTGAGTACTATGTTTCCCACTATGATTACTATCAACCAGAAGCCTATCTTGCTAAGCGTGACCTATATATCGATAAAGAATTATCAATTAACGAACAGATCGATCAAGAACGGTTTGCGGCTGTAGCCAGTTTAGTCAGTCGTCCAGACTGTGTTATCGTCTCCTCAGTATCATGTATTTACGGTTTAAATCCACCAGAAACGTTCCTTGAACATCACGTTCGCGTCCATCGTGAACAGCAAATCGAACCGACCGATTTGATTCGCGAACTGGTTGGATTACAATACACTCGAACGACGAATGACCTCTCGAGAGGTGAATGTCGGTTGCGTGGTGAAGTTCTGGATGTGTGGATGCCTTCCCGTGATGATCCATTGCGAATACGATTCGATTTAGATGGTGTCACTGATGTGCATGTATGCGATCCTGTTTCTTGGGAGATTCTTGACACACTCGATGAGGCTTGGATTCATCCAAAGGAATTCTTCATGACAAGTGAGGATCGGTTCGAAAGTGCTCTTGAAAGCATTGAAACAGAGATGGAATTACGTTTGACTGAGTTCGCAATGGCTGGACGTACACTTGAGCAACATCGCCTAGAACAGCGGACAAAGTACGATCTTGAGATGCTCCGTGAAATCGGACATTGTCAGGCTATTGAGAACTATTCGCTACACTTTGATGGCAGAGAACCGGGGGAACGACCGTATTGTCTACTCGACTTCTTTTCCGCATGTGCTCGTCAGTTCCATGGCGACCCAAAGAAATTCCTCGTCATTATGGATGAATCTCACGTAACGCTCCCACAAGTTGGAGGCATGTACTTCGGCGATAAATCAAGGAAGGACAGTCTGATCGAGCACGGATTCCGCTTACCAACGGCTGCTGACAATCGCCCCCTTAAGATGCCTGAATTCCAACATCTCGTACCTCAAATGGTCTATGTCTCTGCAACACCAGGTGAACGTGAACTACGTCACTTGTGTGAAATCACTGGTCAAAAAGTTCCACTCGGACTTGAACACGTAGCCTCTGCAGGCGGAGCAAAACCAGCCCATGCAAAGGCCAAGAAGCATCCTGACTCAGAGACAATGTACGATTTACTTCTGAACATTCAAGGTATTGCTAAGATGGAATTACGACCAACTGGGCTTCTTGATCCGAACATCGAAGTTCGTCCAACTGAAGGGCAAATCGCTGATCTTCTTTCAGAAATCAATCTTCGAATCGAACGAGGAGAACGGACACTTGTGACTGTCTTGACCATCAAATTCGCAGAAGAAGTTGCAGAATATCTCAACCGCATGGGCGTTAAGGCCCATCATTTGCATTCTGAAATCGATACCATCGAGCGTACTGAGATTCTCAATGCTTTGCGTATAGGACACATCGATGTTGTTGTTGGAATCAATCTCTTACGAGAAGGGTTGGATATTCCTGAAGTCAGTCTTGTAGCCATCTTTGATGCTGACCGGCAAGGCTTTTTGCGAAATGAACGATCCTTACTCCAAACCATTGGACGTGCAGCTCGAAATGAAAATGGTCGTGTTCTGTTGTATGCAAATGGAATGAGTCCTGCTATGGAAGCGAGTATACGCCAGACTCTTGAGCGTAGAGTGCGGCAAAATGCTCACAATGAGAAGCATGGAATCACTCCTAAGACCATTATCAAAGCCTTACCGCAGATGGGTTCCGAATCTGAAGATCTTATCGCAGGAACATCCACCACATCTGATGGAAAACGTCGTTTGGTCGCTAAGAAAGGCGGTAGAAAGGATGGAGATTGGGCCTCAAAACTGAATTTAGGCGCTGGTGCGTGGGCTCATAGTGAAACAAAAACTCCAATTGAAAATTCAAAAATTCAATTAGAATATGTTGAGTCGGGTGATGTCAAATCTTCGCTTACACCCCAACAACGAATGGATTTGCTCGCAGAATTGAAATCGGCTATGAAAGAGGCTGCAAAACAACTCGATTTCGAAGAAGCTGCCCGTTTGCGTGACCGGATTTACGAACTTGAACAGTCGATGTAATCAGTTAGCCAATCGTACTGCTGCTTGTTCAAGAGATTCATCCTCTCCCACCAATGAACGAATGTAGCGAGGGATTGTTTCGTTTGAACGGCTCAAGTCGAGGTGATCTCCGACCCATTCCAGAGGTTCTGTAAGGGCGTGTTGTGTTCCAAATTCAAACGTTCTCCAAATAGAGCATTCACTTCCATCGAGAGATGTTGTTTGCAGGTACCACTTTTGTTCTTCAAATGAGTTACTGCAGTGAATATTTCCGTCCCGTACAGTCACGACCCAACATCGTCCAATACTGTGGCCAATGTTGGCAGATTCGAGGAACTCGACCACATCATCGCTTTCAGCCCCAGGCTGAAGCCAGATGAACGGAATCACACGTCCTTCAAGCAACCATGAACGCAATTGATTCATAACACGCTCTGGAGAAAGGAATAGGACGAACAGTTCAGGCTCATCCTCGAGCCAAGGATGTGGGCGGATTGGACGCCCTAAGAGCGTGTTGCCAGCAGCGTTGGGGTGGACGGGTACCATCCGGTATCCGAGATGCCCAGCATCGTGGAAGGCTTGGTGCGCAGGTCTATCTTGGCGCAAACCTGCTCCGAGTATGTGGACAGAGCGAACATCTGCTAGCCAAGCATCTTGTTCTTGCATGATTGTGGGTCAAGGTATCGGGTTTTGAAGGGATGTTTTTCTCATGGCTGAAAACTGCGATTCAAAAGGTAACCCGCTTTCTTTAGGGTATGAACTACCTTATTATTGGCGGAAACAGCGATATTGCTCAAGATGTAACCACACGACTGCTCGACGATGGACACAGCGTGCATTGTCTCATTCGAAATCCGGAACATGAAGCGTCCCTTACTTCTCGTGGAATCACCGTAACGATTGGTGACGCTACAAGCGAAGAAGACATGAAGCAGTGCATCGCTGATGCAAAGGAACAAGGCGAGATTAACGGCTTGCTGCATTGTGTTGGATCCATTGTCATCCGCCCCCCTCATGCTCTCAACAAAGACGCTTTTGAGGAAGTAATTACAACAAACCTCACCTCTGCGTTCCTTGCCCTCTCCATCGCAGGAAAGGCAATGCTTCGACAAGGAAGTGGGCGCATGGTCTTCTCTTCAAGCGTAGCTGGTTCCCTTGGACTGGTTAACCACGAAGCAATTGCTGCTGCTAAAGGTGGCATTGAAGCAATGGTTCGGGCATCTGCGGCAACATATGCACGTCGTGGTCTGAGAATCAACGCTGTCGCACCGGGACTTACAGATACGAAGATGGCAAGCAAGATTCTCTCAAGTGATGCAATGCGTGAAACTGCTGCCCAAAAGATTCCAACACAACGAATCAACAAGAAAGAAGAGGCTGCTTCAGCCATGTACTGGCTGCTTACCGATGCTCCTGACAACTTGACAGGTCAAGTCCTACACCTTGATGGTGGAATGGCCAACGTCCTAGCCTGAGGGACGGACGTGAGAGCAGTTGTTGTCGGGGCGGGTCTTGCTGGAATAGCAGCGACATGGGCTCTTGAGCAACATGGATACGAGTGCGTCCTTCTGGAATCATCTGACCGAATTGGCGGCCGGATGAAGACAACTACTCTTGGTAAACACATCGTCGATGAAGGATTCCACGTCCTTCACACAGCGTATCCAACTTTAGGGAGATGGCTTGACATTGATCGATTAGAACTCAAACCAATGGACCCTGCTACGAGTCTTATCACCCCGTCAAGTGGCCGATTACAGACACTTGGCGATCCTCTGCGAGCGCCGTTGTTAATGCTCCCGTCTCTGTTTACAGCAGGGATATGGAATTCCCTACGGATGCTTCGATGGCGATTAAAATCGAAGAAGAAGGACATTGAATATGCAATGGATTATCCCACCCAATCAATCGACAAAGGTTTCGAATCGATGCGCTTTAGTTCAGCGTTTAGGAACACATTTTTGCATCCACTCTTCACTGGAATTACTCTTGATAATAAACGTCGAGAACGTACATCATTTGCTTCCTTTACCTGGGCTTCTATGTCACATGGAAGCATGACGATGCCAAAAGATGGGATTCATGCAGTCCCTAAACAACTTGCATCTCATCTGAAAGAGAAGACCATTCACTACAATACGAAGGTTCGTTCAGTCTCATCCTCAGGAGTTGTACTTGACAATGGAGAAACAATGGAGGCTGATCTCGTTGTTGTAGCTGTACCTCAACATATTGCGAACACTTGGCTCGATAACCCTCAACAAATCGTTCGCAAACAGACGGCTACGTTCGTTTTTGAGGCAGAACAATCACCTCTTGATAAACCTCGATTACTGCTCAACCGTGAGTATGAACAAGAGAGTCAGAACATCCTCCATGTCCACGTACCAACACTCTTGCATCCTTCGAGTAAGCATCTCGTTGTCGCTACGGTGGTCGGTGAAATCGCATCCGAACATCGTAAAAAGGCAGTTCAAAAAACCATTCATGAGGAACTTGAGCAATGGTTTGGCCAAGATACCTCGTCTTGGAAACTCGTAGGAACGACACATGTCGATTATGCACTTCCATCAGGATCTGTTACTGCAAAAGGCCGAGAACGGCTGGAATTGGTTCATGATGGCGTCTATTACATCGGCGACCATACTATCCATCCTTCAGTCCATGGCACCTTACGCTCGGTTGAGCGTTTACTCGAGCGATTAGATATTCCATTGCCTCTTCAATCATCATGAAAGGTTGATGAAGGGAAACGCAGGCGACAAGGTATGGCGATTGACCCAGACGAATTCGATATCCCCGTTCAGGATTACGACTTTTCCAAAGCAACTCAAACCACGTCTCTCATCGACCAGATGGCACAAGCAGGAGGTTTTACTGCTACAAAACTCGCTACAGCTCGCGATATTCTCCTTGATATGAAGCAGCAATCTGATGCGGTGAATGGTGATCTGAGCAAAGTAACAAATTGGCTTTCATTCCCAGCATGTCTGTGCGCTACTGGTACGCGTTCATTCTTTGTTGAGGCTGTTAAGACCAAGATGTTCAATGTCCTTTCAACAACATGTGGAACGCTCGATCACGATATCGCTCGTTCCTACAAGGACTACTATCACGGTGCGTTCGAACTCGATGATATTGAACTTGGTGAGCATTCCTTGATGCGCTTAGGTAACGTCATTGTCCCAAATTCTTCCTACGGAGAAATCATTGAAGCAGTTGTTATGCCAGCACTCGAAGAGATCTATCAAGACCGGTTAAAGGAAACCGGTAAGACTGGTGCTGATGCATGGCTTGGCTTTGGTTCAATTCACCTTGTATGGGAATTAGGAAAGCGAATAGGAACGCCAAACTCTCTCATCTATTGGGCTTGGAAGAATCAAATTCCAGTCTGTATCCCCGGCATTACCGATGGATCGATTGGTGCACAACTGTTCATGTTCCGTCAACGTCATCGTGATTTCCATATCGATACACTCGCAGACGAGCAAGTGATGTCTGACCTAACATGGGATGTTGAAACATCCAATGCGCTCATGATTGGCGGGGGTATCTCAAAGCATCACGTCATTTGGTGGAATCAATACAGAGGCGGACTTGACTCTGCTGTTTACATTACAACTGCTCCTGAACATGATGGAAGCCTCTCAGGCGCTCGTCTTCGTGAAGCAATCAGTTGGGGCAAGATGCGTCCTGAAGCACCAAATATGTGTGTTGAAGGCGATGCAAGTGTCTTACTCCCACTACTTGGAAGCGATATTTTCAATCGTTGATTCGACCCGCTAAGTAAAGCATCAATCCGGTTCGTAATGGGCTGGTTGGTTGCCAACCTTGCTCATCGCATTCCATTAATACATCATGCAGTGGTCCAAGCGGAGGCCGTTGTTGTTCCACAACATCTTGAATCGGAACCACGCTTATCTTTGGGGAAGGCGGTTGATCAAGTAATGAAGCTGTGAATGTCCCAGTCGAACCTGCTTGTGTTCTCTGCCAAAGCATAGAGAATTCATCGATGGTTTGCTGAGCCTGCCATCCTCTACGTCCTGCAATGTCCACAATATCTGGTAGTGTTGGTGAATGGAGTGCAATACGAACTAATGCTTCAACGACATCTGATTCTGAAACCCAATAATACATACCTGTAGCCTGATGAGAGGCTTCTTTTTGATTCCAGAGTTGCTCGAGAAAGATATGATTCAAGCCCGTGTTCGGACCTGTTGGAAGAACATCATGCAATCGTATTTGTGAAGTAAATCCTTCAGAGTCAACTGTTACGATATTTTCTTGATTGAAGAAAGAGAAACAGGTATCTTCATTC
This sequence comes from uncultured Candidatus Poseidoniales archaeon, assembly GCA_963968475.1. Classification (GTDB taxonomy): domain Archaea; phylum Thermoplasmatota; class Poseidoniia; order Poseidoniales; family Poseidoniaceae; genus MGIIa-L2. The sequence goes on along the minus strand of CAXAHE010000009.1, from coordinate 21,878 downwards.
CCTGATGCTTCAATAGAAGAAAGACCAGTCGCAAGAATTGCTGCATAACGCTCAGAATAGGATTCAACAAGGGGCGAATCAATACAAACAGTACATTCGAACATTAACAAGCGTTCAACAAAGGATTGTGCAACAGAACCTTCCAGATGTTGAATCTGTATTCGTCGCATTGTTCTCACTCAAAGGAATGCTTCGATCGCTTGTCGTGTGAGGTCAACAACGAGATCGACTTCCTCAGAAGTAATATTGAAATTCGGCGTGTAGCGAAGTGCATTGACACCACCGTGAATGACTCCAAGACCATGCTTTCTGCACCATACTTCGACCATGTCAAATCCAACGACTTGGAAACGTTCAGGGTCAAGTTCTGCACATACAAGTAATCCAGTTCCTTGAACTTCAAGGATTTCATTCGGATATTGTTTTTGCAGTAGTTTGAGTTTCTCAACCATTTCTGCACCACGGTCACGGATATTGGTACGAAGTTCCGGAGTAATGTGGTCTAGAACTGCAACTGCAGTTTCAAGAGCCCGTGGATTGGTAGTCATGGTGTTCCCATAGATTCCAACAACGTAGAGTTCGCTTGCTCGCTTGTTCATACCAAGCACAGACAGAGGATATTGTCCTGCATTGAGTGCTTTTGACCATGCTTCAAGATCAGGTGCTTCAGCATCCTCAAATCCTTGATAATCAACGACAGAAAGGCAACCTTGCCCTCTTAATCCTGCTTGAACTGAGTCGACCATGAGCATTGAACCATGTTCATTTGTAAGTCTACGAGCTTCATCATAGAATGCTCTGTCAACACATCGGCCTGGGCTTCCTTCACCTTGTACGGGCTCAAGTGCCATCATTTCGATAAAGAAGCCTTCATCATCTGCACGCTTGAACATTGCTTGCAGAGAGGGAATGTCGTTTGCAGGTACCAAGAGTAAATTGTCCATATCTCTGAAGCTTGCAAGGTTCTTCTTGTAACTGGTCATACAAGAGTGGGAGATTTGAGCAGGTCGACCTGTTCTTCCGTGGAATGCACGCTCGACTGCGAGTAATTTGATTGGTTTTCCTTCGTGTCTGCCACCAGGATCTGTCATACTCTTTGCGTTAACATCAGCAATACGAAGACTGACAGTAACAGATTCAGAACCGCTGTTCATACAGATGAAGCGATCAAACGGACAATGACCACGTGTATGGCCAAGTTCCTTGCGAAGGCGTTCTCCAAGACGTTTTTGAGAGAAAGAAGGAGTCATGATGTTTGCCATTATCCAATTCTGGGACATCGCCTTAATGATGGAATCAGGGCCGTGTCCGCTTCCAAGCATACCATATCCGCCATTATCGTGAAGTACCGCTCCGCTGGAAGTCACCAACCAAGGTCCACGTCCTGCAATTGGAATGTATGGATTCACTGTAGCAGGAGCGTAGAAGTTCACATAGTCTTCTTGCAGATGTGGAATGAGTTCTGATTCTGGAAGAGCCATAACATCCATTCCAAATTCTTTAATCAAAGCCTGATGGGCGGTACTGGCTTCGTTGATCGCCTGTACAAGCTGGGCATCAGTTGCACAAAATCGAGTGATGATTTCATCGGTGAGTCCCACGGTTTCAGGTTCTCCGCTTACGTCTCGAAGGTGGTGAAGTATGGTGAGAGGATTATCCGCCATGGTAAGAGGGTGTCAAAGACCTCCTTTGAACATAGCCCTGTAGCCAGTTTCAACACCTCCGTATCAGAGGTTGGCATACGCTCACAGTAGTGTAATTTATGAAAATCCAATTGGAATTTCTTCTATTTCATGTTTTTATGGGGGAAAATACACTCGATCTGAATCGCATACTTTGTTTTACTGAATCCAATTGAAATTGGAAAGTATCGTAAATGAAATTACAGTATATTATGAGAATTATACGACATTCCAAAAACAAAAATAAATCACTCTCTCAATTGAGTTCAACGTTCTATAAATCAAAATTCCAATTGAAAATTCGATTATTGTAGTCGAAGACTATAATAGGCGGGTCGGACGAACAGTGGATAACCGGGCAAGTCCCGAGGAGATGGGAAATTATGGCAGATAAAGAATACAACATCCAGGAATTAGTACACCGGGATGTCTATGTGAACGACAAAAAAGTAGGAACAATTGTTGGTGAACGACACCACCCTAACGAGGCACGCGTCCAATCGATGCGGATCCAAGTTGAGACAGATGTCGCTGACGAATACATGCGTAAGCCTGCAGAACTAGCACCTTTACCAAAGGAATTGGTGCACAGCATCCAAAACGATGGCACTGTAAAGTTGTCAAAGTCCATGCGTGAACTACAACGAAGATGGAGAAACACCATCCGTATTGATGAGAAACTCTACGCTCCTGATGAAATGCTCGACCGAGCTGTCCTAGACAACCAAGGCCGAGAAGTCGGCGTTATCGTCGACATGGTCAAAGTCAAGCGTACATACAAAGGATTCACAGTTCGAACTCGACTCCATGCTCAAAAGCAGTATGGAATCGGCACAGAAATCAAAATTCCAATCACGGCGTTCGCAAGAACTCGTGAGCGCCTCGACGAGATTGTTCTCTCTCGAACCTTCGATCGTGTCTTACAGTTGCCTTCATACATCGCAATTAACGATCCTGATTTCGACGAAGAGTGATATTCAAACGACCGTCATTCTTATGACAGGGTTGTAGGTCGCAGGTTTGCCCTTGCGCGGGTGGCTTAGTCGGTTAGAGCACCCGGCTGATAACCGGGAGGTCGCAGGTTCAAGTCCTGCCTCGCGCACCAACCCTCATCTTTTGGCTGTCGAAAGACTCGCAAAGCACATGAACGGGCGGCGTTCAGCACGTATTGAGGGAAAGCCATGGTCGTTGTCTCAGGAAGTAATGCACAACAGGTAGCAGAACAACTTGCACTTGCACTGAACTGGGATCATGTTCAACTTGAAGCTCGACGATTCCCTGATACTGAAGGATACATTCGAATTCCTGAAGAACAAATCGAAGCCATTCGCAAGGAACCTGTCGTTGTTGTATCAAACACATTCCCAGATGCTGGCATTGTTGAAACACTCCTCATGCTCAAAGCAATTTCTGATGTTCGAAAAGGTTCCTTAGAAAACCTACGAGGTATAGAACCTCAAAGAATGGAGAATATCGGCCCCGGGGTATACCTTGCGGTACCATATTTCGGATATTCTCGACAAGACAAGCGTTTCAAGCCTGGAGAAGTCATCTCAGCACGGGCGATTGCCGATATGCTCGCAACACAGTGTGATGGCTTGACGGTACTCGATTTACACGCTCCACAAGTCCTTGAAAATCTGGATATTCCAGTCGCATTTACCTCGGCAATGCCGGAGTTGGCGAATCACCTTCTGTCCGAAGTCAAACCTGATTTCATTCTCTCGCCTGACAAAGGTGCAATCGATCGTGCAAGTCAAGTTGCACAATTAATCGATTGTGAATTCTCTTACCTGGAGAAGACTCGTATTGATGCTCATACAATTATCCACAAAGCGAAAGATTTGGATGTCAAAGGAAAAGTTGTGGCAATCGTCGATGATATGATTGCAACTGGTGGAACAATCTGTCGCGCTGCTGATGCTTTGAGAAGTCAAGGTGCTACAGAAGTTCACGCCGCTTGTTCCCACGGCCTCTTCACGGGTGGAGCAATTCGACGGCTCACACAATTTGTTGACGGTGTTCACGCAACAGGTAGTTTGGCGAATCCTCGCTCAGTCATCGATGCAGGTGAAGCGTTGGCACGTGGTGTGCGAGAACTTCTCAACAACTGACCGCTTTACTGTGTTCAATTTCTCGTCCAATGCGTTTATATGGACGAGTTACAGCCGAAGGATTACCACACGAGGTAATACCAATGAGTGTACATGTACGATTTGAAACCCCAAGCGACGCTGCCGACAAAATTTATGAGCTCATTCGAGCAAATTCCGGTGGCCGAATTAAGAAAGGAAGCAACGAAGTAACAAAGTCCGCAGAACGCGGTACTGCACAATTCGTCGTCCTTGCAGAAGACGTTAACCCACCAGAACTTCTGGCTCACATTCCTTTGATTTGTGAAGAAAAAGGGATCCCATACGGATACGTTCCTTCTCAAGAATTCCTTGCAAAAGAAACAGGACTTCCAAACGGAGTCAAGACTGCTTCCATCGCTCTTATGGAAATTCCAAAGAGCAACACAGAAGCATTCAACGCTGTAGTTGAGACCATCAACGGACTCAAGAACTGAACACTGAGGTGAATTTAGATGAGTGACGATACAGTAAGCGGATGGCCTGCTGAAGTTGTTGAGATTGTCGGCCGAACTGGCATGACAGGCGAAGCAACTCAGGTCAAAGTCCGTGTTAACGACGCACCTAACCCACGAGACGTTGGTCGAATTATCACAAGAAACGTGATCGGACCTGTTCGAATGGGAGACATCCTAATGCTCCGAGATACGGGAAGAGAAGCCCGTAAGCTAAACGCACGGTGATTATCATGCCAGAACGAAGAGTTTGCACATTCTCCGGAGAAGAAATTGAACCAGGTACAGGAACTATGTTTGTCCGCAAGGACGGAAGCATCCTCTGGTTCAAGAACAGCAAGGCCCGCAAGAACATGGTCAAGTTGTCCAGAAATTCACGTAAGGTGAAGTGGACACGCCATTTCGTTCGTGGCGGAATTCGCTGATCTCATTCGGTGAACTGATAAAGGGGCCCTTGGTGGCTCAGGCTGGTGAAGAACATGGAAACAACCTACATTATGGTAAAACCTGATGGCGTACAACGAGGATTAGTCGGCGAAATTATTGGCCGTTTTGAACGAAAGGGTCTCAAGTTAGTTGGACTCAAGTCAATGGTACCAAGCGAAGAAATTGCTCGTACACATTACGATGTCCACAAGGAACGTCCATTCTTCCCTGGATTAATCAAATTCGTAACATCAGGACCCGTTGTCTGTATGGCATGGGAAGGTCGTGATGCAATTTCAGTTGCTCGTAAACTCATTGGTTCAACCAACGGTCGAGAAGCTGAGCCTGGTACAATCCGTGGAGACTTCGGAATGGACATGGGTTACAATATGATTCACGGATCAGACGCTCCTGAAACAGCAGAATTCGAACTTGGACTTTGGTTCCCTGAAGGACTCATGGATTGGAATAACACCATGGGCACTTGGGTTTACGAGTAAGGTTCATCCATCCTCCACGAGGAGGTCATGCTATGGAGGAGACAGAAGATATCGCCGAAGAGCCGGTGGCTCGTGGCGAGAATCGTCAACCAATTGTTTCTGTTCTCGGTCACGTTGACCACGGTAAAACGAGCGTTCTCGACTTGGTTCGTTCTCTCGGAAGTGAGCGACAAGCAAGTGTGATGGATCGTGAAGCCGGTGGAATTACGCAACATATCGGTGCAACCGAAGTTCCTGCAAAGATTCTCAATGAAACATGTGCAGAACTAATGCAAGGACGGCCATTCAAATCACCTGGATTACTCTTCATCGATACACCAGGCCACCATTCTTTTGCTTCACTTCGCAATCGTGGCGGTGCTCTTGCAGATATCGCCATTCTTGTGGTTGATATCATGGAAGGATTGCAACCTCAAACGATTGAATCGATCAATATTCTCAAGCAAACAAAAACTCCATTCGTTATTGCTGGGAATAAGATTGACAGAATTCACGGATGGAGATGCAAGAAAGATCGGTCCTTCCTCGCCTCGTTGGAAGACCAGCGACAAGATGTTGTGGATTTGTTCCAACAACGTTTCTGGAAACTTGTTGGTCAAGTTTCAGAGCATGGAATTAACCTTGAACGATACGACCAAATTAAAGATTTCAAGCAATCCTTCCCGCTGGTTCCAATGTCTGCTAAAGAAGGTGAAGGATTGCAAGATCTTCTCACCGTTACCGTTGGTTTAGCAGAACGCTTCCTTGAGGACCGTCTTACTGATACACTCGGACCTGCCGAAGGAACCATCCTTGAAATGAAGGATGAAATTGGGATGGGGAAGACAATCGATGTCATTCTCCATCGTGGTTCACTCAACGTCACCGATACGATTACTGTCGTTAGTGCCGATGGTCCGTTTGATGTTCGAATTAAGGGACTAAAGCGTGCTCGTGGTATGTCAGAGATGCGAGATGCTGGTGATCGATGGGAATCAGTCGATACCATTGATGCTGCTGCTGGGGTCAAAATCATTGCACAAGGACTTGAAAAGGCCCTCGCAGGAACGACAATTCGACTTTCCAGTGAAGAAGCATGGGAAGAAGCTCGTAAAGAAACTCAAGTCTCTGTTGAACTCGATGAGGAAGGAATCGTCATCAAGGCAGACACCATTGGTGGACTGGAAGCACTTGCATTTGAACTTAAGAAAATTGAAGTTCCTATCCGAAGAGCCACTGTTGGCCCTGTCAACAAACGAGATCTCATGACTGCAGAGGCTGCAAGCAGCCCTCTGAATCAGATTATTCTCGGTTTCTCGATTGAGCCAAACAATGAAGTTCGTGCTCTTGTCAATCAGGGCGATGAAAGCGTTACTTGGATTGGTGGCGATATCATTTACCACATTATCGATCAGTTCGAAGAATGGAAAGAAGAACGAAGGAAGGCAATCGATGCTGCAACTCGAGAGAATCTCATCTATCCAGGGAAACTTCTCTATCTTGAAAACCATACATTCCGCAACAAAGGACCTGCTATTGTTGGGATGCGTGTACTTGGTGGTCGAGTTCACCTTGGTCAGCGATTGATGAAAGTTGATGGAACGGCTGTTGGTCAAATTCGAAGCCTTCGTTCCCGTTCAAGTGATGAACTCAAAGAAGCGAAACAAGGTGAAGAAGTAGCTGTTGCTATCATGGGTCCAACTGTTGGAAGACACATTGAAGAGTTGGAACAATTCTACGTTGACATCCCTGAATCTCACGTTCCACGACTTGCGAAAGTTGAGTTAACAGAACTCGAAAAAGAAATTCTTGAAGAGATTATCAAACTCCATCGTAAGGATGATCATTTCTGGGGCAGACGGCACGTAGCGTGAGGTTTGTTCGACGTATGAACGGCATACATTCAAGTATCATGTCAAGCGGTCGTAAGGCTGAGAACACTTAGGTGATTCATGATGGATGCTGGATTTTCACAACAAAATAGCGGCGGAGACGCCCGTACGCAAGATCTCATTCGAACCGTTGCAGACATTTCCAGCGCTTTGATGAATGAAGTAAGCAAGGTTATTATCGGTAAAAACGAGAACTTGCGCCGTGTAACTGTTGGTATTCTCTCCAACGGTAACATGCTTCTCGAAGATTTCCCAGGACTTGCTAAGACGCTTCTAGCAAACACCTTCGCTCGTGCACTTGGATGTAAGTTCAAGCGTGTTCAATTTACTCCTGACTTGCTTCCTTCAGACATCATGGGAACGTACATGTACGACCAAAAGTCTGGTGAATTCAAGTTGCGTGCAGGTCCATTATTCTCCAACATTCTACTTGCTGACGAGATTAACCGTGCTCCTCCAAAGACCCAAGCTGCTTTGCTTGAAGCAATGGAAGAGAAGCAAGTGACCATTGAGGGTATCACGCACAAACTTCCTGCTCCGTTCGTTGTTCAAGCAACGCAGAATCCAATCGAGCAAGAAGGTACATACCCGCTTCCTGAAGCGCAAATGGACCGTTTCCTCATGAAGATGAGTATGGGGTACCCAGACCGTGCTGAAGAGAAAGCAATTCTCGCTCGACGTAAGTTGCGTGGAAAGGACGGGCACGATGTTGAACAAATCACATCTCCAAAGAAGGTCGTTGCTATGCAAAAGGCACTGGAAACAGTCCATGTTGATCCAGCAATTCTCGCATACATTGTAGAAATCGTTCAGCGTACTCGTGAAGACCACCGTGTCACCAATGGTGCTTCACCTCGTGCATCACAATCCTTGTTCAAGACCGGTCGTGCAGCAGCAGCTATTGCTGGACGAAACTACGTCATACCTGACGATATCAAAGGAATTGCACTGCAAATTATCTCTCACCGTATCAACATGAAACCTGAAGCGAAGATTCGTGGAATCACTGGCATGCATATTGTGCGAAAGATTCTCTCGGAAGTTCCAGTTCCTGTAATTTCTTGAACATAAGCGCTCTTTGGAGGCTGAAGTTCAAAATGGGTGACCTATCTGGTGCATATTGAGGGGGAGATGGTATGACAATGAATCCGTACAAAATGGTCATCGCCGTCGCTAATCAAAAGGGTGGTTGTGCAAAGACAACTACTGCCGTCAATCTTGCAGCTGCTCTGGCTAAAGGTAATCGAAAGCAAGGCGTACCTCCTGCCAAAGTATTGCTCGTTGATCTTGATCCTCAAGGAAACTGTGCAACTTCATTCGGTATTGAGAAGAAGAATATTCGACGTACTGCTTACGATGTTCTTGCGAATGATTCCGGTGAAGAACTTCCATTGATGGAAGAATACCTGCTTACACCGAGAGAACTTACTGATGCAATGCAAAAGGCGTTTATTCTACGAAAAGGGAAGAAAGCTCCACAGAATTTGACCATTGATAATCTCTGGTTACTTCCAAGCGATATCCATCTTTCAGGAGCAGAAATTGAATTGTCTCACAAGATTGGTCGGGAAACCAGACTTCGTGAAGGTCTTGAACCCATTATTGATGAGTTTGATTACATCGTTATCGATACGCCTCCTTCACTCGGTTTACTTTCAATCAATGCAATGTGTGCAGCCAATTGGGTTATGGTTCCAGTTCAAGCAGAATACTATGCTCTTGAAGGATTCAGTATGTTGATGAATTCAATCAAGATGATTCAGAAGCGTATTAATCGTAATTTGAAGATCTTTGGTGTTGCAATGACCATGGTTGATGCACGCTCAAAACTAAGCCGTCACGTTTGCACAGAAGTAAGTCGTAAGATTCCAAATAAGGTCTTCAATACCACAATACGTCGCTTAGTCAAGGTTGCTGAAGCACCTTGGAGCGGCGCTCCAACTGTTTTGTTAAATGAGCCTCGAGCCAGTGGAGCAGGTGCAGGGTCGCTTGAATATTGGACACTTACCAAAGAATTCCACAACAGAGTTCAATCGATGCGTCGTGAATTTGGTGTGAAAGAACATCCAAAATTGTTGACTGGTCGTCGATGAATGGGTGAGAAACCAACTCTTTCGACGCTCTTTCGCGCGGTCAGGTTAAGTACGAATGCGTACGCATTCGATTCGGGATGCACATATGACTGGAGAAGGAATGACCTCTGTAAGTGTAAGTTATGAAGTTCGTAGACAATTGAATACCATGCGAACGGTAAATGGACATAAGAGCGTAAACATGCTTCTTGAAGACGTTATTCGAGCACATAAGATGGCTCGAATGCGTGGTGAACTCGATATACTGCAAGAGCATCTTAAGCGAGTTGCTGATGTCAACGTTGAGCATTTAGTCGATCGATTAAACATGGCTCCTTTCAAGGTTTGAGGTGATTGGAAATGATGGCATGGCGTCCACCTGGTTACCTTCTAACAACACAACAACTTGTTCGTGCATTATTCGATGATTCAACTGATGAATCTAAACTCTTGACAGCTGCTGCTGCTGGTAAAGTCGAACTCTTCGCTCTTAACAAATCATGGAATGCTGTTCTCTGGCTGATCATGAATACGCTCAAAGAAGATGGAAAACCAGTCTACTCTGGGATTGAACTAGGAAACTTACGTTCCTGTCTGCCTATTGCGTGGCGCTGATTACTCGTTGCCCATCTTAGCAAGGTATTCGTGTCCATACCATTTCCATTGTTCCGTTGTCCATCCTTCTGGAAGACCTCCTTCAGGCAATGGTGGAGCTTCTTGGGGTTCTTCTACGACTGGTGCTGATTCTGCTTCAGGTTCAGGTTCCGATTCACCCAATGTAGCAATTGATTCAATGGATTCTTCATCACTAAAGAGTTCTTCAGCAGACACTCCTCTTGAGGATTCAACGACTTTTTCTTCCTTCTCTTGTTCTTCAAGATTCAATGGTTTGACATCCTCTTCCCAAAGAGAATCAGATTCAACGCCTCCAAAGGCTGAGGAACCTGCTGTTCCTTCCAATGCTTCATCCATAGCAGCGGAAGTGGGTAATCCTGCTCCGCCGTAAGTCTTGCTGGTTTGTGTTGTTTTACGGCGTGAAGCGAGTGTTCCAATAATGACGATGACCAATGTTAGGATTCCAAATAGACCTCCTCCATAAACTAACACATCTTTCATTGCATCTGTTTCATACCATGCCTCATCTGTTGAGGTTGTTTCTGATGTCGTGTTCCAACTCGAGAAAGAGATTGCAGTCTGATTGGCTGCTATGCTGTCTGCAACGTATTGAACATAGGCTGGTGTACGCCATCCAACACATACATCTCTTACATCTGTGAAATCGAGATTACAGTGATCTTGAATGGTTTGAATTCGGGCATCATTATCATCATAATCTGAATTTGAACCCGTTCCATCTCTATCAATATCGAGATATTCATTCGGATCTAAATCCATATCCTTCGATTCTGAACCATCTGCCCATCCGTCACCATCCTTGTCTTCACATCCAAAGGATTCGAGTTCCGTATTCTGAAGAGGGTCTTCTGGGTCAGGTAACCATGCCTTCGTTGACGTTCCCGGCTTAGTTGGGCACTTGTCAGACATAGCACCTGTTGCGTTATCGCCGTACCCATCACCGTCGCCATCAGTCCATTGGGAAATCATGTCTGGAAGAGCGTCAGCTCCTTGCTGGGCTGTCCAATTCTCATCAGGATCTGAATATCCGTCAAGATCACCATCAGGACATCCATAGCGGTCTTTTGTTGAGAATCCGTTGACTTGTGGGCATCCATCCGCAAGTGTTCCTTGAGGATTATCTCCATACCCATCTCTGTCAGTATCCATCCATTGTGAACTGTCTGTTGGATAGACGTCTCCATCTTGGCCATCTGAGTTATCCCCATACCCATCACCATCAGAATCGATGGTTTGATCTGGGTTGGAAGGGAACATGTCTGAATTATCACCGACACCATCGCCATCAGAATCAACACTCTCGTCCGGAATAGTTGGGAACTCATCGCTGTTATCCCCAACTCCATCACCATCTGAATCCAAAGATTCAGAGGGGTTTGTTGGGAAGGCATCTAATGCATCAGTGACACCGTCTCCATCGCTGTCAATATCGTATAATCGTACACGTGTTGAGGATGTAAATCCAGAGATGATGTAGATTTCTCCATTCGCTCCTTTCAAAGATGCAATCACTTTACCACTGCTATCATACGTGTCTCCTTCTTGGAAGGTTTGGACATCGACAACGATGATTTCACCTGATTGTGTTCCTACGTGGTAGGATGCAAAGTCCATTTGTTCGATGTAAACAAGTTGAGGATTCGAAGTGATTGATAGCATTTCATAGGTGTAGTCACTGAGATTGTAACGGAACAAATCGCCACCAGCGGTTCCCACTAATAGGCGCCCTTGAGCATCAAGTTCCAGTGCATTCACTGCAGAGGTCATATCGGTTAATTGTTGAACTAGGGTTCCAGTATTGTCGTGAACCTTGACACGGTTATCGTATCCTCCGGTGAGAACATGCCCATCTGAAGTAACCAGCATTGATGTCATTCCACCACTGTGGGAGCTGGTCACAATACCAGTTGGGAGGCCTCCGCTCCATTCCACAGCTCTTCGCTGACCAGGGAAATATCCAATCCATACATCCCCATCGTTATCCCAATCGACTGCGTCTACAGGATTTGAAGTATTGATGTATTGGGTGATGATCTGTTGTGTCATTTGAATAATAACAACACCAGAAGAGTGGGATACTGAAACAAGATTCTCACCTGAATCAACTCGTGCTGAATTTGCAGTAACGTTGAGATCAAGGCTCCAGACTGCTGTGTGCATTCCAGATTCGAATGTGTTGACTGAAAGGGTTCCTGAACCTGTTACCATCAGAACTTTACCATCGCTTAGTTGCTGCCATGCGACCACTTTTTCATTGATCTGCTCAGTTTGACCAGCATCGATTAAGGACGCTGATGCAGAGAGAACAGGAGCCACAATTGGCAGTAGAAGCAAACAAAGGACAATGGTTGCTACGGTTCGCATAGTACGGGGAAGAGGAAGGGAAATATCAAACAGACGCATGATTGTCCATTCAAGATTCTTCAGTTTCTTCGACTATCGGCTTCATTTGAGGAAGAACCGGAGTGATGGAAGCAGTCTTGACTTCCTTCCTTGTACTCGTGATTGGCGTTAGGCGCTGAACAGGTCGTAGCGTTGCCTTTGCAACCTCCTCTTGCTGCTCAACGGAGTCCTTTGGAATCACATTCAGTGGCGTCATTGTTCCTGCGATAGGACGCATTGTTGCAGATGCTGCTTCAACAATTTCTTCGAATTCTTCTTCCATTGCTTCAGCGACTTCTGAAATGTCGCGTCGTGTGATTCGGGCTTCGTCATCGCTGGTTCCGAATTCTCCATCTTCTCCCGGTGTAATACTCACTTCGACGGCACCAACTGGTACAATGATTTCCTCAGCAGGCAATTCCTGAGTTGCTTGTACTTCTTCGACCTGTGGTTGCACGAGCGGAGTTTGAGGTTGAAGTGGCATTCGGACCTTGCGATCAAGTGGCTTTGGCAATGCTGCTTCTACTGAAGCACCAATAGGAGCCTTGACTGGACGGAGTGCTGGAGCCTGTCCCAGTGGTTTTGATCCACCGATTGGCGCTCGCATTCCACCTAAGCCCATGCCTTGTTGAGGCGTTGCTCCAAGTGTACGTGTCAAACCACCGCCAAGTCCAGGTGCACGAGTTCCTAGTGCGGATGGGTCTTGACCAAGTGGCATTGCTGCTGGAGTTTGACCAGAGATGGATTGCATCCACTTCTGTCGCTTCTCAACCCGATTATCGGTGGTTTGGAGTTCTGAGAACTCTTGTTCACGAGATTGGAGTTCGGATTCAGAGACGTCAATTTCGCCTTGGATCTGTGAAGTAATAGCATCACGCATCTTGGTTTCTGCCATCTCACGGAAGGAATCCATCTTGTCTGAAAGATTATTCAAACGGTCACGCACTTCAGCACGCTTGAGTCCAAGTTGTGCCTCGATTTCAGCACGGATTGAAGCTTCACGCTTGCGTACATCGATGAGTGCCTTGTTCCGCATGATCTCTTCACGCTTGTCGAGTTGACGTTCAAGTTGAACTGCAATCTCTTCCTGCTTTCGAGTTCTGAAGGCTGAAAGACGCTCTTCCATATCAACTTCAAGTTCGAGAGCTGTTTCTTCCTTAAGCAGATCAAGATCCGTCTCAAAGGTCAAGCGTTCATTGCGCAATTGTGCATCGAGTTCAGCCATAATGGCCTTTCTTGCAGCGGTTTCACGCGATTGGAATTCGATTTCAAGGCGCTCAGCCCAATCGGTTCGCTTTGATTCATATTGTTCTTCAAGGTGTCCACGAAGTTCGGTTTCACGTTCGAAACGGAAGCGAGCGAGGCGATTTTGGATTTCTGCTTCACGAGCACCTCTGTAGGAGGTGAATTCATCATCAGAACGTCGAGTAAGTTCTTGTTCGAGTTCACTCTTGAGAACCTTGGAAATATCATCTACAGCCTTGGAGAAAGTAATGTCGTACTTTTCCTTCAAGCGACCCTTGCGTTCAGTAAGACGTTCTGAGTGATTCTCTTCGAGTTGCTTTTGAATTTCAACTCTGAGTTCATCACGACGTCGTGCGATTGCAAGTTCAACGTCCTCTCGCATTCGCTCTTCGAGATCATCTGTTTCTTGGCGAAGTTGTGTTTCGAGTTCTTGCTGAAGTGATTGAGCAATATCCTCTTCAAGACGGAGACTACGACGATCATATTCTGCACGGAGTCGTGCTTCACGTTGTTGGAGTCGATTGCGAAGTTGTTGCTCAAGTCTGGTTCGTATGCCACGTCGAAGTTGCTCTTCACGTTCTGCGAGACGGGCACTGTGGCCTTCTTCGAGCGTTTCGATTTCTTTGTCTTCAAGCGCGACGAAACGTGATTCCATCTCTTGCTCGATTCCGGCTTCTAGTTCACGGATTCGAAGCTGAAGGCGTTGATTGTATTCCAGTGCCATTCGCTCTTTTTGCAGAGCAAGTCGACGACGATGTTCATCTTGGAGTTGTCCTTCAATGGATTGCTTAAGGTTGGATTTGTGTTCTTCAAGTCGACGATCATGCTCGTGTTCAAGTTGATTTTGAAGATTTGAGATTTCTCGCTTGAGTCTCAAGTCGAGTTGTTCACGCATTCGTGTTTCTTCACCAGCGAGGGTTGAACGTTCCATCTCTGCAAGTTCGACTTCCATGTCGGTTCGCATTTCTTTCTCGAGAGCATCAAGAGTGAGTTCATGTTGAACTGTGAGATCGTTCGCAATCGCTTCTTGCATGGCTGAAACACGCTCTGCGATGGCTTGTTGTCGCAATCGACGCTCACGACGAATGTCTGCTCGCATTCGCTCTTCCTGGCGGAATCGAGCACTGGTAAGCATGGCTTGATCTGTTGAAACTGCTGGGGATGTTGTAAATTGGCTACGGAGAGCTGCAAGGCTTAGCCTGTCAGCGTTTTCACGCTTTTTTCGAGCAGCGTCTAATAGCTCGTCTGGCCTGCTTTCGCTAGCACTCATAACATCCCATCCGAACCTGTATCGACATTTCTTCATACATAAGGTACGCGACGTTAGAGATGACTGAAACGCCTGTTTTTACCGCGAAAAACCGTTCGCGTCTCACTCTTCTTCATCGTTTGGAACGAATACTGGTGGTTGTGGTTTTGTCAAGTAGTAAACTGCAAACAAACATGATGCAAGGAAGAGCCAACCTGGGGGTGCTAGTTCAGAACCGATTTGAGCTTGGTTGTCCGATGCCCCTGTACTGATCATGGCATAGATGATGGCTGTGAGCAAGCACGCCATCTGCAACACAGAAAGTTTGAGATCGAGACCATGCTTGAGTTTCGATAATCGACGATCACTGATCATCATTGCTCCGGAAATAAACATAATTGGTAAGATGAACATATCAAGGCCTGGAGTCGCATGACACGGTTGACCTTCCCCTAGACAGATTTCAACATGAGTTAAATCAGGTCCGAAGTTAAGGATTGGTTGCAACCAAATGAAACCAGCAGCGCCCATCAACAAAATTGCATTACCAGGTGATGAGAGTCCGTGGAAGTAAGGCAAACCACTGCCTTCCTCATGCTGGAAACGAGCGAGGCGAAGCATTCCAGTTCCGATGATCCAGAATCCAGCGAGTGCAAGAGAGATTGTCCAGAGAGGTGTTGCTACCCCCCATCGTCCAAACATGATGAACATCATTAATGCAGGAGCGACACAGAATGAGAGACAGTCAGACATGATGTCGAGAGATCCACCCAGAAGTTTCTGTTTTGAATATCGACGGGCAATTGGTCCGTCGATGATGTCTCCAAGTGCTGAGAGGAAAATACAGAGCATGGATGCCCAGATGTATTTCGATTTCAACCCGTCTCCGAACGGTTTGCTCATATCTTCTACTGCAAGAATGAGGAACATGATGGAAGCCGTTCCAAACATAGCGTTTGTCAACGTAATATAGTCAGCTATACCTGTTAATCGGAATGTAGATTTCATATTATCATCTCAGAAGGACACTTTGAATGGTACTTCGCACGCAGGGCAAGTGATTGTCCGTTCACCTGGTCTTTGCTTCATACGAAGACTTCGCTCACAGGAAGGGCATTGGATTTCAACTCGGATGACTTTTGCCGTGAGCGTGAATTGTGTTTCGCATCCACCACAGCGTAATTCTGCAGGACGGTCATTGACTCCTGCAATGAGAACTTTTGAGCATGAAGGACAAGAGAGACGTTCCTCTTCCCACTTCTTACGAGTTGGGGCATGGTCTGTACGTACGTTTGCACCACAGAGTTCACATTGGATGTCTCCAAGTGCTGAAGGAAGAAGCCCACTGCACTTTGGACATGAAAGTGGAGGAGGTGCTACCCTCGATTCCACTGTTATTGGCTCATCCATGCTTGACCATCTCCCAATACGTTTTGACTTGTTCGGCGACGGTCAATCTCAAGAGGATGATTCCCCGTCATCTCCGCCTTTTCCAACAAGAATCAATTTTACAGGAAGGAAGTTCCATGGTAAATCCAGTGGTATGTTGTATTCTTGTGCCAATTGTTGAACGAATTGTTTCGCTCCAACCTGACCTCTGGAATTGACCAAATCTATGGAATGAACGTGCGTTAGTGCTGCGATATCATCCAATGGTGAACCGGTTGCTATGACTTGTGTGGATTGTTCAGTGATCATTCCAGGAAGTTCAACTCGCTTTGAGACCTTCCACCATCGTGCACGTCCAACGTCTCGATGGTTCTCGATAAGACCAACCTTGACAAGGCGCTTGAGGTGGTGATAGAGGTTGTAACGGTCGACTGAAACTTGATCTTGTAATTGGACAGTGCTCATCTCTTCGACTTGCAAAAGCACCTCATAGGCTCGACGACGAGTTGGGTGGGTTAGCGCTGCGATTAAGGGGTCTGTTCGTACTCGGCTCATGCGCTCACCAATTCATACTGAGGATTGCTTAGGTTTGAAGATATCCACTCAATTACCGGTCTTGGCGAATTGCTTTTTCCCCGTATTAAACGCCAAAACGGTTGCATCCCAAAGGGACTGGAAGGTTGTGAGCAGGAGTTTGTAGGTTCCTGTGCCTTCAGCAAGCCGAGCCCCGTTGAGTATCACGAGAATGACGGAGGCTTCGTGGACCAGAACACCAACCCACAGTTGGTCATAGAACCCATTGATAACAGCGAAAACAAGGGTGATCGTAACCAAAATTGAGAAGGATAGGTTCTGCCTAAAGTTGCGCTCAGTCTTTCGAGCAAGGTCGATCAGATGTGTCAATATTCGAGGATCGTCTCCAGGAATAAGAACGTCTGCTGCCTCGACATTTACTGATTCTCCAGAACCTACGGCGACACCAACATCAGATACTGCCAATGCAGCTGCATCATTGAATCCATCACCGACCATCATCGTTACATGCGTCTTTGAGCGGCTACGAACCCAAGCAACTTTCTCCTCGGGTGAAAGACTTCCATGTGCCGCATTTGCTGCAAGACCTACCGAGGCTGCAAAACGATCTACAGCACCTTGATGGTCGCCTGAAAGGATTTCAACACTGATTCCACGCTTGTGTAATTCTGGAATCAATTCGTCGGCACCTTGACGGGTATCATCGTGAATGAATGTGAAAAGAGCAACACACTTACCGGCTTTGGTCAATACTGATGCACCGTGTCCTTGCGCTTCAGCCTCAACGATACCGATTCGAAGTTCCTCAGGCAAGACAATGCCATGTTCGACCAATGCATCAGGACGAAGCATCAAAACGACTTCTTTGTTTCGCAGTGCTTGAATTCCCGCATCGATATCTTTGATTTTATTGACTTCAGAGGCAGTGATATTCTGCTCCTCGGCATATTCTCGAAGAGCGTCTGCGTAAGGGTGTGATGATCGTGCCTCGATACCTGCTGCAAGAGCAATAGAAGCATCTCTACGACGCCCTTTGGCGATAATGACCTCACCCATTGATGGCTTTCCTGAGGTCAGTGTTCCTGTTTTATCCAATAACACGTGATTGACTTTCGAAAGACGATCGAGTACATTCCCACCGCGAGCAATTGCTCCTATGTGAGCAGAACGGGCGAGGGCTGCTGCATGAGGAACTGGTGCTGCAAGCAAGAGTGCACATGGGCATGCAACGACCCATAGAAGAAGGACAATCTTCCAATCTTCTGGGAAAACAAACCAGTATACTCCAACTGCTCCAAACAAGACAAGTGGTACCCAAATAGCTGTGAATAATTCAATGGTTGCTTGATGGCGAGGTGGCTCGTCTCTAAAGGTGTGAACCGCTTCAATCAGTTCGTACAATTGAGTTCCTTCTCCAACCGCTTCGACTTTGACAACCACTGGGCCTCGGGCTAATACAAGTCCTGCTTGAATCAAATCGCCTTCAACAACATCAACGGGAACTGATTCTCCTGTCAGTGGTGCTTTGTTGAGTGCACCTTTCCCTTCGACAATGATTCCATCTGCTGGTATCAACTCACCACTTCGAACCTCGATGAAATCTCCCTTGCTCAGCAAATCGATAGGGATCTGTTCGCTTTTTTGATGAGAAGGGGCAGTTGCGAGTGAGACTGGTTGAGACATCACCAACGGAGTTCCTATGCTGATTGACATTGGTTTGGAGACATTCGGACGGTTCAGGCGACGAGCAACGCGAGGAAGTCGATCTAAACCGCCTTGCATTGCTTCTCGGGCTTTCACAAGTGCGTCTCCTTCTAAATGAGCGGTGAAGGCAACAAGAATCGAAACGATGAGCGCTTCTTCCCACATCATCAAGCCGCACGCTCCAATAACGGCTAAACTGGTCAGCACTTGGAATCCAACTTGCCGATTGAGGACGCCTGCAATCGCTTCGCGGAACATCTGATAACTGGACATAAGGATTCCAGGGATTGCAATAACAGCGGCAATCCAGCCTTCGATACCCATCAGATGCAGAGTGTAAACAATCACAAGAAGTGGAACTGCAAACGAAGCACCAAGAAGACGATATTGGTCTGGTCGGAGACGATTCGAGATTGTTGCAACAAGTTTTGGAACTGAACCGCAGACGGTTTCCAATGCTTCATCTCGCTTCTTGAGTAAATCAGAATCTGCTTGTGAAACCAGTTGAACAAGAATACGACCATCCTTTTCAATCTCAGCATCAAGAATTCCGGGCTGAAGTTTCAGCAATTTACGCAACTCACGAATCTCGATGTTGTTGCGTTTTGCAATCGTTGCAGCTTTCATCCCCTTCAGCATATGGTGTTCGGTATCAGGGGCATGGCCAAGCGAACGTAGAACAGAAGATACTTCTGAAAGAGATCCCTTTTCTAAATCGACAGAGAGACGTACCTCTCCTGATGTTGCAGACACTACCGGGTCAGATACCTGGGGAAGATGATTGAGTGCCCTTGTTGCTTTACTTGCGCAGTCAGGGCAATCCATTCCAATTAATTGCCATTCCACTGAATAGTTACCAGTGGCTTGCATGATGACATCGGCATCGAGAATCTCGATGCTTTCTGGAGCTTCTTCCGCAACGAGGACAGGTTCTGTTTTTTCCTCAGGAGGAACGGACTTTGTAACCGCTTCGTCATCTTCGAGGGAAAGGAACACTTCTTCATCTCCATCCCCCATGTACTGAGTGCCTCGTTCCTGTTTGATTAAGACTCTCATGATTTTGTTCGAAATTATGGTAAGAATCTTCTTCAAAGAGAAGCCTGTCGACTGTCTATGGAGTGGCTTCCCCCTGGATGGTGTCCGAAGGTTGTTGCTTTCGATATCGATGGGACACTCACCGATGAAAAGAAGCTGCTCGATATGAACGCTGTTGAAGCCTTGCGTCGGCTTGAAGCAGCAGGAATTACTGTCGTTCTCGCAACTGGAAATGTTCGAGCAATTACCTACGGATTGTGGAGATTCATCGGATTAAGCGGCCCTATCTGTTGCGAGAACGGTGGTGTTCTCTGGCATCCATCATGGCCTGAAGCCATTGTCCGAGCATCTGGTCAAGAAGCAAAGGAGGCTGCGAATTGGCTTGCAACCGAACATGAAGAAATCGATCCCAAAGGAATCACAACCAACGCTTGGAGAGAAAGCGAATGGTGCTTGTTCGCCGATGAAGATCTCGAAGCAGTCACTTCTTCAATCCGTGAAAGCAAATGGAAGCATCTCGATGTTGTCCGAACAGGTTTTGCAATTCATCTCATGGAACCACATCTCTCCAAGGGAAGTGGTTTGACAATGCTGAACGAGAAGATGGGATGGTCTGCACAAGACATGCTCTGTGTTGGGGATGCTCCAAATGACTTGTCAATGTTTGAAATGGCTGGTTGGTCTGTTTCAGTAGGAACACCGTTCGTCGACGTTCGTGCAGCTGCTGACGTCCTCTCACCGTATCCAAACAGTGCAACAATCGCTCCGCTTGTTGATGCAATTCTTGCAGTACATTCGGCTCAAGACTTATGATTCGACTTGTACTCGAATCATCATGGTCACATATGTTGTCGATTCAAACTGCTTTATTCACATGGGAGCAATGGGTTCAACCACGCTTCTAAAGGATCTGAAATCAAGTCTGAAAACAATGCACGTCACCGAAGGCGTTCATGGAGAAATTCGCACTGTTCGATTTCAACGCTGGAAGCAAAGACCAAACTTACTCGAACAAGTCAAGCCTCTTCTTACAACGCATTCTGTTGATGATGGGCAGATACGTGGCTTGGCTTCGAAAATAGGAGAACGCGCATCACCCCAAGACGTGGATTTGTCCTTGATGGTTCTCTCGAGCAGTTTGCAACGAGAGGGTCATGATGTTCTTTTGGTCACGGATGATTTCAAAATGGCAAAGGCAACAGAAGAGCATCAACTCGCTGGAGAGGTTTGCCCACCCTCAACCTTCTTTGAGCGAATTGCTAAATCTGCAAAAGGAAAACATGCAAGTGAATTACGCCGATTAGGTCGCCGTATACGCGCTGCTGAAATGCAATATGCAATCAGTCGACGAAACGAATACGATGTTCAAGCAAAGATCACTTGGATGGTTGATTCCCTGCTTGCAACAGCTCCTGCAAAGGTCAAAGCAAGTGTTGCAACCCAAGCAGATGAAAGTGGAAGCGTTGACTATCTGCATCAATTAGGTCGCCATCTCAGTGGAGATGACATTAAAACAAGCCATCGTAAAAAACTCAAACCTTTGTTCGAGAGTTGTCGAGAAGTACTTCGCCTTGAGGAACATGTTCTGAATCTAAAGCAGCGACTTGCAGATGAATCACTGGAAGTTGTTATCTCGGAAACACAAGCACTGATGGCAGAAGTTCTCGAAGATTCCGGAATCGATTTAGCTCCATTAAATCGAGAACTTGTTGATGTTGCACATCGGTTCAGTTCACGTATTCTCGTTCGTAGTGAAATGGCCTTGGCGATTATGAAGCGAATGAAAGGTGACGCACTGGGATCTCATCAACATCTTGCAAGTGCATTGTTCCAAGCAACGCACGTCGATGATGATCCAATCGAAGCACGTATCCTTGCACGTCTTTCCGTACTCGCATTATCGACGAATAAACACGAGAAAGCGGTTCGATTGTCATCTGCAGCAATCGGCTTAGAAGCACTCAATGAATCAATGAAGTTGAAACAACATGTTGTCCTTTCAATGGCACAATTCCTGAACGGAGAGGATTATGATGGAACAATTTCTAAAGTTCAAACCATGGTTCAAGCAGATTACGCCGTAGCCATGCAAGCATTGACTGAATTGGGAGAATCATTCCTAGCCCTCAATCGTCCTGACTTTGCAATCGAATTATTCGATGAAGCCATGGAATGTTCCTCAACTGATGGAAACATCGACGAACACCTGGGTGAATTAGTGCTGTTAGCTCATCGAGCAATGGAAGATGATGATGATGTGGAAGTTGAAGTTGAAGGACTGCGTCGAGTTTTAGACCAGATTCATGAACAAACTACTCAGCAACAAAAAGCTGTTGAACAAACCGTTGAAGACATCAGCAAGCGACAAGAAAAAGAGAGTCATGTTGAAGTTTCAACCGATTGGCAATCGTCTGAAGTCTTGTTGGATGATGAACGACCATTGTACATCACAGCAGTTGTTGGAGAATCATCTGAAGAACAACTCATCGTTGCTCAGCATCCGTCTTTAGGAACCATTGGAATATGGATGCCATCTTCGATTCAAGCACCGCAACCAGGTGCCAAA
>CAXAHE010000008.1:0-33830 GCA_963968475.1 uncultured Candidatus Poseidoniales archaeon | reverse complement strand
TACGTCGACTGGGATTGAACTCATACAACGCCGTCGAACTCTTGTGTATTGAGGTTTGAGTCGTTTTGTTCTCGGAACCTGATTATGGAGTTCATATACTGTAATCTGGAAGGGATAGCCGTACAAGCCTTGATATGAGTTACCAGTGGGGCGCAGGACAAGAAGGGTAAGATATGGCAAGCCTTAATCGACGAAAATCAAGCAACAGCGTACGAAAGCAGTCTGGTAAAAACAGACTCGATGTTCGTAGACTTACGTGTGAAGAGGTTATGGAAAAACCTCGAGCAGTCCGTTCCACTGCTTCAATGGCAGATGTCCTTGAAGCGATGACTATGAAAGAGTTAGATCATCTCTTCATCGTCAATCCTGATGGCGTTCCGATGGGCCGTATTCATGCTATTGATGTCTTGAAACTCATTTCAAGAAAGACTGTTAATCGCTCAATTGCTTGGATGCATGGCATTGAAGCAAAACAACTCGTCAACCTTCCTCCATTGACTGTACGTCTTGAAACACCTCTTCTGAAAGCAGGGGCGCTCATGTTAACACACGACTTGAATCAAATTGCTGTTGTCAACGATGATGGTGTGCTTGCTGGTGTTGTCAGCCATAGAACAATTGCTCGACACCTGCCAAAGTTTGTACTTTGATCAGATACCCCAATAGCGCTCTGATTGAGCCTGCTTGGCTTTCAATCCCTTGACGATGGTTATTGTAAGCCATAGAGCAACAATCCATGCAAGAGGTACCGAGAGTGTATCGGCAATGTTCGTAACATTAAATTCGTAATCATTTCCACTTAAGATGTCAATCGCAATTTGAAGAGCGGTGTTAACGAACGAGTAAACAACCATACCAAAGATGCTCAAAACAAGCAACTGGCCGGAAAAACTTCCGCGCTTTAATCGTAAGAGCATGAAACCAGCCGTTGAAGTTAGGAAGGCAATAACAATCCATGCAAGGGATGAGTTGGCAACTTGCATCCAAAGAATCGATGTTGTTTCAGTATCAACGAGATCGTCAAATGTTTGCCATCCTTCAGCACCTGCAAAGATAGCACTGAACACAGTTGCAGTCCATAACAGAGACGAAAACATAGCTGCATCAGCGTTATCTCGCATTTCCTGGACAACTCGATTGACGGTTGTTTCGATACCAGCACCTTTTGCGAATATGAACAAACCGAGCAGCAATGGAAGGCCACCAATGACGATGCCTCCAATCTCATTTGGCAGCATAATTCCAAGGCCAAATATTGCAAGAACCAATCCAAATGGAATCATGAATTTGGCTCTCCATTTTGGATCTTCGAGCGCCTTTACGATGTAATAGTAGGTGCCTTCAATACCTTTTGATTGCTTGACAATGACCTTTTGGACATGATCAATACGAACTTGAGATTGGATGATTGGCAGAACAGATTCATCCTCCGCTCCGTCAGTGATTAAGACAGCCTCATCAGGCTGGAAGGCCGAAACAACTTCCTCTAACTGAGCAGCAATTGCACGGTCAGAACGTACACCGACCTTTTCGTCTCCAGTAAGAATTGCAACCTGAACTTCGTCGTCTTCTCCGCCTGTTTCAAGCAGAGAGTCGTGTTGAGAAAGAGCGCCAAGAATGGCGTTTGTATCGCTTTCTTCGGGGTCAGCAATACCGAGCTTAAGAGCAGCAGTGAGCACTTGTCGACGACCAATGACAGGACCTCTAATCGAGGTTTTGATCCCAAGATCATTGTCTCGGTCAACAGTCAGGACAAGTACTCGTGTCATTTGGCTCCCTGTTCAACGGTATGCGTTCCTCCACTTCAAACTCTTGTTTGCTCTGAATCTGTTGGAGGCTGTTCTTGAGGTGCTTGGGCTTGTTGCTCACGTCGCTTTCGCCGTTGAGTAGCGCGAATGTATTTCAGTGGATGGTCAAGCCATGGCTGATCGCATAGCCTATTGTCTCCCGGTAAAACAGGACAATTGTGATTTACTTTCAACTTAGAACAACTGGACGGCGTGTACTCGTGCTGATAGACGTGATCGACCTGATAGGAAGTCGTGCCTTCACTAAAATCAGGCGCTCCTCTGAAGAAGTCAACACATGATTCCTTTGGTAAAGCCAATGTTGCAGCCATAGATGCAAGGAACAGTCGCCCAAAGTGATTGAGATTGACGCCCCCTGAGAGGTCAGCCACTGCCTTTCTCATACAAGGCGGCCAATCCTCTTCTTCTGCACCAACCAATGCGATTGCTTCACTGGTTTTCTGATTCAGAAGATTTCGAACCATGCCAACAGGTTCTGCTAATCGGATGGCCAAATCAGTCGTCACTTCTGCCATTTTTTGAACGCCTTCACGTTCAACATCGGACTTGATGTGTTCACGAAGCAGTCGGGCAAGTTTTGCAGTTGAACTGTATTTGTTTTCGTTATGAAGTCGAACAATACCATTCTCAACATCACAATTCGGAAGTCTCCAGCGATTCCCAGTAATGCGGGGACATACCTCGATAAAATCAGAAAGACCGAGACTCCATTCCAATCCATCCTTTGTTTGCCTTAACGCCTGAATATCAGCAGAAGCAATGTTTCGTCGAAATGCATTCCCTCCCTCAACCTTCTCGATTACAGAGATGTATGTGCGAGCAATCGGTTCAATATTTGCAGCATCTCTGATCAGAAGATGTTCCGCTCTCGCAGCTTCTGCTTGAGCCCATCGGGCGAGAAGACGTTCATCCTCTGAAGCGCAAATGACAAGTCGAGCATAATAGAATGAGAAGGCTTCAATCAATCGCCCTTCTTCAGTATGGATGTCCCCGCCACTTAATTCAACACCTTCCTTGGATTGAACAGTATCTACCAATCGAATGCGGGCTCGTTTCCGAGCAGATTCCATGAGGGGGCCGTCGATTAAATCGTCCAATGAAATGTTGTGCTTAGCCGCCATATTCTGTATCCAACCACTTGCTTGAGGCAAGAATGGATAGCGCGCAAGCGTCACTTCATCAGTGACGATTGGTTGACTCGTTGGTCGGGGCACATCAGACGAATGAACCCGATACCATATGAACTTGACAACCCAAACCTTTCTTCAACATCTCCCTCTAGGGCAGGGTGTGTTCAACGATGTGCTAGAGCCTCTTCTTGCGTTACAAGATGAGGTTCGGGAAGCATTTGGTTACTCAATCCAAAACGATGAAGAGTCGGCGGAACGAATGCAATCTATGTTTTCCAAACCACAACCGTTTGGTCGGGAAGAATGGAGTTTGGATCAACGCCAACAGTCAACAATCGAACTTCGAGAATACCTTCATGCAGCAAACCAACTCTACGTTATAGGAGCGGGTTCAGAGAAGATTCGAACCTCCGATTACGGTCCAGATGCACGTTTTATCGCTGCAGATGGAGCGGTTGGAGCAGTTGATGATCTCTCCAAAGTACTCTGTGTCGTAAGTGACGGAGATGGTGCTGAACATCTTCAACGTGCAATCGAATCTTCAGTTCATATCGTCTTGCATGCGCATGGCGATAACCTTGAAACTTGGACGAAATTATGCACCGAATGGGCAGAAATGGAAGTAGTTCCATCTCTTACATTAACGCATCAAACAAAAACATCGTATGCAGGAATACACAACCCTGGTGGATTTACTGACGGCGATCGTGCTCTTTGTTTTCTCCACTCGATGGGGCTAGATCTAAGTAAAATCCGATGCCTCGGATTTTCAACACAAAAGGTTGGAATGTGGTCAGGGGCTACAGATCCTGTGGCTAAGTTAGATAAATTGCAGTGGATGAATGAGGCTATGATTCGTTTGGGAGTCGAACACCAACTGATAAACTATGATTGACGAGTAGATATTATGGAGGCACGTAAAATTATCAATTATGGTTTGTGGATATTTGCACTCCTCCTCATCAATATCATTTGGGCAAACGTGTCAAACAACGTTGCTTCTCAGGAACTTAACGACATTGACCATGAATTCCAAGCGAATCGTGAAGTCTCTCTTCAACCAGTTTTCGGAAGCGAATCCAATCTTCCTATTGAGATTCAATCCAATTTTGTCCACGTTGACGATGCTTCAAGGATTGAAGATGTCTCCTGGCAACTTGTCGATGATGATGGGAATGTTGTTCTTTCATGGAGTGGCAAAACCAATGAGTATGTTTCTTTAGATGCTGAATTACCACCAGGTGAATATTCACTTGAAACAACCATTGGAGAAAACATCCTTGCAACTCAAACACTTGACGTGGCACCCTTTGCACCGATTGCAATATGGGGCCATCTTATCCTCTCCGTATTGCTTGTAGTAGTTGCTTTTGGAGAAGTAGGTATTCGAAAGGTTGTCTCAAAATACAACGAAAAAACAGTTGTCAAGGAAGACAAACCGCGTGAGTTCAGAAAAACACGCATCGGGATGCCCGAAGCGGATGAAGCAAATGACTCACCTTGGAGAGATCCTATTTCGTAGGATTCACAAGAAATCTGAAAGTGACATTTGTCGCGCACGATCGTTATTGAACAGCGATTCAACACTCCCTGCCAACCATTCCATGTTTTGGCGAGTGTATGTATCCACACCGTATGTATCCATAACGTGCTTTGTAACTTCGATGTACTTTCGTACAGCTCCTTCTGAAACGGTTAGAGCGAGTTTTCCGTTGCACTGGCCGCCTTCATTTCGAGCCACACCGTGGGCTGACAATCCCCTGCCACCTACCTTTTCAGGTTGAATACAATGACCTGCAAGTGGCATTCTTCGATAGGAATTTCCACACTTCAAACACCGAATTTTTTGCCGTCCGTATGCATTCAGATTACCACGTAAATCAGGAAGGAAGTGAGAACGAATCACAGATGATGCTACAGTTCGAGCATTGATTGCCCGTAATCGCTGGCAGAGATTGAGTTGTCCATTCATCTTGTCAATCATGGTCGCAAGTGTCTTGTAAGCCGAGAGTTCTGGGCCTTCATCCATTCGTTCACAATCATGCGTATATCCATAGCCACGCACTGCAGCAACAGTCCCGAGTCGTCGCTCGACGAAGTCCATACTGTCAGCGATATCTTTTGGATGAGGTTGCGTCAATGTGGCTTCGTAGAACTGTCGTTCATAGAACCAAGCTGAATCGACGTTCAGGGCTTCTTTATCGATTTCAGTCGGATTTAGACGTGTTGTTAACACGAGTGGAGCATCCATTTGACCACCACGGTTTGCTGGTAGGATTTCACGGCTGAAGTTCAATAATCCGTCCATGAGCAGCATAATCGCATCTTCATCACCATCGCAATTACGACGCTTTGCAGCATGGAATAACGGATGAGCATAGCCACCGGAACAATCCGCCCATCCAATGATTCGGGACAGAACGCCTCCTGATGTGTGTGGGGCAAGAGCGCAGATAAGTTGTCCAACAAGATCGTCTGCTGTCGTTGCGTTATAGTACGGCTCCATCTTGTAATACTTGACCAGTACTTCATCGACAAATTGAGCAGTGCGGATGAAATAATCTGCTGCGTTCTTGGCCACAATGAAATCCTGAGGGAATAATTCCAACATCTGATCATCTCGTTCGAGAGGATTTCCTTCCCAATCATGGGTGTATCCGAGAGCATGAAGCCGCTTCCAATCAACATAGATTTCCTTGGGCGTGAAGTGTGTTACTGGGACATCGCTCATATCGAAACGTATGGTTCCATCACGGAATACAGGGAGGTTGTACTTTGCACGAATAAGTCCCTTTTCGATGGCTTCAGGTGTCTGATTCTTACTCTTAAGTTCCTTGACACACTTGACTTGTTGAGGTAATCGAGTCATACCGATACGTAATTGTGCATCTTCTAGAATAGCCTCGATTGGAACGCTTTGCACTTCTCCTCGACGACGACTTTTGCTGGTTGATTCCCGCATGTCGGTTCGCCCGCCACATGTTTCTCCAATCTTTGGCAATCCATCTTTGTCAACAACACGGTGGTGACATGTGATGAACGGTGAATCCTTTCCACATTTGGAACACAATCGCTTACCCATCTGAACTCGAATTGAACCTTTACCAGCAGCATTGGCAATGAGTCGTTGATTACCTCCTTCCAAAGCGATCGGGAAGAGTGTGTGTGAGCGAGGAGACATTTCACGAGGTGCTGATTTTTCAGGACGACCCATTCGGCAACCGATACGCTGCGGTGCCGCATGTTCCCATCGCAAGGTAGATGATTCACGAATAAGAGGGAGAAGCCCATCCACTTCATGGTCATCATGCATGCGTTGTGATGCCTTGTACCTTGATGCATTTTCTGGCCCTTCATCAGGGACCGATTCAGCAGCTTCCTTTCCGACTTGATCGGTTTCTGAAATACCCAATCCACGTTGACGAGCTTCGGTTTCTGCAGCGATTCGAATGGTTGAACGTTCCTTCTCGAGAGCGAATAGCCGAGCCTTTTCGGCACGAAGCACTGTATTGCAATCCCGTAGTTCTAGGATGCGTTGTTCTACACTGACTCCAAGGTCAATGAGTTGGTGGAGTTCCGACTTACGAGTGGTGAAACCAAATCCGTTGAGTAAAGCCTGCCATCCACACGTAGCAACAATATCGTCGCCCTCATGGTGATGAGGTATTCCAAGAAGCAGCAATGCCCCTTTGAGCAGACCATGTTGCATGAACGTCCACGCTTCAGGAAGCGTATCTTGGAAGATTGGCTCCTCAGGAAGAAGATCGTATCCAATGGATTGTAATTCAGAAACAGGAGGAATTGATTCGGGTTGTAACTTATCCATTTCAGTGGGATCCCATCCAGAAGCGGCTCCAGTAAAGCGCAACCATTTCGAAGCACTGAATGGATTTTCAGGGGATGAATCAGGCATTCTACCAGCATCTTCCACCTTTCCTCTTTGAAGTGCTTTAAGCACGTTTGGAACCCATTCGAGCGGAAGGTCGAGGAACCAAGGGTTGTGAGGTGGAGGCAAGGATGTCCGCCATCGTTCTGCAATTGCCGATGCCTGATTCCAATCGACAGTCATTCGCGACAAGAACCGGTGCCATCGTCGACGAACGTGAAACTGTTCAAAGGCACTCTCATAGGTGGCCAATCCAGGAACGCCCTCGGGGACATCGTCGCCACAATTACAGAGTTTGACAAAGGCCTCAACATCATCTGGAGTCCGTAGCGCATCGATTAGATCGCTCGCCCACCAGTCGGTGGTGTAGCCTGCAGGAACCAGATTCTTGTTGTTCTCCATGAATTCTCCATACCCAATGACAATCTCTCCATTGTCCCATATTGAGCGGATGTCTGGGCGTATTGTTTGCATGATACTCGCTTCATCTACTCGCAAGAATTGACCCGAGGAGAGGACAACATAGGGTCCTTCTGAATCATGGCTTGGAGTTACTGCGCATGCTTTTCCAGGGCGTTCAATTTTCATTTGAGTTCCAACGGTGATGAAGTCATCCAGAACGAGCATCGAAGCAGGATTTAGAGAGGCAGCAGCAAGGCCAGAGGGACGCCCTCTGCCGTAACGAAGTCTGAAACCACCTGGTTGTTGAGGCCCTCCAAAGATAGGACGCCCTGCAATGATGTCTTTCATGAACTTGTCAATCGGTTGTACCTTTCGACTCTTGAACGCATCCGGATCATTTGAGCCACCATCATCTTCGCCCTTTGAAGCAAATTTGGAGATGAAATCCCACCCTGGAACGTTGAGTCGTTCAGTATGCTTCTGAATTTTTGGAGCCTTGAGACACATCCCTTCTCCAATAACCAGCAACACACCGCCACGAATTCGAGCTTCGTCGATGTTTCGAACACGTCCATAACCGGCACATTCAATCGATTCAGTGGATTCTCCATTGATCATAACTGGACAAGCACGTACAATTTCTTCAATTTCTTTAGGAGAAGGCCGATACTGAAGATTCCCTCTGTACAAACCGAATTCTTCCTTCACTCGCTCGACTTCTCCATCGCTTGGAATGTATGGCCCAACCTTGAGTTCTCGGCGAATCATATCGGCGATGAGTACGGCAAGTGCTTGTGCAGTACCCCCTGCAGCCCGGATCGGTCCAGCGAAATGGACTGAAACAAAAGGCGAACCGTCTAAATTGTTGAGCAGCCTCACTTCACTGATCCCTTCAAGCGGTGCCACCAGAACGGCTTCTGTAAGAATTGCAAGACCAACTCGAAGGCCAACATCGATGGATTTGACCATATCATATCCCTGTTCGCGAAAGCCCTTAGCGACGCGTTGAGCCATCATAATCGAGGTTGTTTCACGGTCATGTTCAGCGAGCATTACACGAATATCGTCTGCAACAGGGTAATTTTCAAGATGTTCGATAAGCAGCTTTTCGGTTCTGCTTGCAAGATCACTTGCTCTTGGAATTTCAACAAATGGTTTCGGGTCGAGATTCTGTTGTCGTGCTTCTTCTGCGATTCTGTAAGCATAGTCTGCATCTTCGTCCAAGATGCTCTGATATCGCTCCATCTCCTTTTCAAGACGGGCAATATCGACTCCAATCAATGGGTCAAGAGTCGCCGTTGCTCGAGTTTCTTCTCCCAACTTACGACCCCCAAACAACCCTTCGATGTCGAGACTTTATGATGCAATCGGAGGACTATTTTGCTTCAACGCAAGCCGAACATTCATGCGGTAGATGCCTCACGATTGAACCATGAGCGTTCACCCTTCGTTGAAATCTATGCCCGAGTGGGAGCGTTTGGTTGAGATGGTCCGGGAACTTGCGTTCCTTGACGGCGGTTCTGATGACGCCTTTACACTCGCATCTGGGCGCAACTCACGCTGGTTCTTCGACATGAAGCCAGTGATGATGCATACTGAATCCGCAAAACTTCTCTCTACGTTGTTCAATCATCGCCTTGATGATCTAGACCCAGTCTTTGTAGGAGGCCTTGAATTAGGTGCTGTCCCATTGACTGCCATCGTTATCACAGGCTCGGTAAGTGACAAGCGTAAGGGCTTCATGGTTCGAAAATCACCGAAAGGAAGAGGTGGCAGAAAGACCAACAATCCTCCGGGCATTGAAGGCGCTTCGATTGCTGAAGGCGGAAATGTCGTCATTCTTGAAGACGTGACGACAACGGGTGGATCTTCGATTAAAGCCGTTGAACGAATTCACGAAAACACATCATGCAAGGTCATTGCAGTCATCAGCATTCTCGACAGAGAAGAAGGTGGTGTCGAAGCCTTTGCTGAGGCAGGAATTCCGTTTGAGAGCATCCTTTCCCGCTCAGACATTACCAACTAGGTGACGTTCATGGAAATCTTGACCCCCTCAAAGCAAGAAGCGATACATCCGCCAGTTGCAGATGCAACAATGAGCGATCTTGCTTTCTATCATGCAACGGAAGGAAAGCCCCTTGCTACACCTTGGCAAGTTGCAATGGTTCGAGCAAAAGCGGTTGCAGAATTCAACCTTCCAAGAGGCGTTCTTCTCGATTGTGCCTGTGGCTCAGGAATTCAGTTGGCTGCATACGCTTCGCAACTTAAAATGCCAGCATTAGGAATCGAACTTGACCGCGAGCGAGCGATTGCAACTTGTTTGAATTTGAATACAATCGCAAAGCGATTCCAGACATATGATCAAGGCTGGCATCGTCGTTCAACTATACTTGCTGGTGATGGAACAGCAAGCGAAGATGCGATTCAGTCTGTCGATATTGAGGCGATGGGAGGGATTTCATTCCTTCACCTTGACCCAGCACGACCACGCAATTCTCGCACCCATGGGCTGGATGAAATGCAACCTAATCTGCCGAGTGTCTTTCAAGCGTGGAAACCATACCTGGCCGAATCGTCTCGTGGCCCCTCCATTGTCCTCGACCTTTCACCTCGATTGACTGATGAACGACGGCAAGAAGTCGAATCATTGGTTGAACAGGTCTGGCCAGGAATTGAGCGTACTTGGACGTGGATGTCGAGAGGCGGCGGTCGTGTTGACCGACTTGAACTGTGGCTGGGTAACGTCTCAACCAAAGGCATCAGTAAGCGCTTCATCCGCCTTGCTCCAACCTTTGGAGCTGCTAATTCAGTGATCGAAGAACGGGAGACTGAACCAACAAATGAACACCACTCTCTGCTCCCTGCCCGCCGCAATGAATGGGTGACTATACTCGATGCTGCTCTTGTTGAATCCGGCCTTGCCGACGCTTGGATTTCAGAACAATTATCGACAGCAGCAAATGTTCGATGGGCTGATTCATCTCCTCGAAGACCTCGTATTCATCACAATGGGCCTTTGAAGAACCCTCATCATCCATTCGTCCAAGCGACAGGTAGAGTTGTTGAAATTCTTGACAAACCCCTCGATGAGGAGAACATCGACGAAATTGTGTCGACGGCACTGGAAAATGACATCTCCGCAATGACCATTCGAATGAGCCTCGATGCATCTTTACAACCAAAGTTGCAGGGTAATATCGACCGTCAGTTGAAAAGAAGGCAAGGACGAAGGAAGGCGTTTTTGACCAAACACACAAGTTCAAACCACCTCCTTTTTTGTGTTCAGATGACAGAAAAATCTGACCAGTGAAATCGGACACCTGCATCGCGGTCTTGATATAGGGGTTGTTGGTCGGAAAACTGCTTGACATCATGTCGCATCGTATAGGTGAACTTCAATGGCAAAATCAAAGGAAGAAGAACTAGGAGATGATTTTTCATACATTCTCCGTATGGCAGATACCGATATGGATGGTCTAAAACCGCTATCCTCAGCCCTTACATCCGTCAAAGGAATTGGGGTAAGAAGCGCAATTCAAATCTGCAACACAACTGGTTTTGATCCTGCTCGAATGGCAGGACATCTTACTTTGGAACAACAAGAAACACTTCGAATTGCCATCGGAGACTTCGTTAACACTGTTCCATACTGGATGGTTAACCGTGCAGCAGACATCGAAACCGGTAACGACATGCACTTGACCGGTCAAGAAGTTAAACTTACACTCAAAGAAGACATCAACCGTCTTCGTACCATGAAGTGCTACCGTGGTGTTCGCCACGCTAGCGGAAACAAGGTCCGTGGACAACGCGGACGAAGCAATGGTCGTGGTGGACTTACACTCGGTGTAAGCAGGAAGAAGGAATGAGGAGTGATTTAGTATGGGTGAACCAAAGTTTTCAAGACCAAAATTCGATACTCCTCCACATCCTTGGAAGAAAGCTCGAATCGAAGAAGAGCACCTTATCCAAGCGAATCACGGCTTGAAGAACATGCGTGAAATCTGGAAGGCAAAGTCTCAACTCCGCCGTCATCGACGCCAAGCAATGCGCTTGATTGGTACACTTGACACCTCTGAAGGTCACGGAATGCGTGAGAAGGACGATCTTCTTCGCTCACTTCACCTCAAGGGATTCATCAGTAAGGACGCTATTCTTGACGATATTCTTTCACTTAATGCTGAAACCATTCTCAATCGACGTCTTCAAGCAATGGTCTACTACAAGGGGCTTGCATGTTCTCTCAAGCAAGCACGTCAACTTGTAACCCACGGCCACATTTGCATCGGTGACCAAAAGGTTTCGATTCCTTCCTACCCAGTCAACCGCGACGAGGAAGAAATCATCCAATACCATCCTTCCAGCGATCTTAACAATCCAGAACACGAAATCCGCAAGGCAATTGACGGACGCCGTGAACTTGCTGAGTACGCTGAAGAAGAAGTCGACCCAGAAGCAACAAAACCGTTTGCTGATGAAGTCAACGAAGCTGCAGAAGTTGCACCAAGTGCAGAAGTTGAAGGCGGAGGTGAGGCTTGATGTCTCGTAAAGCAATCGTCAACATCTTTTCTTCTTACAACAACATTCTCATGACAGCAACAGATCTAACTGGTGCTGAGACTATCGGAACATGTTCCGGTGGACAAGTTGTCAAGTCTTCCAAGGACAGTGGTGGCCAATTCGCTGCTACTCGTGCTGCAGAACGTCTTGCTGACACACTCAAGGAAAAGGAGTTCACTCAACTCATCATCAAGTACCGTGCACCAGGTGGCAACAAAGCCAACAACACTGGTCCAGGTGCTCAAGCAGCTATCCGTGCTCTTACTCGTGCAGGTATGACCATCACTCGAATCGAGGATGTAACACCTATCGCTCACGATGGAACAAAGAAAAAGGGCGGACGTCGTGGACGTCGTGTCTGATTCGGAGGAATTGAAATGAAGGCAAGTATCGTAGATGGATGGCCAAAAGACAACAGTATCAAGATCCTTGTTGAAGGAACTGATGCTGCACAAGTGAACGCACTACGTCGTGCTATTATGGCAGACGTACCGAAGATGGCTATCAGCAAAGTAATGTTTACTCTCGGAGTAAACCAAGACAACAACCGTGGAGAAATCTTCGAATCGGTCAACGCACTTCCTGACGAAGTTATTGCACACCGATTGGCAATGATTCCAATTCCAACACATCCAGAAGAAGGCATGGCTTTCCCTGATGAATGTGAAAACTGCTTGAATCTCGCAGAAGATGACAAAGGATGCCCATCATGCCAAGTTCTCTACACACTCAACGTTCAAGGCCCATCCTCCGATAGTGATGAACCTCATCGAGTTGTCCGTGCAGGAGACCTAACCAACGTTTCAGACCCATTGTTTGACATCTCTGAAGAGATGCAATCCATTCCTTTGACGTACCTCGCTCAAGGCCAATTCCTTGAATTCATTGCGTTTGCAACACTTGGACGTGGTCGAGATCACGCAAAGTGGGCTTCAGCATCTGCAGTAACCTTCCAGCCTCTTTACGAAGCTGAACTGAAGAAGCCAAAGAAGGCTGACGTTCTGTTTGGACTCGATCTTTCAACATCTGACGGTCGTCCAATCGATGCTAAGTTGTTCAAGAGCAAGAAGTGCACCGATATTGCAACAGTTCTCGACCTTGAGAAAGCACTTCACCAAGTCGGTGCAGGTACTGGACGCGATGGTGATTTCGATGATGCAATCGTTCTCAACCAAGTAGAGGGAAGTTTCGTCTTCTCATTCCAAACCGATGGTTCAATGCCTGGAGCAACCATCTTCAATCTTGCACTTGAAGAACTCAAGAGTCGTTTCCAGAACATCAGCGAAGACCTCTCACGAGCCTTCGCTTGAGCCTACAAACTGCGGATTTTTCCGCCATGTTGATGCCTATTGATGAGGTGGACACGTTATGGCAACAGTTCGTGTTGGTGGTCACATCACCTTACTGTTCTCAATTCATGATGATGCAATCTTACCTCGAAACCAAGGAAGTCGAGGTGCAGGAATGTGTCTCGAGAAAGGTGTTGTTGCAACCATTGATCCTACTGGACAAGCCGAACTTGAAGAACAAGGCCAAGAAATGGCTGGTTGGCAGCGTGATGTTCTCGAAATAAAAGGAAAAGGCCGTACTGAGGTCAATATATTATCTCATGGAGAACCGTTTGATGGTCAAATCCAGATGTATGTTGATCTGATCGATGAATTACGAAACGCTCGTCTTTTACCAGAGGATGTTCATTATTCATTGACCATTGAACTCGAACTTCCAGTAAGTCAAGGGTTTGGTATGTCAGCAGCAGGTCTATGCGCAACTGCTCTTGCATGTTTCGAAATGACCAATCAAGGTTCGATTGAACAATACTTCCGCATTTCACACCATATTGAACGAAGATACCGAGGTGGTCTCGGAGATGTTCTCGGTCTCTATGTTGGTGGTGTTGAATTACGAACAATACCAGGCTCTCCTCCGAGTCCAGGTCATGCTCGAAGCTTTGGGGTTCAAACCCCAGTTCTGCTTATTTGGAAGCCAGAAGGGTCGAGACATACATCAGAATACATCGATCATCCTGATTGGAAAAAGACGATCACAAAGGCTGGTGATGCAGCTGTGAACACATTATCAGAAATGGAATGGAATGAAACGGTTTGGCCTAAACTGTTGCAAGAATCTCAAACCTTTGCAACTGCCTCAAAAATGCTGGAAGAACCGACGCGTCGGGACTTACTCGAATCGGTTCGTTCGATTATTCAGGCTCATCAACTTCAAGCAAATATTCGAATTCGTCTCTGTATGCTTGGAACGTCTTGTGTTCTTTTACCCACTAAGCTCAACGAACCCCTTTCAGAAGAAACGCTCAATCCGCTTGCATCTGAACTTCAACACCTTGGGTTCGGAGTGGAGCAAACATCGCTCACTCCATCACGAATGAATCAAGAATGAGCATCGAGTTCAGACAAATCCAATGGGCTTGCATCCAACATAAGGACGCCAGGAAGGAAGAGATTCTCTGAGAAACTGTGGCGGAATACAATCGCTCCGCTTCCCCATTCGTCGATGTATCGCATCATTTGTTTCTTCATCTTCTTTCGTTGGAATTCAACATCCGCCCCGTAGAAATGCTTTGCATCAATCCAAGCAACAGGCTCTCCATTAATGGTTACGTGGTCGAGGAAGAGGATATCAGGAGTGACCTTTGGTCGTCCATGATCTACAGATTGTTCCTTAACCAATTCAGGCTGTCGGCGCAATCGAACGCCTTGTTCTTCAAACCAATCCGCTAGTATGTTTTCGAACAGATCTGCTCGAAGATGGGTTTCGCTTTGATCGACATTTGAAACACGGTCTGCTTCCTCTGCGCTTTCAAATTCAGAACGTTCTCGTTCCGAAAATCGTGAAGGTGCTTTGAACGATTCCTTGATCTTCGTTTTCGACCATCCTTTCTCAGCAAGGATTGTTCGGAATATGTTCATTGGAGGAAAATCGTATTTCTTTGAGAGTTCCACTACACTTGTTCCTTGTTTGTAATCTCGAAGCATCTGTGTACTTTTTCGCTTCATGCTATGATGTCCATACACTGTTTTCTGTTGGAGTAGAGCCGATCTCAAGGAGAGTGCTTGTTCAACAGCGATTGAGGTTGACTTTCCGAACTCTGCGATTTCATCCACACGGTCGTCGTTCACCCAACCGAATTCACCCTTTCGAACGACGTAATTTGCCATTCGTTCTTCGTCAGCTAGGTTTACTGGGTTGCATTTCCATTCAAATTTGAAGGACTTAGGTTCTTCCATTTCATCAGGGAATCCAATTGGTTGAACGCCCATGAACTTGTAATCAAAGCGCTTGTTGGCCTTGGTCCTGAATGTTTCAATATCCTTGGTGGATTGCTCGATAAGATTCGCCTTTCTTGGTCCGCCATAGCGTCGCTTCTTCTGTTGACGATTGTCTCCACCCCGTCTATTGTGACCGCGACGTTGTGTCATATGTGGGAACGAACGCCGACCGTCCTTGAACACATCGTTGTTTTTTGTTGAACCAAAGTCGCAACATATTCATGAAGTGGCAGTGTCTCAGAGAATCATGTATCGACCGATTTCTGTTCTCATGATACTTGTTTTAGCAACTGTTTTCGTTCCAGAGCCTCTTGACTTGCAGGAGATGGAAATCGTCTCTTTCACAGAAGAAGGGAATACTACATTGGGCTGGGTTATGTCAGTTGGAGGTTTTAGTGAAGATTGGATAACGGATATTGTACCGTTGGCCAATAATTCAGTTGCCGTAGGCGGTACGTTCGTTTCATCAATTCTCATTGGAGAAAATGGCCATGATTCAAGTCAAGTTTGTGGAACTGGTATTTGCAACGATAAAGACGGTTTTCTTGCCTTTTCAAATGAATCCAATGAATGGTATTTTAGTACAGCGTTTGGAAGTTCTGGTGTTGACCAAGTAGACTCGATTGCAATGCTAAGTGATGGTGATATCATTGTTGGAGGAAGCTATTGTTTGGGCAGTGCAGGTCTTGCATGCAACATGACCCTTGGTGAATTACCAACTCTGAGCAAAGAAGAGAATTTTGATGAAGGCAATGCATTCCTTGCTCGTTATGATATGGATATAGGATGGATTTGGGCAGTTTCCATTGCGAACAGCAAAGATCTCTTTTTGACCGATTTGTATGTTGACCTGTATGACACCATCCATGTCAGTGTCCTCTTTCGTGATATGATTGATATGAATGGAACAATTTTCCTTGGTTCTTCTGAGCCAGGTATTGCTTTGATGATGTTTGATGAGAATGGGATTTTGGAATCAGGCCATAGTGCAATGTCTGACTTAGGCGTAGACCCATTCGGTGGCTTTTGTCAAAATTCGATTGGAGAAACATTCATCGCGTTGACCTTTGTAGGCGAAATCTCCTTTGAAGAATCTGGCTCGATTGAATCTGCTGGAGGAAGTGACATTGTTGTTGCGAAGTATGACGCAGATGACTGGCAATGGCTTCAGCACGCTGGTGGAGAAAACGATGATCGCACTTATGGCTGTATTTCTGGTGATGAGCAATCCATTCAGGTGTACGGAAGTTTTGAGGGAAATGCCTCTTTCGGGAATGATTACACTGGAAGCCCGCAATGGGTTGACGGATACATTGCAGTACTCGATACTCTTGGGTTTTGGAATGGCTTGACTACTGAAGGCGGTGTCGGTTATGATTCATTCAATGCTGCGTATCGAACGTCATCGGGTTCATCCATCTTTGCTGGTGTTACGACATATGGATTCACCCTTGGTACAGAAGTGCTTGCTGATTACGATCAAGATACGAGTTATTATGGAACAGATATTTTCCTTGCTGAACGAGATACGACTGGTACCTGGGAATGGGCCTTAGTTGGTGGAAGCGAAGGCCAAGATGATGTGTATGAGATACATCCTTCTTCAGAGGGGGGTTCTTTACTTGCTTTCTCATACGAAGATTCAGGGTCTTTTGGTTCGCATAACATCACTTCAGTAGGCTGGTATGATGGTGGCGTATGGCACTATGAAACCGATATTGATGGTGATGGTGTTCTCGATGGAGTGGATAATTGCCCAAGGGTTGAGAATTCATTGCAACTCAATTTTGATTCTGATGAACGTGGTGATGAATGCGATTCAGATGATGATAACGATGGTATCGCAGACAATCTTGATGATTGCGCTCAAGGCCAGATGGACTGGTCGAGTACGCAATGGACAGACCACGATAGCGATGGATGTCGAGATTCGGATGAAGACTTCGATGATGATAACGATACGGTATTCGACCACCTCGATTCATGCCAGAAAGGTCCAATCGGATGGATTTCAACTCCAGAGAGCGATATTGAAGGTGATGGATGTTCTGACTTTGATTCCGACGGTGATGGTTTAGTCGATCAAATGGACAACTGCCCCACCATCATCAATGAAGGTCAAGAGAATCTTGACAATGATAATTTCGGGGACCCATGTGATTCTGACGAAGATGGAGATGGTATTGAAAATACCAACGACGGATGTCCAAGAGATCTTGAATCTTGGAATTCTGAAGTGTTTAACGATTGGGATCGAGATGGTTGTCTTGACAGTCTAAATGACTTTGATGATGACAACGATGGAATCTTGGATATGATGGGTTCAACACCAATTGATCAATGTCCAAAAGGCGTCATTGGATGGAATTCTTCTGATCGTGATCTCGATTGGGATCAAGATGGATGCCATGATGATGGAGAAGATGCTGACGATGATAACGATGGATTTGCGGATATTCTCGACCTCTGCCCACGCGGCTTAATTGGCCCCGTATTACCTTCACAAGATGCGGATGGAGATGGATGTGTAGACGGAGTGGAAGATGTCGATGATGATGCAGATGGCGTCCTCAATGAAGCGGACTTGTGTGCAAGAACGCCTCTGAGTACCATCGTTGATGGCGACGGGTGTTCTGCCCTACAAGCAGACTCTGATTCTGATGGTGTTCTCAATGCGGACGATTTTTGTCCTGTTACGGTTGCTGGTGATGAAGTAGATTCTGATGGCTGTAAAGTCATTGTAAACAACGATGCTTCAAGTGAAGAGGAATCGTCCTCGTTTGGAATAAATCAGATTCTTATTGTACTCGCTTTGCTTCTTGCAATCGTTGCTGGCTTCATGACATTTAAGCCAGTAAAACCTCAATCTGCGCCGAAGACAATGCCTGCTGTTCCTCAACCGATTGCTCAACCTCTTGTTGTTGAA
Organism: uncultured Candidatus Poseidoniales archaeon; assembly: GCA_963968475.1. GTDB lineage: Archaea > Thermoplasmatota > Poseidoniia > Poseidoniales > Poseidoniaceae > MGIIa-L2. Next base: position 15,828 of record CAXAHE010000008.1, on the reverse strand, counting down.
ACCTCTGTCGATGACGTAGGTACGTCCGAAGAGTAGCCTCAAGCATAGATGAATGCTGGTGACAATGGAATCGCAACGCCTGCTTTTCCAGTTGTATCTTCTTCGCTTTCACCGTAAACAACATCGACGCTATCAAGGCCGAGTTCACTTGCAATGAAATCTGTACTGTTTCGATAAATACTGTTTTCTTCGAGATTCGAAAGAAGAACCCGCTTCTTTTCATCATCCCATTTGAACACTTGAGGAAGCATACGCTTGTTCCAGAATCCAAGTCGTTCTCCACGATGTTCTCCTTGAGCAAGATCCGATTGTGTAAGAATTCCCATGAATGCCTTGACATTGTTTCCTTCTGCAAGATGTTGTAATGCCATTTCAGCCATTTCGTAGCGCCATGGAGCAGCTGTAACGATGGTGAGTGAAGTTGCTTCTCCGTCGAGATGACGTTCTGCAACGCTGCGAACCTTACGTGCTTGTTCAAGGAGATCTCGAATCAATGTTTCTCCATCGAGGAGTTCCTGGTCTTCAAGCGAACATGGAGTCATCTCAGTGAATGTATGAGCAGCAAGAAGGCCTTCTCCTCCCAAATACGCCCACCAATCTTCAGCAAGGTGAGGCGTTGCCACTGCGATCATATGCGTCCATGCATCGAGAACTTCTCGCCCAACTTCGACATTACCGCCACCACGTCGAACGTACCAGTTGATGTCTTTGACCATGTCATAATGAGAACATTCTACGGCTCTTCTCAAATCGAATCGATCCATTGCATCGGTCCATTGGTGAACACGTTGGCGAAGTCGAGCCATCATCCATGCATCGATATCACTTGGAGCGCCATCCCAAGCAAGCAGTTGTTCAGGCATTGTCTGTAACTGCATCATCACGCGGTGATTTGCTTCGAGCGCAGTATCAGACCAATCCATACCAGCGGTTGGGTTTGCTGCAAAGAGAATGAACAAACGAACAGTATCGGCACCGAATTCTTCAATCATTTGTTCAGGCGAAACTGTGTTTCCGAGTGATTTACTCATCTTTGCAGAACGTTGTGTCAATGCAGAATTGCAGTGAGGGCACGGTGAGCCTGCATGGTCAACTGAGAGTGTAATGGAACAGGTTTCACAGAACGGAGCACCTTTGTTGACCATTCCTTGACAAAGCAACTCATTGAATGGCTCATCAATGGTATGGAATCCAAGGTCACGAAGGGCTTTGGTGTAAAACCGAGCATAGATCAAATGCATTTGTGCGTGTTCAATTCCGCCACAATAGAAGTCAACATTCATCCAGTAATCAGCGATGTCTGATTTGTACCATGAATCGTGATTGGTTGCATCTGTATAGCGTAGAAAGTACCAGGATGAATCAACAAACGTGTCCATCGTATCCGTCTCTCGTTGAGCGGGTTTTCCACATTCAGGGCACGTTGTGTTCAGGAACGAAGCAGATGTTTCCAATGGATTTCCCTTTCCATCGAAAACAACATCTCGAGGAAGTTCAACAGGAAGTTGATCTTCTGGTACAGGGACTGCTCCACAGTCTTTACAATGAATAATCGGGATTGGAGTTCCCCAGTAGCGTTGTCGGGAGATCAGCCACGGGCGAATCTTCCAATTGACTCTTCGTTCGCCTTTATCCATGGCTTCAAGAGCACTTGCAACAGCATCTCTTGCATCATCGCCATAGCGACCATCAAATCCATCTGAAGTTGAGTTAACCATGTATCCGTCATCAGTAAATGCCTTGTCAAGTTCTTCTTCAGCATCTCCGCCTTCCTTCTCAACGAGGACTCTTCGAATCGGTAAACCATAGGTTTGAGCGAAATCAAAATCACGTTCATCATGTCCTGGAACGGCCATGACAGCCCCTGTTCCGTACGAAGCGAGAACGAAGTTACCAGCCCAGATTGGAATACGTTCACCTGTCAATGGATGGATTGCGGAACGACCGAGTGAGACACCTTCCTTCTTGTTGAGATTCTTGATTCGATCGAATTCACTCATGTTTGCATAGACATCATACATGGCTTTCCAATCAGCCTCATAGTCGGTTCCTTTGACCAAATCCTCAGCCAGTGGATGTTCGGGTGCAAGTGTGACGAATGTAACGCCAAATAAGGTGTCTGGACGTGTTGTAAAGACGCGGATTGTTTCTTCAGAATCTTCGATTCCGAATTCGATTTCTACACCTTCTGAACGGCCTAGCCAGTCTTCTTGCATCGAGCGAACACTGTCTGGGAAATCGATTGTTTCCAATCCATCAAGAAGTTCTTGAGCATACTTTGTGATATCGATGAACCATTGACTCATGTCCTTTTGTCGGACAGGTCCGTTGCATCGCCAACATCGTCCAGCTTTGACTTGTTCATTGGCAAGAACGGTTGAACAGGAATCACACCAGTTGACTGGTGCATGTTCTCGATAGGCGAGTCCAGACTTGAAGAAGCGAGTAAAGAACAGTTGATTCCACCTGTAGTATTTCGGATCGTGGCTCTTCAACATACGATTCCAATCATAAGAGAATCCCATTCGCTTGATTTGTTCTGTAATCGAAGCCATGTTTCTCTCTGTAATGTCATGAGGATGACCGCCCTCAGCAATCGCCGCGTTTTCTGCAGGCATTCCGAATGAATCAAAACCAATTGGATAGAGGACATTGAATCCTTTCATTCGCTTGTATCGAGCGACAGCATCACCGATTGAATAATTCCGAACGTGTCCCATATGCATCTTTCCAGATGGATAAGGATACATCTCAAGGCAGTAGAACTTGGGTTTGGAGGCGTTCTTTTCGGCAATGAAGACCTTCGCGTCATCCCATGCTTGTTGCCATGCAACTTCATCGGTCGTTTTACGCTCGTCCGACATCACTAACACTCCTTAGACAAACCTGCGTTACTGCTTTCCTTCTTCAATCCACCCCAGCAAAGGTGTTTCAGAAGGTCAACTCGTTGCGTAAAAACGCTTCATTGGTTTCGAGAAGGAACATTGCTTCCTTCGTGAGTTTGTACCGGTTTCGCATTCCCATTCGACGTCCTTCAATCAGGCCATACTTCTCGAGAGTTCGAAGGTGGTGAGAAATCAATTGCTGAGATTTATCAAGTCGCTTGGCAAGTTCTGCTTGCGTAGGGAAATCTCCGAGTTCGCCATCTTGATCGAGCACCAGTAGAATTTTTCCTTGAAGAGAGAGAGGATCTGGGGCGAGGATTGGAACTGGTAAATCCTCATCTTCAAGCATTGGATGAAGGTTGTTTGTTAATGGATAATAGCGGACTAAGCGACCGTCTTTGCGTCTCCAAAGACTCTCTTCTTGCTCAAGAACACGGAGGTGATGGGAAAGTTGTCCATTACTCATGTCGAGGGCTGAGAGCAATGCTCGGAAGTGACATCCAGGATTCGCCGTCAAGTACCCCATGAGTCGTCCACGTTGGAATCGTCCATCAGTTGTCTCTGAAGTTCGGCCCATAAGGCCGAGTATCCAGAGGCCTGAAAGGGTAACAGACACACGGAGTGCTTCGTTGTTAAACGCAGCAAAACCAAGCATCGAGAGAAGTGCACCAATCGTTACAGCAGCAACTGCTTGAGGAGCCCAGTCAGGGATGGTCTCTTCGTTCTCAAGAACAACATCTTCTGTACTTTCAGTTTCAGAAATAGTCTCTTCGAAAACAAATGGTTGCTCATCGATGACAGATTGGATCTGATAACTGTCAGCTGTAAATCGGCTGCATGGAGTGTTGGCTTCGGTTTGTACGGCCTCATACATACCTGAAGCGCCTCGCTCAGGACTCCAAGTTGCGATGGAATCACTTGACATCATGCGGACGTTTTCTTCAGCATCTTCAATCATCCAACAGGTGCCGTCTGAGGTCGAGACATCATTCCACGTACCCGTAATGAGAACTATTTGTTGTACAGGTGTGCCCTCATTGTCAATTGGTTCGACGTCCTGAGCACCTTTTTCCGGTAATGGCCAAGTGAACATCTGCTCGGCAGCAATATCCTGATCGATGGCAAGTTGAAGGCGCACTCGATATTCTCCATCAGTAAACTCGTATTGGTCTAAATCAGTGATGCTGAATCTGAGAGTGTCTGAATTTGTTATCTGCAATGAGACCTGCATTGAGTCGTCAATACTTTCATCAGAACTGCATAGAATATTCTTGTCGATGATCTTCGACTCCAGATTCATATCCCACATTTGGAGTGTAGCCTTGCATGCTTCAAGCCAATGGATCTCAGAACCGCTAGCATCACCATTGAGGAGTAATTCGAATTCGGCAGCGCCCGCTTCATTTGCTTCGATTTCGATATCAAGAACTGGAAGTGGACTTGTATCACAGTTCACAGAATTTGTTCGTCGAAAGTCGATATCTTTGGAAGCAAAGTAACCAAATTCAGGAACTTCTGTCACCACAACATATGCTCCAGTGCGCATTGCACAGCCCTGCGAATCTGCAAATGCCCAACCTTGCATAGCGAACATACTCTGTTCAGATGGTTCCAATACCATGTCATATTCAGCATTATTACAATTGCTTTGAGAGAGAGTATCAAAGACGATATCTCCGAGAGAATCAACGACCCAGTACGTCATTCGACAGGTGTTTGTGAATTGGAGCAAGACATCCGAATCGAGCATATTCTCCAGAGTCATAGATCCTTCAAGTAATTCACCTTGAATATAGGACTCAGAAAGGGTGCTGATGGAAGATTCAAGAGGTTCAGCAGCTAGTTGACCTTGTGAAATTAAGAGTGAATGAGTATTGATGGTCATGCCATCAGGAGTTGCTACTGAGATGGTCGACTCTCCTTGCTGAGTTGCGTAGAGCAAGGAATGACCAAGGGCAAAAGTCGAGAATGGTTCGATTGTTTCAACCATAGGTGTACAGGTTGGGCCGAAGAGATTCGATTCAAAAGTGATGAGAAGTTTACACTCATCAGTCACTGATAATTCGAGGGGAAGAGCGGTTGGGTTGTACACCTTGTAGGACAGAATGATTGGCTCGCCTACTGCGACTGAATCACCACGATGAGCAAGTGTGCTGGAGTAGACTAATTCTGATGGAAGCCCTGCATTTTGCTGAACATTGACATCAACCGAAGAACTCAGTTCTGAGCCTGCAAGTTCGACTGTAACAGTGTAAGTTCCCGGTGCAACCTGATTGCCTGAATCATCTTCGAGATTCCATGTGTGGGAACCAAGAGCGGTTGTCCCTGAAGCAACATCCAGCCCTCTATTTTGACCACGACAAGTCGTACGCTCATCAACGATTACAGTTCCAGATTGATCGCTTACGATGAGAACTGTTCCACACGAAGGGTCCTCTGTAATCGAGGTCTGAACGCCATCATTGACAAGAGCAGAAGAAAGTTCGACAACATCTCCTGAACCATACCAAGGAGTTAGTGGAGCGTTGATGATATCGGTTTCCAGACGTACAGGTGTTTCACCGTCTGCTTGGACTGGCACAAGGCTCGCAAGAAGAAGCACCAACATGGATGCAACCAATAGCCGCGTACGCGCCTCTGCCATAATTTTCCATAGTCTCCCTCACTTAAAGGGCAACGGTACAAACAATGCGTAAACTCAATCCAAGTCGAGCATTGTTGGGATGGACGCTTGCAATTGTTCTTGCTGTTGAAGCTCATGTTGCTTCCATGCAGGCACAGATGCAGGGTCAACCCAACCGAGTTCTCTTGCCTTGTCGAATTCGCCATTTGCAACATAGTGGGCAATCCATTGTTCACGGCGTTCTTCTTCATCCATGAGTTGAGATTCGATCTTACGCTCAACGGCTCGTTCTTTCATCAAGCGGTTACGGCTTGCTTGACGAGCAAGCATAGCAATGAGGATAGAAGCGAGCATGAATGCGATGATACCACCCATTGCGTAGAGGAGAGTATTGGAACTCTCGGCTTTGACATCTGTTGTATCATCTTCTTCAACTCTGTTCGGATCCTCTGTAATTGCACAAACAACCTGTCCGCGAATACCTGTTGTAATTTCAGGATCCCATTCGCAAGGGTCGTTTAGGTTCGACATCCCATCATTATCGGAGTCAGGGCAGCCAAAGCGGTCTGTGATGGAGGTTCCAAACTCGTTTCGACATTCATCAGGTCTGTACGCACCTATCGTGAAGTTATTTCCATACCCATCGCCATCATTGTCATCTTGCTGTGATGCTCGGAGCGGGAATGCATCAGGAGAAATCCCTGTTGCATTGTCACCACGGCCATCGCAATCAATATCGCTTGATTGTGTTGCATCATTCGGGAAAGCATCACCAATGTGCTCACAGATTTCAATCATCAAGCCAGGGTTTTCCTCATCGACGACTGTCTTGTTGGTAACAATATAGTTGTCTCCAACACCATCACCGTCTTTGTCACACCATTGGAGAGGATCGTCCGGGAATGCATCAGCACCTGTGCAATCAGGCTTTGGAAGCCAGTCGCCTTCAGGGTCGCCATATCCATCTAGATCGGTATCAGGACATCCTTGGCGACCATTGTACATGCTCTTTCCAAAGACATCAATGCATTCGTCACCATCTGTGAATTGTGTGTTGTCTCCATAGCCATCACCATCTGTATCGGCCCATTGAAGCGGTTGAGTAGGGAATGCGTCGAGAGGATCGGTGTATCCGTCACCGTCGCTGTCAGGACATCCTCGTGATGCTGCGTTAGAAGATTCACCATAGGTCTGAGGGCAGACATCAGAGTTTCCTTCTGAAATACCATCTCCGTCTTCATCGACAAAGTTGTCTCCAAATCCATCGTTGTCAAAGTCGGACCATTGCAGTATATCTCCAGGGAAGCGATCTCCATTACTTCCACCAGGATTGTCTCCGTAGCCATCACCATCTTGGTCACGCCATTGGGAAGCATCGTTCGGGAATGCATCAGGATTGTTGCCCGACTGGTTATCTCCGTAGTTATCCCCGTCGATATCGGACCATTGTGTTCCATCATCTGGGAACGGGTCGCCTGAATTCGAATATCCATCACCGTCCCGGTCAGGACAACCGAATTGGTCCTGGTTGGAAGGTCCTGCCTGATTGGGGCAATCGTCAGGATTGTTTCCTTCTGGATTACTTCCAAATCCATCGTTGTCTTCATCACACCATTGTGTAGGGTCATTCGGGAATGCGTCAGCGCCGTAGCAGTCTGTCGTTGCAGGCCAGTTTGCATCAGGATCTGAATACCCGTCACTATCTGTGTCAACACAACCAAGTCGGTCGTAAATGGAATCTCCATAGATGGTTGGGCAACCGTCAGGGCGGTAGCTCATCTGTTCATCGCCAACCCAGTCGCCATCCGTATCTCTCCATTGAGTCCTGTCGATTGGGAAAACGTCGATGTTTTGCGCACCAACAATGATCAACCCAGGCCATTCAGGGGCTCTGTAAGAATTCCATGAAGCATCTTCGTAGTTATCTCCGTAACTATCCCCATCTGTATCATTCCATTGGGTAGCATCGTCGGGGAATGCATCTCCACGCTGATTGAGGTGGAGTAGATTTGTGGCAAGTTCGAACAAATAATTATCTCCATATCCATCGTTGTCAGCATCAACCCATTGCTCTTTGTTGGCAGGAGCCCAGTCGCCGATGTCTGACCATCCGTCGCCATCAGCATCAAGGCAACCATATCGGTCTTCTGTGCTGTTTCCGAATACGGATGGGCATTCATCAGGCTGGAGAGCAGGAGCAGGATTGTCTCCATATCCATCGTTATCAGCGTCAGCCCATTGCGTTCCGTCGGTTGGGAATGCATCCACGATTCCATCGCCTTGGTCGGTGCTGTTGTAACCATCATTGTCTTCATCAAGGTCAGCAAACCAATAGTAAATCCCCTGGTCATTACGGCTGTGCGTCGTTACGAGGAAGGTACTGTCAGGACTCCAAGCAGCACCTTCGATGGTACCGCAGTTGTTGCCGCCACCGCCGGCAGTACATCCACCAGGGCGTGGCCCGTTTACTGAATCGATGAGTAACCCTGCATCAGAAGAATAGATTTTCGCTGTTGACCCATCTGCTTGATAGTAAGATATTCCTGCAACGACTTGCTTACTGTCGTATGTGAAATCTGTAGTGTAACAAGAAGAAGAGTGGGTCTTCTGCCAAATTCGATTGAGAGATGTGCCTGTGTAGGCATACATGTCGAAACTGGATGAACTACCTTCCCATCCACCGCACATCGAGATGTAATTTCCATCGGGAGACCATGCGATTTCGTTGACTGAAGCTTGTGGATCACCGTTACTGGTGATTGTCGTTCTTGAAGAAATGTTGACGATGAAGAAATCACCGTTAGCAGCCAAAGCGAGGAATTGACCGTCCGGTGAGAAGGCAGCGTCGTAGAATCGGTCTTCTCCATTTGGATTTATTCCGTTACCTAACTGCAGGCCATCTGAGACCTTGATGAGTTTGACTTCTCCATTTGTTCCGCCGTTCCCTGACCGCCCAATGGCAACTGCGACAAGCGAACTATCAGGTGAAAATTCGACGCTGTTGACTTGATCGCCTCCACCGACATCAACGCTTATTGACCCATGAACAGAAGTGAGATCTGCAGCATAATAGATGTTGATTGTATCGTCGTCGATTCCTGCTGCGACATACTGCCCATCGCTCGAATAGGAGACTGCTCTAACATCATCTCCAGCTTGGACAGAGCGCTCGTTAACGTGCGTACTTACATTCCAAATGCGCACGAAATTATCATCTGAGCCCGTAACAATCAACTTCCCATCTGGAGAGAAGTCTACGGCGTTGTAGTCAGAACTCGAAGAGGTGGTGAAATCGTTTTGGAAATTAGGATTCGAGGTGGTCCACCCATCGTTGAAATCCGAGGTTCCATCGTTGTCTCGATCAGGGCAACCATCCCGGTCAACAGTCGAGGTGCCAGAAGCCCATGGACAGTCATCAACGGAATCTTCGACACCGTCTCCATCACTGTCCGCAGCATTGGTTGCTAGAGGGAGGAATACAACGAGAATCATTAGCGCGATTAGGGTTAGGCCACGACGTCTTGGTTGATGCGACTCAGAAGCCATGTAATCCCCTGCATTATCTGTTATTAGGCGTTGTGGTGTAAATGCTCGTACAAGATTGGTCAAAAGAGGGGAACGCTTGAACGTGAATGGCTCTACAGACCAGCATGGCCGAAGGGTTGCCAAAGGTGAACGTCGCGGTATTAGATCGCGTATTGTTGCATCTTTTACAACACGACCATCTTGCAGACCGCTTCATGGTTACTGCAGCCGTTACGCGGCCTGGGATTGCGGAAGCCTGCGCTCAGCATCCACCCAATGTAAGTCGTACAATGCGTAATTTAGTTCGCGATGGATTGGTCAGTGAACATACCCGTTCGATTCAAAACGACGATCGCCGGCAAAAGACATGGCAATTAACCGATAACGGAAGGGAAGAAGCCAAGACGAAGACGAAAGATTTGGGCGATACAAAGATTCTCATTCGTAACAAGGACGGAGAGTTGCTTGAAATCAATGCAAAGGAAGCCTCGCAACGTCTTGCATCTGATATGTCTCTTCTGCAAGTTCTCCTTCATGCTCAACATGAAGGTGTCCTAACGTGGGGCGATATTCGATTTGGATTGATTCGAAAGCAAGATGATGAGGATGTTGTACCGCCGCCGGGCCGATTACAACCTCTTGCAGGAGTTCATGCGACGTATCACACAAAGGCTCCGTCAACGCGTAAAGTGAGAGGGCGAGAGGCTGAATTACAGCGTTTATCGGATTGGTTTGATGGGCGTTCGGCCTGTGCAGTCGTAACTGGAATTGCAGGTATTGGAAAGTCAACATTGGTCGCAGAGTGGCTTTCAGGAAAGGAAGAAGCACAATCGAATCTTTCGGTTTGTTGGTATCCTTGTCAACCTTGGGACAGAGAGGTTGGTCTTGCAGTTAGCCTTCTCCATCGATTCGGTATCGATGAGAATCATGACCCCTACAATCTGATTGAAACCTTGCCATTGCGTCCTGGAGCTCCACTTGATGTCGACACATGGCGTCGTCGTCTCTTGGCTTACTTGACGGATGCATATACAGTACGAGAGCGATTCTCAATCGCTCCTGGAGGCCCTCCTCCTTACTGGCTCATTGTTCTTGATGACGTTCATCATATCGCAGCCCAATCGAAGGATCTCCTCGGAGCACTGTTGCAGATTTCTCAGAAAACCCCTCTCCGTTTCCTTTTGATTTCACGAACATCGCTCAATGTCTATGATCGACGCGATGTTCACACGCGAGACATTGTTGAAGAGATTCCACTTTCGGGTCTTTCGCTGAATGAGACTTCGTCTTGGTTGGAAGAATTGGAATTGGATGAAATTGATGCGGAAGATGTGCATCAACGAACAGGCGGCCATCCTCTTGCGATTGAAATGCTTGAAATGTACGGTAAACCGACGCATGATGACTGGTTACGTTTCCTCGAAGAAGAGATTCTTGTGCCATTGCCAGAGAAAGAACGTGAACTTCTTGCTACTCTTTCTCAGGCGAGTGAACCGATTCCATGGAAGAAACTCGCAAAGGGTCTTTCTTGGGAAGGTGGTCCACCGCAGAATCTTATTGAACATGGCTTATTGATGGAACTTGACAAAGGTATGTGGTTGCATGAAGCACTGCGAGAACGTTTGTCTCGAGAAGTTGGATCCGCTGAAAAGAAGCGGAAAAATCGACTAAAGTAATCAAAAGTCGTCTGCAGTCATGTGGTTGTCAACCCATGTGGTTAACTTGTCCTTTGACATCATACCGCTTTGTTGGGCAACGAGTTGGCCCTTGTTGAAGAGGAATAATGCAGGGATTCCACGGACACCGAGGCGTGCTGCGTGCATGTTGTTCTTATCGGTGTCAACCTTTGCTACGAGGAGGTCTCGTCCTTCGATAATGTCGTTGAGAAGCGGCGCAATTGCTTTGCATGGTCCGCACCATTCTGCCCAAAAGTCGACAAGAACCCATCCGTTCCCGCCAATAGTTGCTTCAAACTCTGAATCTGTAACTGCTCGTACTTCGCCCATGGTTGCCGGTCGAGCGAGGTGTCAAGAACCTTTGCCGTGAAAATCATGGGGTCCCATGGACGTCCCAAATGCGATTGATATACTGCCGAAACGTACTATTATACATGACAGGATTACGTGGAAAAGGCGTACAGAAGCAGGCAAGGATGGAACGTTTGAAGAAAGAAATCGAAACATATGTTTCGTCTCGACCAGGATGTTCAGCAGCAGATATTGTTGCATATCTTTCAAACGAACGAAAGATGAGGAATCATGGATTAACCGCTCGAAAAGTTGGTTACTTCATTCCAAGACACATGCGAAGTCAGATCGGCTTCAAGTTAGATGCTGCAACAGGCAAGCGCATCTACCATGCGGCAGTCTGACCAAACATTGAACGGTAAGGGACGTTAGCGCTGGCTATGGAGTGGCCAACTTCGGTAACAACCAAGGCGTTGTTTGCGGATTTCCCTGAAACCGTGTTCAACCTTTCAGGACAACCTGCATGGGAACTGCTCAATCCAGAACATCCATCGGGGCTCAAACAGATCCTCTCGAACCATCTTGATCAATTAGGGTCGAAGCATCCTGTTGGTGTCGAATACGTCACCATCGATGAGACAAAAGGACCCGTTCATGTCGAAGAAGGGGCAATCATCGAACCCCATGTTCATCTCATCGGTCCTTGTTTGATTCAATCAACAGCGACTGTACGAGCTCATGCATATGTTCGAGAGAACACGTGGATGATGCAAGGCAGTCTTCTTGGACATTCGAGCGAATCGAAGCATTCACTGTTCCTTCCAGGTGCTAAAGCCCCTCATTTCAATTATGTTGGTGATTCAGTGCTTGGTTCAAATGTTAATCTTGGTGCTGGCGTAAAACTCTCCAATCTACGAAATGATGGAGAAACTGTTGCAATTTACATCGAGGATGAGCGTCGCTCAACAGGAATTCGAAAGTTTGGAGCGATCATCGGTGATGGAACTCAATTGGGCTGTAACACTGTAACAAATCCAGGCACAGTTCTTGGCAAAGATTGCATGGCTCATCCAAATACGACTGTATCTGGCCTTCATGCTCCATCAAGTGTATTGCGTTGAGGTGATATGATGGAGAATCTCTTCGGAACCGATGGTATTCGTGGCCGAGTTGTTCTCGATGAATGTGATGATGAGGAAGCGTTGCAACGCATTGTCGAAGAACGTGAAGTAACGCCGCAACTCATGCAACTACTGGGTGAAGCACTTGGCCGTACTTTGCCTGAAGATGGACAAGGCGATACTATTGTCATTGGTTGGGATGAGCGCCCAGATAACCATACACTCGCTTCTTGGCTTACGCTTGGATTTCATGCTTCAAATTGCACAGTCATTCATATCGGTCTTGCCTCGACGCCAATGTTGCATTATGCCGTATTGGAAACGGGTGCGCGTTTAGGATGCATGATTACTGCAAGTCATAATCCAGTCGAAGATTCAGGAATCAAGGTCTTCGATGCGCTTGGACGTAAGTCGATGCCAGATTATGAGCAACTTGTTACGATGGCAGCTTATTCTCTTTCTCAAGAAGATCGTGAAATTGATATGACGGATAGAGAAGCATGGATGAAACCAGATTCCCATCACGCAGTTGACCATTCCCAGTGGCTTAAGAAACGACTTGGATTCGCAGAAGAAGCCTTCGATGCAACACTTGCATTCTCATCTTCCTTCCTTCTCGATTCATCGAAAGGCCATGCTTCAACATGGCTTGCTTCTTGGCTTAATGCACATGGACTCAATGTCAAAGAAGTCAGTCAAGAAGCGGTTGCAATGAATGCGGGTTGTGGTGCAGGAGAACTTTCACCAGGACAATCATGGACATGGAGTGAAGCAAAAACAAGCGACCACTTGCTTGTCCGCTCCGTTGCTCCTCAAGCAAGAGGTACCATCGTTGGAGCGGCTCTTGATGGTGATGGCGATCGTTGTCTTCTGCTTCAAGAAACACGTGATGGAATATGTGTTGTTGATGGCGATGATATCGCTGATGCATTACTGTCTGCCTTGGATGCAGATTGGATTGTAGCAGCAAGCATTGAATCAAATCTGACGCTTCTTACTTCAGTTCGCCAGCAAGAATCGATGATCGGAATCGAAACTGCAGTAGGTGATCGATGGCTTTCTCATGCTCTTTCCAAGAACCATCCACTCACAGGCAAGGCCTTGCCAATTATGTTGGGAATCGAAGACTCAGGTCATCTCGTCCTACCCTCGCTTCATCCAAATGGTTCGTCGTGGAGTTTGGTTGGAGATGGTGCAATGACGTTGATTATGTTCTTACTTTCAACGCAACGACCTTCTTCAAATCCAATGGAAAAAGGATGGAAACGACGCGTCAGTGTGACCAATCCTAATCGATGGATGTGGGATGGTAAAAACCAATATGCAGATTCAGTTGAATCGATGGCAATAACGCATCTTGCACTTGCTGGAGAGGTGACGAACTGGCAACGTACGGGACTTGAGGGAGAGCCGAATCTGATGCTTATCCGCTGTCAATTGAATGGACATGATGTCAGTCTTGGAATTCGCAACAGTGGTACTCAAGCAAAAACCAGCGTCTCCCTTCGATTTGCACAAGCAGATCCTGGGTTTGATGCAATGCTCTTATTGCGATCAATTCAGAATTTCCTCTTACGAACCTTCAACCCAGTTGCTCATTGACGTGCGAGCAACTCATCTCTTGATTGCGTCAAGTAGGTAATCACTGCGAGTAGAGCAGCCGTTACGAGTAAGAGTACGAATCCAGAGATTGGCGTCATGCCTTGGTAGATGAGGACGCCTGCAATAATCCATGCTACAATCAGGTTGAGGAAACCAACGATTCTCCATCCGCGTCGTAGTGTTAGTACGCCAATGACCCACGATGTTACCGACATAGCGAGCAATTCAAGCACGAAGATGAGGAGATCTGGAGCCATCATTCCACTGATGATGAACAAGACTTGGGAAGCCCAGAGGACCGCAGAAATCCACAACCCTCGGTTTGTTGCCGTTGCAAATGCGGCTGCGATAAGGTTCAGAGCACCAAAGATGAGTGCTGAAACCCAGATGTCAAGAATAGCGACATCGAATTCAGCTTCAATCCACCAGAGTAAACTGTTCAGGGCAAACGGTAAGACCATCATTCCAAGCATGAGAACAGCAGGTTGTTTCCAAACCCATCCTTTGTTGAACATTAAACCAAGAGCGATAAGGCCTGCAGGTCCGAATGAGAGAATTAGAACTGAGAATCCGAATGAGACGCGACCGAGTGCACCTCGATGGTCCTGAAGGCCTCGAACACGACGTTGGCGTTCCACCCAATCCCAGAGCAAGGCTGCGGTGATGAGAGCAATCTCGATGCTGAATACAGGAATTGTCCACGAGAAAGCCTCGAATTCAAACGGATTGGTTAACATTGGAAGTGGGAGTTCTCCACCCGCAAGGATTCCAAAGATGCGGTCGATGACAAGGAGTCCAACGACCATATCCAATACGTTTGGAATACGTACGCCGAGATCGCTACGATTGAGGAGGCTAAACCCTCCAAGGATGATGAGGCTGGCCATTAAGACCAGTAAATCAAATTGTTCTTCGAGGAAAACAGTTCCTTGACTGGCTCGTCCAGCAAGATGAACAAGGACAAGGCCGGTCATAGTGACAGCAATTGGAATTTCAACTCCGAGAATGTCAACCAATCGCAACTTCAGTGATTCAGCACGAACACGTGCTAAACTGATGAAGAGAATTGAGATACTTGCACAGAGAATAATCGCTGTGGTCTGGTCGCCACCAAGGAAAGCGAACATGACTGAGGCGAGGATGGAAACACCAAGGAACGAGAGAACAATTGTTGGTCGATGTTGGATGTCTCCTACTTCGAGGTCATCTGGTTCTGAAATGCCAGATCGCTTCGCTCGCTTCTTCTGCTTCTCTGCCAACTCGATACGTTTCGGATCGATGAGCGTTACGCCAGTTTCCTTGGATGACTGGTTGAGATACGCCTGTGTGGTTTGTTTGGATTGTAATTCTTGTAAACGCTCTTCTTTTCGAGCAACTGAGCGCATACCAGAGCGCCATTCGCCTTGGATTGCGAGATAGCCTCCAGCGCCAACGAAACTGAGAATTGCAAATGTTGTGATGAGATTTGTTTCAAGCGCAACACCTGTGTACAACATGGTGGAAATCATTGCTACGGTTGCTAATGTTGGTGGAAGCAATTTGTCCATTAGCAAGACTCGTCGCAGGAAGTGGTAAAGGGTTCCAAGCGAGAGTATTGCCATGAAGGTTGCATCTTCAACACCTGTTGGGAACCAATCAGAATTGGTGAGTTCCAATGCATCAGCTTCCCGCAAAGCAGGCATTACAAGTAACCCGCTCATGACGAGAAGTTGCAACGTAACGATGCTGTTCGATTGATTCTTTTTCGCTTCATCATCATCTTCGAACAATTTGTCCGAATGAACCAGAAGCAGTGAACATCCTGCAACAAGACTTGCTGCGTAGAGCGAAGTATGGCCAAACTTCCATCCGAAGAAAAGAGCGAAAACGCTCCAAGCAACGAGCATAGTCCGCGGTTGACCACGATGTTGTTCGAGGGCAACTAAGGTACCGTGGAAGACGAGGATGGCTCCCATAACTGCGAGTAATCCCCACGCAGGTAGTCCGTCAACACGAGCAATTCCCCATACGCTGACCAGTGAAACGATGAACGAAAGGTTCCACAATTGGAGCAATCCAGAATCTCGAGCTCGAGCGCTTAACTCACTCAACCCAGCAAGTCGACC
>CAXAHE010000007.1:0-34893 GCA_963968475.1 uncultured Candidatus Poseidoniales archaeon | reverse complement strand
ATGTTATTCACTTGACTAGTGAGTTTTAGCGTAACCCAATTGCTCAGGTTTTGGTCAATCAAAGGGTTTGCAGTGGGTCTTGTCAGACGCTACCCTTTGCAAAAGCAAAGATTATTTCACCCGAAGAGAGTGTTTTTGCCGCTTTTCAACTTCTGCGAATTTCTTTTTAATTTTCCAGATAAGAAAACGAGCTGCAATGGTTACTGCAATAATGTTGACAAGGAGCAAAAACCATTCGATAGCACCCCATTCTTCGAACATCTCATCATCTCATAATGGGGGTCGGACATCGATATCAACATCACCGTTTGGACATCCAATACATCCGAGTCTCGCGCCATCTTCGACGACGTCTTCATCCAAACCAGGGGGAAGAACTTCTGGAAGAGGAACATCGCCCGAAACAAGGGTAACCATGCACGTTCCGCAGGTACCAGATGAGCAGTTTGTAGGGATTGAAACACCAGCATCTTCTGCAAGTTCAACCAGAGTAAAATCAGCTTGCACAGTTGCTTGTCCAAGCAATTGTATTCCTCGGAAAAACCGAACAACTGCGTCTGAAGAGATGGTTCCACCTCAGCGACCAGGCTTGTTTCGAGTCCAACGACCTGTTTGCTTATTGAAGAACAAACCAGCCTTCTTCATCCACTTGTTGAACTTGGTTGCACCTGCTCCAGTTCGTAGAATGAAGTCTTCACGATCTTCTTGTGCTTGGATATAGCCCTTAACAGCCAATGTCTGGTCAATCCAATCGTTGATGTCCATAAGGCCTCCAGTAAGGCCAGCAGACTCAACTTCTGCACTGATGAGATCAGCAGTTGCACCTGTTGCTTCCAAATCCTTTCGAAGTTGTTCGCTTACATCGCTGAAGCCAAGATTTGCTGGCTTAGGAGGAACTGGATTACGAGGAGCTTTGTCAACATCAATGATGATACGAGAACCGTTGCTGAGTTTCGCTTCTGCCATATCGCCGAGAGGTGGCGTAAAACTGGTCTCACATTCCCAACAAATCAAAGCATACTCGTCGTTTCGATCAGGGTCTCTCGATGAACGAGGATCCATTTCATCTCCACATTCAGGGCATGCATGGAAGATGAGGGCAGGGACGTGCTTGCGTCGGAAATCGACAATGTCCTGGGGTGTCCCTTCTAGTTCGAGAAGTTCGTGATCACGTGCAGCTTCAAGCCCACGTGTTTCGAGTTGGTCACGAATTTTGACCTTCTGATCATCTTTTCCTTCATCGTTAAGGCTGTTCTCAAGTTTAACAATTAATTCAACTGTTTTACCGAGACGGTTCATGATGAGTTTCTTGTCTTTGAACGCAGTGACCTTCGCCAACTTGATTCGTTCTTTCTGTTCAGCAAGTTCAGTCAAAACGTCCTTCTGCTTACGCTTGAACTTCATCTCTTCAATTCGACTTTCTTGTTTACGGTCTGGAGCAAGAACCTTTGCGAGGAACCGTTCTTTTCCGTGACTCTGAGGCCCAGCGGTGATGATGCTGATGACACCTTCTGCGATGTCAGGCTTCAGGCCATAATTTTCAATCAGTTTCTCAGAGTCGATTTTTTTCAAATCGCCTATTTTGAGTCCCGCATCAGCGAGTAGTTGCGCAGTTGTATCATCGATTCCTCGACGAAGTAGTGCGAGATATGTGTCCTTCTTTGCCATAACATCCCCTCCGACAATGATAGCCGAGGGAGCGTTCCTAAGAAAACCCTCCCCCGTAACTGTTCGGTAATAATGGCTCTCAATTCGAGCCTTTTTCAACCCCCACAGCGAGTATAACCCAATCTTGAAGTTGTAGTGATTCAGGTCGTAAATCCATTAATTCTTGGTCAAGAAGTGAAGAGATTGAATCCTTCCATCGTTGAGCATGCCAGCCTTTGAGTCGGGAAATTCTTCTTGGTGCGCGTTTCAACGTACTCCTAATTTTCTTTCTCCTTTCTGCAAATGCCTGATGAATCATCATGCGAATTAAGCGTTTGTCGGCTGGCCATATTGTCTCATGTGGATGAAGTGAGACGACTTGTGAGTGGACAGCCGGTTGAGGGCTGAAACTATGCGGGGCGACAACATGATGCTCCTCAACATTCCAATCGAGAGCGACCGTCATACCAAGAGAGCCAACATCGCTCGGATGTCGCATTGTCAACCGTTGAGCAAATTCTTGCTGAACCATTAACACCACAGATTTGAGTAATGTTTCGTTCAAGGCGTTAAATTTTGTAATCTTCTCAATCAGAGGAGATGAGATCTGGTATGGAATATTTGCGACAATTTTCGTAATCGATTGTGGCCATTCTTCCAGTAGAGCATCACCATGCAAGAGAGTGAGTTTCCCGTTGCTTTGTTGTTCCGAAAATACGTTGTCAAGATGAAGCACAGGGCCATCATCGAGTTCGATTGCAGTAACTGTTGCTCCTGTTTCTAAGAGCACTTGGGTCAAGGTTCCGGGACCAGGTCCGATTTCGAGAACATGATCTTCTGATGTGACTTTTGCTAATTCAACCATGGTGCTGAGAAGTTGGTCATCAATGAGAAAATGCTGACCTAAGTCGGTATTTGGTGGCTGATACGCACGCAAGGAATCAATTAAGTCTCTTGCTAACTTCATGCATTCACCGGAAACAGATGATCGACCAATCGCGGTTGGAGTGTTCTATCCTCAATCTCAGAGAAGAATCTGCGTGCTAGTAATTCTGCAGCATCAATGCTACACTTTTCGTTTAATTCAGCCAAAGAAGCAAATCCAGATGAGCCACGAAGCTCGACCATTTGTTGTGCTTTTTTGCTGCCAATTCCGTCTAGAAGTTCAAATGCGTGTTGCTTGAGTGAGAGATTTCCTGCTTTGTTAAAGAAGGATTGAACGAAATGCATTCCAAATTCTTCTACAAATAACTGGATGATGAGAGGGAAGTCTAATTTCGCAGAGTTACTCATCCGATCGAATATTGCTCCACCAAGGATGGTTCCTTTTGGAGTATTTCCTTCTCCACTTCCAATATAGATTCTTGAACTTGGGAGAATTGGTTCTGAAGAATCAATCCCGATTCGACATGGAATTAGTGATTCTTCTGTAAATCCTGTAATGACGCCATCTGCGGCGTCAAACTCAACAACACGAGCCCATGAAGCATCATAGAGTGGTGAAGCATCCCTTCGACGCTGTTGTGGTCGTTGTTGACGTTGCCCTCCACGATTGTCACGTCGTTGTTGAGGGCGTTGTTGTCTTCGTGCTCCACCAGATTGTTCTGGTTTCTTCTGAGCCTTTGGAATCTCCTTTCTACCAGTTGCCGGTGGAGGCATACTCGTGTCAACATTAGGTGTTGACTTGTTGAATTTACGAGGGGTATAATCGCGGCCTGGGCGGCTCATGCGTGTTCACTTCCTTTGGGTTTCACTCAACACCAATGTGTTGACGCACAAGTTCGAGAACTGTGTTGACATCTCCGTCATCTATGGAAGCACGGCGGCTTGCCATAACGGCCTTGATCTCAAGTTCTGTCATTGGCATGAGTTCTGCAAGTTTTGCAGCTAACTCTGGATATTTTTCGAAAGCAGGTACTTCTGCAATAGCAGCTTTCAATTCTTCGAAAACTGAGGAAACTGTTGGGTATCCATTTCGATTCTCACTTGCAGCCCACTCAGCGTGGAAGAGAGCAGCACGTTGTTCGTACGTCAAATCTCTTCGGCGTTCTTGAGCGCCCTTGAGCAAGTCACGGACGGTGGCAAAATCAACAATTCTTTCTTCTTCGGTCATGAAAATCACTCACTCCAATGGGCGGAGGTGTTCTGGACGGGCAATGACAGTTTTCTGCATGTTTCCGTCTTTGACTGCAACGACCCAAGCAACACCTTGTCGGCGTGTGATGAATCCAGTTCTTCCATTGAATCGGCGATGAGGCATACCCATTTGTTGTCCACCGTCAAGAACGATAGCAACACGGTCGCCTTCATCGTAGTTGTGCATAACACGACTGATGTATGTGCGTGAACGGTCCTTTCGTCGTCGACGTAGAACGCTTCTTGTACCTACTCTTTGTCCCTTGGATCGCTTCATTTTAGTGGCCTCCAGTTGTCGAAACCAGCATAAAGCCTGTTCCAAGCATCTTTGCGACCGACCCACTGCATATAAGCACCGCGATGAATCAATACGCTTCAATCTGCGTGAATATCTCCGACATCAAGCCATTCAACAGTACATTTTGCTTTGATGAGAGAGGCCATGGATGGTTGTGTTCGTCCATCATCCCCGTGAATCGTTTCCTTGACATATGTTCCCGATTCACAACGTAGGGTAAATTCAACTGCAATGTTGCCATTTTCAAGTGTCTCAACACTTGGATTATTTGTCTCTATGACTCTTCTACGTCGAACGAGATCTGCTCTGCGATGTGCGACTCGTTCAGGAGTTCTTTGAGCAAGATTAACACCTTCTAACTTCTCAACGATCTCTAGAATCTCTTCTTCACTTGGAAGTGAAAGTAACTCCACAGGTTCTGGATTTGTTGATAGAAGCTGATCAATAAGAACAGCCTTTGTCCCCTTTGCAAGGCATGAACGTTCTTCACACAATGCTACAAGGTCATCTTTCTTTAGTTTCTTTAATTCAGATTCTTCAAGGATTTTAATTTCAATCTTCTGAAGAGGTTTCTTTGGATTATCTTTCTTGTCACCTCTTCGACGCTGCTTTCGACGACCACGTCCTCCTCGTTGTTGGACATCTTCTTTGGTCATGTCAAGGGGCGCTACGAGTACATCATAATCAGGTTGGGAAATAGGTTCGACAATGAACCGAATGGTGTAGGACTTTTCAGCAGGCGTGTCTTTTACGCGAACGACTTCGCTTCGATTTGAAGAACGGAAGTGTGAGATCTCGATTGCCCCATTTGCTTCTTTATTGACAAGGGCCATTGCTTCTTCATAATCGATAGTCCATCGCTTAGGTTCTTTGATTTCAAAGACAAAGGGTCGGCCACTTCCAAGACAGCGGACGTCGATGTCTTCTCGTCCCATTCCATGGAAGGCGTGTTCCTTACCATCAAAGAATTTAATCAGTGGCTCCCCGATTAAATCTTGAACACTGGATGGATATTGCTGACCAGTTTGATTGCAACTTTGACATCCTCTTCCTTTGCAAGCGCGACAAGGCCATCTGGTCTGTGGAATTCCGCGAGCAAGCTTTCTGTAGCGTCCGTAGATGTAGGCGCTTCGAATATCGAGGGTAACTGTGAGTGTGAGAACGTCAATGAGGGCCAATACATCCGGCTTATCGTTGACGATATTGATTGATTCAAAGTTCGATTTTACAATCGATGATACCGCTGAAACAAGAGACGGTTTGAATGGATCGGAACCTCCTGCACCGTATCTTTTGCGAATCAGTTCTTCCTGCTCAATTTGATCTTTAGGAATCCGAGCTCCAATTTGCAGTTTATTGATTTCAAAGGACGCAAGAGCATCCTGAATTAACTCAGCCAGAAGCGCCGCCTCTTCGAATAAATTCTCGCAAAACGGGCAAAGTGGAATTTCTTCACGGATGTTGATCAAGCGTTCGTTTCCTTCACTGATTGTTGAACGAATGATTTGGCCTGATTCCTCATCCGTCTGTTGAAATGATCTCTTTCCACCAAGTCGGCCGAGACATGAATCACAGGTTCCCATTCGTAGCAAATGCTTCAATCCAGCAGGAGATGGGGCTCGAGAAATTTCTTCAGTATGTGAATCGAGTTGTTCAGGTTCATCGGATTGACCGTCTTCCACCTTCTGTTCTTCGACCTCATCCCATAGAGAATAATCTGTCGAGCCAAAGCCAGAATTGGCATACTGCATCCAATCTTCGTCATCATCTGGTGTCGTTTCATCAACCATTTTCTCACCTACCGCCGGTGGGACAACCCATTCGACCGCACACTTGCGTAAGCACTTCCCTTCAAGAACGCACCGATTCTATTCTTCCTCATCTTGGCCAAGTTTCGTTGTTTGATGAAGTAAGCCAAGTGCAGCAGTTGTGAGCACTAGGCTTGCGATTAATGATAGGAAAATCATTGCAGCTGAAAAGATTCCAAAGTTGCTAAACAAGCCCATTGGAGAAAGAGCAATGACGGAAAACCCTGCAATATCAGATGCAGCGCTTCCAATCAATGCTAATCCACACGCTCCCCCAACTGCGTGAAGTGCTTGTTCGTGGCTTTCTCCTTTTTCTCGACTTTCTCGATAACGTTCCGTAACGTGTATACAATAATCAATTCCAACTCCAAGAGAAATAGTTGCTATCGTAACAGTGACGATATTCAGACTCGCGCCAGTCACCTGCATCAACCCATACAACCACACAACGACCAGAAGGATTGGTCCTAGAGTAACCAATGCTTGTTTGATTGATCTGAAGCCAATCGCAAGGGAAATGAAGACGAAGACTGAGCCAAGAACAAGGGATGATTGCATTTCATTTTGCATTTCAGTCGATGCGACAAATCGTGTAACAGGACGTCCAGTTGTCATCACCCAAGTCAATGGCTGCTCTTCAGTTGGTGCAGTTCCTGGCTCACCGCGTGTACCAGTTGAAAGGTTGGTAAAGACTTCCAGATCTCTCCAAAGTTCATCCATAGCAGGGCCCATGCCGGGGAAGTCCTCAGGGCCAGTGATTCCGAACCGGATGAGCATGTGGTTGTACTGAGCAGGATCTCCGTTTACATCGAGCCACGGTTGGACCGGATTCAATTCCACTTCCGGCATTACATAGAGGCTGACAATGCTCGATGGGATAGAAGGAATCGGACCGATTCCAGGTACTCCTTCGAGAGAGAGGAAGCCGAACATAAAGGCAAGACAATCTCTGTCGCTTGTATCCAAGAAACCGAATTGAGAGGTTGTGCAGTTCATACCGTTCCCTTCAACTTCAGGATTCCAACCACGAGCCTTGAACGGTTCAGGGTCAAGAATCAGCGAGCCTTGAGCAGCAAACAAGAGTTCGTCTATGGCAAGCAGGTCGATGTTTCCATCAGGTGTACGTGTAATCTTCTCAGGCGTGCCTTCTTCAACACTATTCATTTCGGTCCGGAATAAATCAATGCCTTCGTATACTCTTGGATCGAGAACATCTCCTTCGATAAGTAGCATTGCAGGTTCTCCTTCATCTGAGAAACGCTCGTTGACGATGTTTACTCCTTGAGCAAAGTCTGATGATTCATCGAGGAAATCTTCGACAGCAAAGTCTCCTTCTAAGTTGGACATTGCGATGCTTGCAGGGATTGTAACGAGGAGGGCAAGTGTTGCTATAACGAGGGAATTACGAAATCGTCCGCTTTGAATTGTGACCCATCGAAGCCATCTTTCCGGAACAAGGTGCGTGATATTCTTCTCTTCGAGTTTCTTTTCTTTCTTCTTTTCGAGCCATTCATCAACACTTAATCGAAGAATTGGAACCCATAACCCAGTGAGTAGGAACGCAGCGAGAATTCCCATTGCAGCTTCTACTCCAAACGATCTCAATGCGGCGATATCTGAAAATAGATTTGCTGAAAAGGCCGCCATCGTCGTGATTGATGTAAGCAGAATTGCCCTTCCAACGCGGTTGAGTGTAATGGTTCCAGATTCACTGGGAGTCTTTCCATTCTTACGTTCCTCCTTGTAGCGATGTAATGCATGCAAAGAGTCATCGATACCCAACGCAAGCACGAGAATTGGTAGCAAGTTCGAGAACTGGGATCGAGCGATTATGGATATACCGAACAGATTGGTAAAGGATGAGAAATGGCCGATGAGACCTTGCATCCATAACAGTGCACCTCCTAAGGCTACGACTACGATGGCAACGTCACTAATTCGTCTTAGACTCACGTAAAGGAGTCCTAAGATGATCAAGCCCATGAGGATGATGAGTCCTGTTGATGATTGTAATTCTCGATTGACTTCGACATTGACTCCTTGGCCGACAAGAAGGGTGAGTGATGTTCGGTCATGGGATCTAAGTGTACCTTCAAGGTCCATGTAACTCCATTCAACTGAGCAACCCGCGCCTTCTTCGTCAACAAGTTCTGTGCATGATTCTTCATCGTATTGTGGGGGATGGAGCACAAGTTCACTATTGGATAAGCGATAGCCTCCAATGACAAATCCATCATCAGTTGACCTGATTGATTTCTCTTGTTTTGCATCCTTCCATACAACTTCCCATCCTTGTTCCTCCAATGAGGCTCGATCGAGTTGAACCAGAAGCCATGATGCTGAACCGCTCCATCTTCCAAGTCCGGTGGTTTCATTCTGCCAATTGCCTTCACTATCGAGCGTCCCTCCTATAGGACCTTCTTGGATGGAGGTTGAATCTGAAACAAATCCTCTATCGAGTGAAATCCATCGGAGGAAATCATTGTTACTTCCTTCAGCCATTCGAGCCGCAGCCATATCAATGTGGGCTTGAGTAATATTTTCATCATCAAAACTCAAGCAATCCAAAGGAAAACAATCTGCCCAGTTTGTTGGAGGGGGCGTCTGGACTCCTAAAGGCGAGAGGCCCGGCTGAGTGAGGATTGATGTGTTGTTCATGAATCCTCTGAAAATGTCAGCCAGAGACATGACGCCTGTTGTCTGATGGCCAGTAACTTCGTTCACAAGGGGTTTGAGAGAGCCTCCAAGCGGATGTTCTAGAACGATCTTGGCTTTTGCATCAATCTCTCTGAGGATTGTGAGGTTAAGGATTCCACCATCAGGTTCAGTGACGCCTTTCCATGCTTCTCCAGGTTCTATAACTTCTGTAATTGGTGGAATAGAGGAGTAGTCAGGGGTCCCCCCGTCGATGGTCGGAACTGGACTCCATTCATCCAACGGTTCAACTTCACTTGGGTCTCGAACGACAACAACAAATCCAAGAATAATTTCACTTGTTGGGAATTCATCATCGATGGTTGTTTGAGCCGAAAGTTCTGGAGATTCCATCTCATAGGATTCCATATCGATTGGCTGCAACGCTGTAAGTGCCCCTGGAATCATCAGAATCGTGAGAATAAAGACAGCAATGTGGACGCGCTTTCGATGGGCAACAATCTTTGCTGCGACCTTGGAAAACTGACTGCCCATGGTTTAGCCTAACCTTATCCTTCATCAATGGATGTATTCGAATCAAGAAACAAAATCGAGGATTATTCTTTCCAAGTGCCGTGGAAATCTTCTGCATTATCGATTCGAACAAACAGGTCGAGAGACGACCAAACTAAACTATTGAATCCGCTTTCCATCCCTTGCTGTCCTCCGGCTTTCGCTGTCATGAACTCGAATGTATCGGAAGGTGAATGCCATTCTTGCCAGAAGGATATATCGCCACCAGGACTAAAGAAGTTGAAGGTTGGATAGCCTGCTGAAAAGAAGGAACAGTGATCGGATGCACACGATTCGGCTACTTGCCAAGTAATTGGATTTGCATCGCCTGGCTCGTAAGCCAAGTCCTCATCAATTGTGGTCCCAACCCAATCATACATACGATTCATATTTTCTTCGTTTGCTCCAGCGATGCTGATGGTCCAGTCATATTTTGTAGCGGAAAAGATTTCTCCAGCTGGGCCTACCAAAGGCTCAGTAAGAGGGACAATTGGATAGTTTAATGCAACCATATCGAAGTTCAGATATGCTCGAACCGAGACGTTTTCAGGGAGGTGGTTAACAAACGCAGCAGTTCCCAATAATCCTTCTTCCTCACATGCCCAGAGTCCAGCAACAACGGTGTGATCGAATTCCATCTGTGCCAATGCCTGTGCCATTTCGAGAGATACTGTTGAGCCAGAAGTGTCATCATTTGCACCCTCGTTCGTGCCACCTCCTGGTGGAGTGAACATGTATGCTATGTCGAAATGACCACCAATGACGATGTATTCGTCAGGATTTATTCTTCCCCAGTTGTACCCAACCACGTTAAGTTGGTCTGGATCGTCCTCATATCGTGTAACTTCAACGTGATCGAATCCCATTCCCCACATTTCTGCAGCCATGGCTTCAGCAGCCGCTTCATAGGCAGCCCCTCCTTCGTGGACTGATGCACTTGCACACCATCTGTTGTTGTATTGGGAGGTTAACATGTCTGCTGTTTCATACGCCCTTCGTCCATCGACAAGCATTAGTTCATCACTTTCGATGAGGTCAAAGGTTTTGTTTTCGATAATATCTCCTGCCTTGACAATGAACTCAAGTGATGTCTTTTCAGTATCGAGAATCATGAAATCCACGCTTTCAACAGACGGATCAAACGTCATATTCATGGCGTCTCGAAAGACTCCATATTCATCGATAAAGAACGTACCTGAGGGGCGTTCAATTGTGTATTCAACGTTTGATTTTATCTCAAGAGAAAATGTTTGGCCACGAGAGATTGAGGCAACATTTGCCTCTTCAAAGACTGAAAGTTCAGGCTCTGTCTCTTTCTTATTTTCCTCGCCATAACATCCAGAAAAAGCAGTGCAGAGGAGGAGTCCAAGCATAAAAAAAGCGTGCAACTTATTCACGCCTCTGGACATAGTTCCCCCTTACATCCGCCTCTATTCAATCTGCTTATGGCTTGGTCTGTTGAATCTTCAGCCCTTCAGTCAAGATTTAATTCATGTTTCAGAGCATCTGCTAAGACCCTATACTCTTCGATATCGTTGTACAGTTGGGCGGAAATGCGCAAATATCTTCCAGCCGGAGAAGGCCATGACCAGACTGGAACTTGAATGTTGTATTTCTGTGAAAGGATCTCATGCAAAGGGTCTGGTTCATGCATGATTTCGAGAGGAAGAGGTTCTCCTGGGAGTTGGAGCGTAGAGATACAGGCGATCATCGAATCAGGACAAGGTACCTCTATTCCCAAGGCCTTGCAGAGTAAATTACGACCTCCAATTGCAAGATCGTGATTGTGTTGCATAATGGCCTCCCATCCTCCATCGATCATGTCTTCCATTCCGCTAATGACCTTTGGAAGCGCACACCATCCAGAGACATCTTGAGTCCCTGTCCAATCGAATTCATGACGGAATCGAGTTGTTGTACCGAGAGGGAATGTATGCCCATGGCTAATTGTTAGTGGCTGGATTTTGTGTTGTTTATCTGAACGGACATGAAGAAAAGCAGTTCCTTTTGGGGCGCACAACCATTTGTGGCAATTACTCGTAACGTAGGAAGCACCAAGCTCATCCAAGTGAAGAGGAATCATTCCAATCCCGTGAGCTGCATCAAGAAGCACTTCAATCCCTCTTGCCTCGAAGAGTTGTGTCAACTCTTCAAACGGCATGCGTAGGCCAGTAGGACTGGTAACGGTATCAATCATCACAAGTTTCGTCTTCTCTGTAGCCGCATTTAACATCAAATCAATAACAGTTTGAGGTCCATCAATCGGAAACGGAATAGGGACGGTTACGACAGTAGCGCCCCAACGTGTTGCAACGAAGTCAATGGCATTTCGACATGCTTGATATGCATGGTTGGGGACAAGAATCTCTTCGCCTTCTGAGAAGATAAGTGAGCGAAGAATTGTGTTTACGCCAGTCGTAGCGTTTGGAACAAGAGCCAAATCCTCAGAAGAACAGGATAAGAAATCAGCAAGAACTTCTCGAGTCTTCTTCAGTAGCAATGGCATTTCATCTTCAAAAAATCGGACGGGTTCTGATTCCATTTGTTCTTGCCACTTTCGTTGTTCATCAATAACAAAGTCTGGACATGCTCCAAAAGAACCATGATTCAAAAATACTCGAGATGTTTCAAGATTCCAATGCTTAGCATATGGAGAGGGCATAGTATGGACTGGGCAATTCAGTTCTCAATATTGACGGTGAGATAGAATGCTAAGGCCGAACCAATCAACCTTCAACTGAACTTCCACTAAACAAGCGAAGAACGATTACACCTGCGACGATGAGGCCAATACCAAGCACACCAGCAAGGTCGATTTTCTGATCCATGTATACAACGGAAATGATGGTAATTGTGGCAACGCCAACGCCAGACCATACCGCATAAGCGACACCAATAGGGATATCTTCAAGCGTTAACGAAAGGAAATAGAAGGCTGCTGAATAACCGATAAGAACCAACACAGACGGGCCAATCTTCGTGAATCCCTCTGTTGATTTGAGCGATGCAGTTGCCATAACCTCAGAGAGTATTGCAATGCCCAAGTAGAACCAGGTGTTCATGTTGAATCCATTGTGGTTAAATATTTCAATGCTACGAGGTTTATGTTCTTCAAAATCGTGGTGCGGGGGGCAGGATTCGAACCTGCGAACCAATAAGGAATGGGACCTAAACCCACCGCCGTTGACCAAGCTGGGCGACCCCCGCGCAAATTGAGGGCGGTCAATCATGGATTTGAAACCGCCGATTAAATCGCTAGGACTTTCTTTTGCTTCTTCAGACGGATGGAAGTCGAGGTCTCCACCAACGAAGAGTAAGTGAATTTGCAACAACACTCAATGAGGATAAGGCCATGGCAGCAGCAGCAAATGCAGGTGGTAAGAGCCAACCAGTCCAGGGTAAGAATAAGCCCATAGCAAGAGGTATTCCTATCAAGTTGTAGACAAAGGCCCATCCCAGATTGCTTCGAATTTTCCGCATTGTAACTTGACCAAGTTCCAAAGCAGAGACAGCATCGAGTAGATCATTACGAACCAATACAATATCCGCTGAGTCAAGAGCAATATCGCTTCCAGCACCCATAGCAATCCCAACATCTGCAGTTGCTAAGGCTGCAGCATCATTGATTCCATCACCGACCATAGCAACACATGCTCCATCTTGTTGCAATTTCGAAATATAGTCTGCTTTTTCATCTGGGCGCACGTTAGATACGACGGTTGTAATTCCACATTCCTTTGCGATTTGCTGAGCAGTCTCATCACGATCGCCTGTTAACATAATAACTTCTAGATTTGATTGCTGAGCGAATTTAATTGCTGAAATGGTTGACTCTCTGAGTCGATCTGTTGTTTCGATCCATCCAAGCAACTGTGTTCCTTTGGATACAAAAGCCAGTGTTGAGCCCTTTCTCGCAGCAGATTGTATTTCCTCTTGATGATTACTAAGGTCGACGCTGACATGCTCCATGAGCGGTTCATTTCCAATAGCAACAACCTCATCATCGAGCCGTCCAACAAGCCCCATTCCACCCATACTCTCGATGGCAGTCACATCTGGTCTTTCCTTGGTCACATTTGACCATGAGGCCAAAATTGCTTCAGCCATTGGATGAGTTGAGGCGTGTTCAAGTGAAGCGGCTATACCAAGAATCTCACGTACTTCACCATCGACCAATTCGATGTGAGATACCTTTGGTTTCCCGGTTGTTAATGTTCCAGTCTTGTCAACGACGAGAGTCGTTGTTGCATGTGATCGCTCAAGTGCTTCAATGCCTTTGATCAGCAGCCCATAGCGAGCACCAATTCCAGTTCCCACCATGAGTGCAGTGGGTGTCGCTAATCCCAAAGCACAAGGACAAGCAATGACCAATGTCGATACAAGCGCAAGAATCGCAACCTCTCCTCCAGTTCTGCCGTCATATCCTGATGATAACATCCAGAATACGCTTGATGCGAGAGCGCAAAAGAGCACGAATGGCACGAATACTGAGGCGATTTTATCGACCAATCTCTGAACAGGAGCTTTGCCCATTTGAGCTTCATCAACCATTGAGATCACCCTCGAAAGAATGGTTGAATGGAAGGGTTGGGTTGTAAGAAGAGTCAACGGTGAATCAAGAACAATCGTTCCTCCAATGACCTCGTCACCCACTCTACGTCGTACAGGATAGGTTTCTCCGGTCATCATTGATGTATCGACCAATGCAGACCCTTCGAGGACAATTCCATCCAGTGGGATTGTTTGGCCGACTCGAACTAAGACGTTTGTTCCGGAAAGAATATCCTCAACAGGTTGGCGTTCAGTTGCGCCGTCATCATCAATGACAAGAGCGGTTTTAGGCTGAAGATTCATGAGTGAGTAAACTGAATCTGTCGCTTGTAACTTTGCTCTACTTTCGAGAAAGTTGCCCACTAAAATGAAAGCAATAATCAATGCAGCCCCATCAAAAAAGACATGTTCTGTTGTCGAGAAAATACTTGGAAGGAAGGTAAAAAACGGATTAAATGTCACCAATACAGACCAAATCATGGCTGTTGTGGTTCCTAAGTGAACCAATACATCCATGTTGGCTCTTCCAGAAAGGATTGCTTTCCAAGCTCCTTTGTGAAATTGTTTCCCAGAGAATACATAGACGGGTGTAGCAAGTAAAAATGTCAAAAGAAACCGAGTATCAAGAGATCCGGTTTCTCCTAAATCTGAAACGAACATACTCACGATAAGGGCTGGAATCGAGAAGAGCATTGCAAACGCTGCAAGTTGACCTTGCTTTTTTGTAGACTGGACCGCTTCTAAACGAATGGTTTCTGGTGTTGAGATTTTTTCTGCTTGAAACCCCTTTTTACCAACAGCATTCATGACTCCATCAAGGTCGATCTTGTCTGTGTTCCATGTGATACTTGCCTTCTCTAAGGCCAGATTAACACGGACAGATTCGACTCCTGGGACGTTAGAAACGACGGATTCTACCGAAGCAACGCAAGAGGAACAGGTCATGCCCTTGACGCGAAGTGTTGTTTCAGTCATTGGTAATCCTCCTTGTAGTGGTCACTCGTTGCTCATAATTAGCATTGATGTTAGACCGGAGATAAGTCAAGACGTCCGGACCACAGGTCGAGTCCTCTGATTCGGCATGGGAAGAGTTGGCCAAGTTGAAGCAGGGCATGTTCACCCTGTCCATCTCGACCTTCTTCCAAAAGTTGGAGTCCATGATCATCGATGAACAAATTCTTCTTTTTGGATAATTGTTTGAGATGCATTCGCCCGTGCATAGAGCCATCATCTTTGAGGTCGAGGAAAATCCAAGGTGTCCTCAAGCCAACAACTCGGGCATTCCATTGCTGATTTTCTGAAAGTCGCAGATGCCAGTTTAGGGCTACTGCAACGAGCTCCCATTCAAGCATCTGAGCCATCCTTCCTTGAGTTGAACAGTGTTCACTTAATGCAGTTAACTCTTCTTCATTGTAAACCCACTCCTTGTTGTGTAAATGGGCTTTTAGTTGGCGATGAACAACCAAATCAGGATAACGACGAATTGGACTTGTAAAGTGAGCATATGCATCAAGGTTGAGGCCAAAATGACCAACGTTAATGACATCATAACGTGCACGATTCATCAATTGGAAAAGACCCTGGTCAACGACTCGCCGCATGGAGGCGCTCAGTGAAACTGCTTTCTCTTGGGCTTGACGTAAACCATCAAGCATCTCATCTCTTGCATCCTGGTCTGAAACTTCTTTGAGATAATCAGGGACATCTGACCCCCCGTCATTAGAGGAATCCAATCCACTCAAGTCGATTCCATTACCTGCCCAAGAACCGAGAAGACTTGCTAATTCATCTGTATCATTCTGACCTTTTGATTTTGCACGAGGTTCTGGCAAGGTAATGCCAATCTCCAGGGCTTTGAGTTGCTCGTTGAGATCTTGGACATCGATGGAATCTGGAGATGGATGGCAACGCCAAGGAAGTAATGCTCCTTTACTGCCAAGTATTTCTCCAACGATATTATTGGTTTTGACCATGAATGTTTCAATCATTTTTGTGGCTTTATTTGGCCACTTGACATCGATTCGAACCGAACCATCTTCCTGAATACGCGGGCGTTGCTCTCCTTGTTGAACGTTCAATCGAAGTTCATCCTTTTGCCAGTGTTCAGCTAGTGTGAATAAATCATCCCATCTTGAATCTTCAAGTGTGTCTTCGTATGCAAGATTCTCTTTAACATCAATGACAGCCTCATGGGCCTTTGATTCTACAATTGCCATATTCTCGTCGAGTTTCATCTCGATAACCATTGCCAATCGAGGAACATTTGCTCGAAGCGAACACAAATCATCAGCGAGTCTGAACGGAAGCATTGGAAGAACACCGTGAGGTAGATACACAGATGTTGCTCTGGCTTGTGCTGTAGCATCCAGCCGAGAATCAAGGGAGACGTAATGAGCAACATCGGCTATAGCAACCCAAAGCGTCGAACCATGTTCGTTCTGTTCAAAGCAAATCGCATCATCAAAATCCTTTGCATCTGGAGGATCGATGGTAACAAACTGAAGGTTGCGTAAATCGACTCTTCCTTTACTGATTTCACTTTCAGCATCGACATCAGGCAAGGTTTCAGCCCATGATTCTAAGGACGAATCATAGGAAGATGGGAACGGGTTCAGATTGCTTTTTCTTCTCCAAGCAAGTCTGTTCTGAAGCAGTTCAAGCAGAGTCCAATGTTTGTGTTGGACCAACATCCACGCTAGTGCAGGTTCAAATTCGGGGAATCTTAAGCCAGATTTACGGGCTGCGAGACGTTTTATTTCGAGTTCAAGATTGAACGTTTTCCATTTCATTCCAGTGTGTTCATGGATTGAACATCCATCGGGAAGAGACGTTCCAGTAAGCATTGCCTCCCATGTTTTGATGAGGAGGGAAAAAGTATGTTTGTCTTCTTCAGTCCACTCTTCTTCATCTCTTTCGAGGCGAGAAAGTTGGGAAGACCAATGCGAAACTGCTTCATTGATTTCAACGATATCTTCCCGTGAACGAGGCCGTACTGAATTATTTCCTTGCCATGTGAAATGTGTCGTATTGCTGCGGCTTGAGGTGATTATTTTAGCGACCTCATCCATCAACCGTTTTCGGTAGGATTTGTCATCTTCTCGTGAAGGTGGGCGGTTTTCATTTTGGAGAATAAAATCCACCATTTCATCAAGAGACCAGTCTCTTGTCCAGAGTTCCTCTTCTCGGAGAAGGGAAGTAAAACGTCTCCAAAAACGTTCGTCGTCAGGGCCACGAGAGTTGTTCTTCTTGTTGTGTTTTGACATAAAACTACAACCCCACGTCTTTCAGACGCTCTAGGATCTCGATTTGTTCTGATGTTAGTTCTTCTAACTCATCGAGAATAAATTCAAGATCTAAATCTCCTTGAAGATACCCTGCCTTTGCCATACGCCTTCGATCACCGGGTTGACTGTTTCCAGCCACGCTTAGGAGCCCACTCTTCCCAGATGGCAGGTTTACCTTGACCTTACCACCCAGCATCATCGTTGAGTAGGGAATAGAAACTTGTTGAATAAGGATTCCATTTTCCCAATGTCTTCCTTCTCCAGCATCGATTCGGAATGTAATATGAAGATCACCAGCAGTCCCCTGCGGATGCTCATTCCCTTGCCCCTTGAGTCGTTTAGATGTACCATGTTTAACCCCAGCCTCGACTCGAATTTTGAAATTCTGAGTCGTTTTAGAAGCAACGTTACCGCTCCCAACCTTGATTCGTTGCGCTTGAAATGTAACCTCTCCGCCTCTGATTGCTTGTTCCATTTCCACATCTACGGAAACGTGGATATCGCTGCCCTTGGGCCTTGCTTGAGGGCGACGTTGTCGCTGTTGGAATGGATTTTGTTGTTGCTGTCCGCCAAACATTTGTCCGACCATGTCTTCGAATCCGCCACCCATTCCACCACCGAATGGAGATCGTCCTCCACCTCCACCAAACATATTTTCCATACGTTTTTTCTGTTCGTATTCTTGACGCTTTGAAGCGTCACCAATCATCTCATATGCGGCTTGAACTTCTTTGAATCTGGCTTCAGCGGCATCATCATCTGGGTTGCGATCAGGATGGTGCTTGCGAGCAAGTTTTCGAAACGCTCGCTTAATCTCAGCATCTGAAGCATTCCGAGAAACGCCTAGAGTACGATAAGGGTCGGGCGAAGCCATACAACGCTATGCATCCGTTCACCCCTCATCAACTCTTGCCGAATATTGCTTTGCTTTGGAAATCAATTCGCGTGGAAGCGGTTATAATAGGGGGTTGGGTCGGTAGGAAAGCACGAGGTTGTACCATGTCGGATAAAAAAGATGATTCACGCACTTTTGAAGATGCTGTTCAGGACCGTCAAGACTGGATAGAAGCCCAGTTCCGAAAGATTTCCCGCGGGTCATGGGCTCGTATTATTCGAATGGCGCGCAAGCCGACGCCACAAGAATTCAAGCAAACCAGCATTATCTGCGGTATCGGTCTCTTTGTTCTTGGAGCAATTGGATTCATTTTGCTCGTCCTTATGGACAATTTCCTTCCTTGGTTGATTCACGATGTATTCGGAATCTGAGGATGAGTTGGTGATTATTGATGACTGAAGCGTTTATTGTTTTTGTACGATTTGAAGAAAAGTTGCTGCTTCTTAACCGAAGCAAAGACGACAATGATTTCCCCGGCCTTTGGGATGGTGTTTGGGGTGCTGGAGCAACTCCAGAAGAAGTCCTTGCACGTGTTACTGAAGCAACAGGACTCCCTCTGGAAACTCTTGATTATGTCGGAACAGGCCCAGAACGTGGTATCGACATGGGTCGTTCACTCGTTGATGTTATGCCTATTCTCGTCGCAACAAGTTCCGATGAAGTAACACCAACAGGACGCTATGTTTCTCACGAATGGATTGATCCCGGTAAGTTGCTTGATTACAACTGTGTCTTTTCGAACATGGATGAAATGGAAGGCTCTCACAAACTCTTCCGTGAAATGTATGGTTCAGTTGGATCTTTCCTCTACATCGTCAAAACAGCGATTGGTTCAGAACAACGTGTTGCTGATGAAATGTATGCACGTCTTCACGGAAGCGGTTCATTGACTGCCCTTCAGGGAGAAATCTTCTCTGTCCTTCATCCAAACAACATGCGAGGATATCTCTTCGTTGAATCAAGTGCACTTCACCACGTCGAGAAGTTGATTGGTCGCTCTGGTGGCCGAGATCCAAGTGCTCGAAGAGGAATCACTCAAACACCTCTAAAGAACGCTAAGACCGTTCTTCCTGGAGAAGCTCCATTGCTGGACATCTTGCCATACTTGGAACCAAAGGCTGTAACCGCTGGAATCGAAGTTGGCTGCATTGTCGAAATCGTTTCAGGTGCATTCAAGGGCGAAAAGGCTCGTGTAACAAGCGTTTCAGAAACCAAGGAAGAAGTCAGCATGGAACTTTACGAACAACCTATTCCAATGACACTCAACATGCGTGGAGACCACGTACGTGTCATCGATCGTATCGTCTGAACTTCGTTTAAACAATTGAACGATATTTTCCAGGTGAACACATGATGCTTGATGCCCACCATTCAAGAATTAAATCAACAGGAAAGGTTCTGCTCCTTCTTACGGTAATGTTGTGGTTTTACCGCAACAATTTGCAATCTCTAAATTTCTTCATCGTTCTGATTCTTCTCGTACGAGGAAGCATCAATTTGCTTTGCAGAACCTCAGCGTTTACCAAAAAAGAAACAGATATATCGACTCCAAGTTTCAAACGGAAAGCAAAGATATTCTCATCCATGGCTCTGTTTTTCGTTGTTGTAATTCTTCTCTCAGCAACGGTTTTCCTCAATTTTTCACCTCAAGTTGGAGGCGATCCAGGTTCTTTTGATTCACCGCATTATTATGATGGAAAATTCAATAATTTGAATGAAACAAGTGTTTCAACAGGCTCATTCTTCGGTACAATGTTGGATTATATGGTCGGTGATGATGATCGAATTCCAAATGTCGTCTTGCCAACAAAAGAATATCAAAACATGCCGCTGAATGAATCAGATGTGAGCATTACATGGTTCGGCCATTCAACCATTCTGATTCAATCACACAACACAACGATTTTGATGGATCCAGTATTTGGTGAAGGTGGGCTCGATCCTCTCATTTTCGGCCCCTCTCCTTTTGCATATGAACACACATATGAACTTGAGGATTTACCTAGCGTGAATTATGTTTTCATTTCTCATGACCATTACGACCATTTGGATATGAAAACGATACAATCGCTTGAAGGAGCACAATTTTTCGTACCACTTGGTGTGAAATCTCATTTGACAACATGGGATATTCCCTCCGAGGATGTCCAAGAGTTTGATTGGTACGATGAGCACAATATCTCTTCTGACTTTTTCATTGCCCTTACACCGTCTCAGCATTTCAGTGGGCGTGGAGTTTCTGGTGACAATACGCTATGGGGCTCTTGGGTATTGGACTTCAATGGACACAAGATCTTCTTCAGTGGAGACAGTGGATATTCTGACGAATATGCAGAGATTGGAGGGAAGTACGGTCCATTTGATATTGCAATTATCGAAGCTGGACAATACAACGAAGCATGGTCAAGCATCCATATGTTCCCGGAACAATCTGTACAAGCCTCCATTGATTTAAACGCATCAACAATCCTTCCAATTCACAATACGAAGTATTCCCTTTCTCTTCACAAATGGGATGCTCCTCTTGAGCGAGTAACTGCTGCAGGCGAATTATTGAATCAAACAGTTTCGACTCCATACATTGGGGACACGTTCCTGCTCGGAGGAGAGAACCCTGATACTCGTTGGTGGAGAGATGTTGAGATTCCCTCTCCTCCTTGGCTGAAGGTAAGTTCATTTGTTGGCGTTATGATTCCACTCTTATTGATCGCAAGTCTGGCTATGGTCAACATCCAACGATTGATGCCAGAAGAACTCACTTCGGAAGAAGAATGAACTGGGAATTGAGAATTCTCACGAATTCACTGAAATTTTTCATAGTACCAATAGAAGGGATTCTTCAGGGGGCAATGAGATTCACTTGAAAAATCGTGCGATTTGCGTTGGATTTTGTGTTCTCTTGCTCACAATTTTGTCTGTGTCTGTTGCATCTGGACAGGTCTCAAACGACCAACAGCCAAGTCCTGAAAATGACAAAATGTATCTTTGGGGAGATGCTTCTCTTGCAAGTGGGACTTGTTTCACTCATTTTTCATCAGATGAAA
Organism: uncultured Candidatus Poseidoniales archaeon; assembly: GCA_963968475.1. Taxonomy (GTDB): domain Archaea; phylum Thermoplasmatota; class Poseidoniia; order Poseidoniales; family Poseidoniaceae; genus MGIIa-L2. The sequence continues at coordinate 14,023 of CAXAHE010000007.1, read as the reverse complement.
CGACAGAACTTGGGTTTGGTGAATTCGATGACACTGAAAATATTGATTTCTCCTGTTCTTTAATCGAACCTCTCACGCAAGAAATGTTTCTCGATTCTGAAGGAAGCATCTCTCTAAGTCTTGGATTTTTGATTCAAGCAACAGAAAACAGTGGCGATGATCTTGTTCTTTCGTTCAGTAAGGATTCTGAACTTCTTGCTCAGAAGGAATTCATTATTCCGACATTTTCAGATGAGCAGATCAACTGGAATATCCAAATCTCTGACAACATGACCTATTGGGAAGAAGGGACTAGTCCTGTATTACATGTCCAATTCAACAAGCCAGGGCCAACAACACTAGAATGTCTTGACCCAAGTAAATTCATTGCAGGTTGTGACCCTAAATTCCGCATGTATTACTCAGACAATACTGATGGTTTGAATGTTGAAGGGCTCTTTCCAATACTCAATTCGTCCGATCCAGGGGCAGTAAACCCAAATCAACCCGTTGAAGAGGACGAGGCAACAACGCTTTCAGTTGGTGAAGGCGCTATCTCAGTGCTTTTGTTTTCTCCTTGGTTCATCGGTATCTTCTTGTTCGTTGGTTTCATTACGATGAGGAGTGATCGTTTCCAACTGGGTGTTGTCCTTGAAGAGGAATCAGAAGAAATCGAACATGTTGAACAACGGCCTGAAGGGAAAACATTGGAAGACAGTTATCGTGCGAGAGTGCTAACGCTGTGTGCATTGTATGTGGCTCAAGGAATTCCCTGGGGGTTCATCACTGTAACGTTCGTGACCTTCCTTGCTGTAGAAGGTGTTGCTGCTGGAGAGTTGGCACTACTGCTTACTCTAGGAACGCTCCCATGGTCTTTGAAATTCCTATGGGGCCCTGTAATCGATCGATTTCAATATCCAAAAATGGGGAGGAGGAGGCCATGGGTTCTCATCGCTCAATTAGGAATGATTCTCTCCTTATCTGCAATGCTTTTCATCCCAGATCCAACCAGTGATTTGATGGTTGTTGCAACGATGTTCTTGATTTACAATATTTTTACATCACTTCAAGATGTGAGCACAGATGCTTTAGCAGTCGATGTGCTCAAGCCAAATGAGCTTGAAAAGGTCAACAGTTACATGTTCACTGCAAAAGCAGTTGGAGGTATCATTGGAGGCGCTGGACTTGGTACAATCATCGGCTTTGTTGGAATTAAAGGGGCCATATTCCTGCAAATCCCTATCCTTGTCATCATTATGCTCGTTCCCTTATTCATGACAGAACGGCCAGGGGAGAAGCGGTTCCCATGGAGCGAAGATTCAGAGATTCAACTCGAGGAAGAAGTTGAGGAAAAGAGAGACATCAAGGACATTCTTTCGGATGTGAAAACTGCATTTTCACTCCGCTCTGCCCAGTTAGGGATTGGACTTAGCCTTGTCATGTCGCTCTCTTTCTTCTTGATTCCAGTCCTTCCGCTTTTGTTTGTCCGGGAATTAGGCTGGTCTGAAGAACAATTCAATGCAACCAAAGGTGGACTTATTCTGATCGTTACAATGGTTGGCTACATGATTGGAGGGCAGTTAGGGAAGAGATTTGGAGGGAAACTTGTCATCATCTATTCCGCACTTGTTGCAGCTCTTCTCAATGTTACATGGGGCTTAACTGAGCCGCTATGGGGAAGTGAACTCTTCATGATGTCAATATGGTGCCTCCATACAATTGCATGGGCTATGGTTGCGATCAATACATACTCGCTCATGATGAGAGTGACTTGGGGTAAGGTTGGTGGGACCCAGTTTACAGGGTATATGGCTATGATGAACCTTTCAGCAATAATCGGGTATCAATTAACTGATCCGTTTGCGACTCGATTTGATTATCCTACGCTGTTCTTACTCGCCGGACTCCTGGAGACGTTTGTCATTCTGGTCGCCGTGATGGTCGATCCAAATGAGACCAACCGAAGTTTACCGAATGATTAGTTTCCACAGCCACAGCCGCTAATTTGACAAGAAGCCTCTGCGGTTTCTTCTTTTGGTTGTTCAACAACCTTCTTCTTCGACTTACGACGGAAGATGTTGGAAACTCGAACTTTACGTTGATTTTGGGATGTACGTCGGTTCATATTGGTGCTAGGAACAATTCGTAAATAAATCATCGTGTAATGAACCCCATAAAAGGAAATGATTTTCTAATGCTTCTTACAGAGATAAATACTGTCGATATTACGAGGTTGTTAACAAATAAATATCGAAATTTACAGGTTGATTTTTATCTATCTAAACGGAATGGCTACAGGTTCATATAAGAGACTTAACTGGTGAATTTGAGGGCGAAAAATGAAGGGAATGGATACAAATAACTCTGAGGCAAAATGTCCAGTAATGCATGGTGGTGCAATTAGCGCGCCGAGTACTGGTATGACGAATAACGATTGGTGGCCAAAAAACCTCAACCTGAATATCCTTCATCAGCACAGCACAAAGTCAAACCCAATGAATCCAGATTTTGATTATGCAGAGGCTTTCAAGAGTCTCGACTACGAGGGTTTGAAGAAGGATCTTCACTCATTAATGACCGACAGTCAAGACTGGTGGCCTGCTGACTACGGTCACTACGGTCCTTTCTTCATTCGAATGACATGGCACGCTGCTGGAACCTACCGAACTGGCGATGGCCGTGGTGGTGGCGGAACCGGAGCACAGCGATTCGCACCTCTCAACAGCTGGCCAGACAACGGCAACCTCGACAAGGCTCGACGCTTGCTGTGGCCGATTAAGCAAAAGTATGGAAATTCCATCAGCTGGGCTGATCTACTCATCCTTACTGGGCAAATGGCCATTGAGTCAATGGGTGGACCTGTTCTTGGTTTCGGTGGCGGCCGTCCTGACATTTGGCAACCAGAAGACGACATCTACTGGGGCAGTGAAGATGAATGGCTCGGTGACGATCGATATGGCGACACACGTCAAGACCTCGAAAACCCTCTTGCTGCAGTTCAAATGGGCCTCATCTACGTGAATCCACAAGGGCCAAACGCAAACCCTGACCCACTTCTCAGCGCACAAGACATTCGTGAAACATTCAGTCGAATGGCAATGAATGACGAGGAAACCGTTGCACTCACCGCTGGTGGTCACACCTTTGGAAAGGCACACGGCGCAGGTCCCGAAGACCATAAGGGTCCAGAACCTGAAGGTGCATCACTCGAAGAACAAGGACTCGGTTGGACCAGCGACTACAAGTCGGGAGTTGGCCGAGACACCATCACCAGCGGTATCGAGGGTGCATGGACTGCAGACCCAATCACATGGGACAACGGTTACTTCGACATGCTGTTCAAGTACGAAGATACGTGGGAACTTACAAAGAGTCCTGCTGGCGCTCATCAATGGACGCCATCCAACCAAGAAGCGGTTGACATGGCTCCTGATGTAGAAGATTCCTCGATTAAGGTTCCAACAATGATGACAACAGCCGACATGGCCATGATTCGTGACCCTGCATACCGTAAGATTTCCAAGCATTTCCATGAGAACCCAGAAGTCTTCGCTGATGCGTTCTCTCGCGCTTGGTTCAAACTTCTCCACCGTGATATGGGGCCAAAGTCCCGCTATCTCGGTACAGATGTCCCTGATGAAGAATTCATTTGGCAAGATCCTGTAACAGCTGGAAGCACTTCTTACGATGTCGCAGCCCTCAAAGATGCGATCAAGAGTAGTGACCTATCCATCTCAGAAATGGTTGAAACCGCATGGGCAAGCGCCTCCACATTCCGTGGATCTGACAAGCGTGGCGGCGCCAATGGCGCCCGTATCCGCCTCGCACCTCAAAAGGACTGGGAAGGTAACAAACCTGCTCAACTTGCGAAGGTTCTCTCAACACTTGAACCGCTTGCAGCCACACACGGAGCAAGCATTGCAGACACAATCGTCCTTGCAGGAAATGTTGGGATAGAGATGGCATCTGGCGTCGAAGTTCCATTCACCCCTGGCCGTGGCGATGCAAGTGAAGAGCAAACAGATGGTGCATCCTTCACTTACTTTGAGCCAGTGTCCTGTGGTTTCCGCAATTATCTGAAGAAGAACTATGCCGTCATGCCTGAAGAAATGATGCTCGATAAGGCTCAATTACTGGAATTGACCGCACCCGAGATGACCGTTCTCGTTGGAGGAATGCGCTCCCTTGGCGTCAGTTCTGATGAACGTGGCCTATGGGGAGGAGATAACAAACTCGACAGTACATGGTTCTCCACACTCCTCGATATGAACGTCGCATGGACAGCAACTGGAAGCAACAGCTACGTAGCTCGTGATCGCAAGACTGGAGCAGACGTCCGTACTGCAACACGATACGACCTCGTCTTTGGAAGCAACTCCCAACTTCGAGCCATTGCGGAAGTTTATGCACAAGATGACAACCACGACAAGTTCGTGAATGATTTCATCACTGCATGGAACAAAGTCATGAACGCAGATCGTTTTGACCTTGCTTGAACTACGAAACGGATATACGCCGGATATTCTTGGCCTCATCATGGTCAATATTGGAGAAACCGCGCCCGCCTTCACCCTGAAGAACACCCAAAAGAGTGACGTCAGTCTTGCAGACTATGCTGGAAAAACAGTCATTCTTGCCTTCTATCCAGGTGCGTTTACAGGTGTATGCGACAAAGAAATGTGCGCATTCCAAGACAACCTTGGCAAGCTGAACAGCGCTGATGCAACCGTTCTCGGTATTAGCGTAGACTCTCCTTGGGCAAACGCTGAGTTCGCTCGAAAATACAACCTTGAGTTTACGCTCCTCTCTGATCTTAATCGAGAAGTCGTAGAAGCATATGACGCAGCCTTTGTCGGCCTTGGTGGAATTGAAGGCTACGTTTGTGCCAACAGAGTTGTTGTCGTTATCGATAAGAACGGTACTGTTCAACATCGCTGGGTTGCAGAAAATCCTGGTGTTGAGCCAGACTATGATGCAGTCGTAGCACTCGCAGCATCACTGTGAATAGGTTTGTTCGAACGTTTTCATCGTTCGTGTCGTGCAACAACTTCCAGCAAATTCATTCTACCAATTCGTAAGATTCCAACTGGTGTTGTCAACAAGGCTGCAACGAGTACAAAGCCAATAATCTGTAAGAAGACAGCAGTATTGATGATGACAGGAATATGGAATGCCCATGTTGAGAATGCGTTTGACATGGCTGCATAGTAAGCAATACTTGCGAGCGCTCCAGCGATTCCCCCAACCAGTCCAATGAACGTGTGTTCAACCGTGAGAATCACTGCTAAGCGCGTACGACTCGCACCCAAGACTCTCAAGGTTGCGAGTTCAGCATCTCGTTCACTCAAATTGATCAAGAGGGTGTTGAAAAGAATTGCAATTGCCATGATTCCTCCAAGGACATAAACGGCTTGCATAGCATTCTTTTGTTGGTCAATCAATTCATTGAATCCTTCGACCATTGCTTCTTTTTCGATAATTGATATTGTAGAGAATCGTATGTCTTCGATATTTCCTTCATCTGAAACAACAACCCATGCACCATTGGCTTCAGAATCCACAATGGGAGCGAGATCTGCTCGATGGAAGTGGATCGAACGAGTGAGTTCTCGAGCAATTCCTACAATCTCGAGATCATGTTGAACTCCTTCAAAATCAATGGTTAATGTATCTCCAATCGAGTATGATTCAAGTTCAGCAGATCCTTCATCAAGAATCACTTCTGGAACGGCTTTGCCTTGAACGGGGAGTCTTCCATCAAGAAGATTGAACCGATGCATTGCATCATCGCTTTCTGAGACAACATCGTATCCTTTCAGTGTCAAAATCTTATTTGAATCGAAAAGAGTGGCCTGAGTAATCAATGTAAGTTCATATGAAATCGTATCATTCTCAGCCCACTGAGTAATGTTCTCAATGTTTGAAGGATAAGCTGCGATTTGATATTCCCAATTTTCCTGTTCATCAACTGCCTCGTTAAACGCTCCTGTAAAGCCTGAAATGAACATCATGGTGCCTCCAAGAATAACCATTGCTAGAGAAAGAGCAAGGAGGGTTACGACCAAACGAGCAGGCTTCCTGAAGGTTGAACGAAGACCCAATCCGATACCAGGTGGGAGTTTGGATGTTAGCGAAGAGATGATTTTGTTTGGAGTACGCTGCGTCCCTTGGCCCAGAATCTCCAGTGGTTGCAATCGCGCTGCTTTCCATGCTGGTCGAATACCAAAGAGGAAGATAATGCCAAGAGCGGAGAGGCTGATTGTCAAAATGATGTCAGTGTAATGATGTGTTTCAACGACTGGGATTCCGAGGAATGAGAAATAGAATGCTGTGAAACCTTCTGAACCAATGGAAGACAGTGCGAGTAAAACTCCTACCAAGACTCCTGGTATTCCAAGGACAAGTGGAATCAAAAGATAGCCAAACATGATGTCCTTTGTTGAAGTCCCGATTGTTCTTAAAACAGCAATTTCACGCGCTTGTGTACGAATTAATCGATCGAGCGATACGGCGATGACCAGGCCACTGATGAAGAGAAGAACGCCCAAAATAAACGGTGTTGAATTCTCAATTGATTCCTTATCTAAACGAAGAAGTTCTGCACTCAATTCACCACGATCTACGACAGTTCCGTTGGTTTCTGCTTCAGTCATGTATGCAGAGATATTGTCCTTTAGGAACTGGAGTTCTTCGCCTTCGTTCTCTTCGGTATCGGACAAATCAAAGGCAGGTGTTCCCTCAAGGTCAATACCCAAGGTGTTTCTTGCACCAGGTGTATTTCCAGAGATGTTTGCTAGATATTCAGCATCGAGATAACCTACGACAAAGGTTGAGGTTTGAGGTAGAATTGAACCGGGTTCCGCATAAAACAGTTCGAGCGGACTGTTGGCAAAGCCGACGACTTCAAGAGTTTGAAAACCGCCTTCCCCAACAATCACTTCAATCGAATCGCCAATCTTCATTTCAATGTCCTTATCTTGAGCGAAATGAGCATCGATGACGATTTGTCCTTCATCCGGCGTGACGGATCCTTCAACAGCCCATATCGAATTGACAGAACCGTTTTCAAGTCCGTAAAATGTCGAAACTAACCATTCAGGTTCGTCAGAATCGACCATCCTGTTTGCTTGGCCTGAAAGGACAAGGCTCGTCTCACATGCCTTGGTTTCAAAGGATTCACATATTGCTGAGAGATTATCTCGGGAATCAATGTCATAGGTTGTGACAACTAAATCTGAAAAATTTGTTTCAGTGTAAAAGTCATCATACACTTGGTCAGCGTTACGAGAGTGTTCTGAAAAGACAATGCCCGCATAGACAGATAATGTGATGAGCAGTACCACTGTCAGCACTCGCAACTTTGTCCGCATAAGACTGCGTGACAAGCGACGAAGCAGCAGGGTGTTCACGAAATCACTCCACAATCGATTTAGCAATGTCTTTGAGTTTTGAAGTGATCTTTTTTGCTCCGCCTACAGCTTCCCCAACAACCGATTCTGCAACGAACTTTGTTGTGTTAACGATACTTTTCAGTCCACCCTTTTCATCATCAACAACTTTGCCACTATCGAGTCGAATAATCCGAGTAGCAAAGCGAGTAAGTGATTCATCATGGGTAACAAAAATAGTCGTCATCTTCTCTTTTCTGCATGTTTTAACGAGGGCTTCCATCACCATTGTCGACGTTTCAGTATCGAGGTTGCCTGTTAATTCGTCACCAAGAATAATTCGTGGACTCTTCGCCAGTGCACGGGCGATTGCTACTCGCTGCCTTTGTCCTCCAGACATTTGAGAAGGAAATCTGTCTCCAAGACCCTCTAATCCAACAGAATCAAGCAAATCAAGTGCCTTTTGTTTGTTTCGCGAACCAGACAAATCCTGAACGAGGAGGACGTTTTCAAGCGCTGTTAAATCTGCAAGGAGATTGAAGAATTGGAAGATGTATCCAATATTCTCTCTTCGAAATGTGGTCATTTTTTCAACATGTCCAAGAGGGACTTCTTGGCCATCGAAGAGATATGTTCCTTCAAGAGGCACATCGAGGGCTGCAATCGTATTCAAGAGCGTTGTTTTTCCAGATCCAGATGGGCCAAGTAAGGCAACGATTTCTCCTTTTTCAATTGAAATTGAAACACTGTCTAATGCTTTGACAAGCGTTTCATCTTCGCCGTAATGTCGACTCAAACCTTCAAGTTGGATAATGGCCATGGAGAATCTAAGAGAGCACCTCTCTTAGATTTTATTAGGGGTACCCTATACCTTTTGCCAATCGCTTCCGTTCCACCAAAGGTTGGAACCATCGCTCATTTGTCGCCATGTGTGGCCTGCTTCATCGGTCCATTGATTTGCAACAGTAAGTTCTGCAACTACTGGCTGAATTGGTTGAACAGGTTCAGGACTTTGAGTTGGGTACAATGGTTGAGAGGATGTGAGGGGCTCAGTTACAGGCAGTGGAGTCATCATCTTTGGTTCAGAATCTTCGCCGCCTTTTCTGCGCATAAAGAGGACTGCACCAAGAACGGCTAGAACAAGGCCAACGCCGATGATGATCATCAGTTGCATCTGAGCAGCATCCTCATCTTCCTGAGCTTTCTGTTCATTGTCTCCAACACCATTACCATCACTGTCCATTGTTTCATCAGCATCGTCCGGGAAAGCATCAGCATTGTTTCCAACACCATCTGAATCAGAATCCAGTGTTTCGTTTGCATCGTTCGGGAAGACGTCAGCATTATCGCCAACACCGTCAGAATCAGAATCGGTTGTCTCCGTTGCATCAAGTGGGAACGCGTCAGCACCATCCATGACAGTATCATCATCAGAGTCAGTATCGAAACGATCTGTCCCTTCTCTGAGTTCATCAATATCACTTAGACCATCGTTGTCATCATCAGTATCTGCATTGTCTCCAGTACCATCTTGGTCGAAGTCCAGTGTTTCAGTTGCATCGAGTGGTAATGCATCTTCCTTGTCATTTACCTCGTCACCGTCAGTGTCTTCATCGAATGGGTCTGTACCGATTGTTGCTTCTTCAGTATCCAACAAACCATCGTTGTCGTCATCAGTATCTGCGTTATCTCCAATCATATCTTGGTCAGCATCGCTCGATTCAGTTGCATCTGTTGGGAATAGGTCAGCATTGTCGCCAACATCATCGCCATCAGTATCTGCGGATTCAGCCGGGTCATTAGGAGCCCAGTCTCCGTTATCACCAACTCCATCATTGTCAGTATCGACAGATTCAGTAGCATCATCTGGGAAAGCGTCGGTGTTATCTCCCACGGTGTCGCCATCAGTATCTGCAGTTTCAGTAGGATCATTCGGGAATGCATCTGCATTGTCACCGACAGTGTCGCCATCTGAATCGGTTGTTTCAGTAGCGTCGTTCGGGAATGCATCAGCGTTATCACCAACAGTATCTCCATCAGTATCTGCTACTTCGCTCGCATCTGTCGGGAATGCATCTGCATTGTCTCCAGTACCATCGCCATCAGTATCGACTGTTTCATTCGGATCATTCGGGAATACGTCTGCATTGTCTCCAGTACCATCACCATCTGTATCGACTGTTTCAGTAGAATCGTTTGGGAATGCATCCGCATTGTCACCGGTACCGTCTCCATCAGAATCTGTGGTTTCGGTAGGGTCGTTCGGGAATGCATCTTGTCCATCGGGAGTTCCGTCGTTGTCTGAGTCAGCATCGACAATGGTTACACTGTCTACGCACTGTTCAATTGGGCCAAGATCAGTCCCGTCGTGAGGAGTGATTTCTACAGTCCATGTTTCCCCAACGGAAGTTGAAGAGCCTGTAATTGTCTTTGCATCGTTATGAGCAGGAGCTGGATTTCCATCAATAAACCAACGAACCTGCGTTGGGCCTTCTTGGTCACCATCGTTATCGGAGAATGTGTAACTGACTGTAAAGGATTGAGCAGACGTAACATCTCCATTTGGCGTCAATGCTACATTCGATACAGTTGGCGGTGTATTTGGTGCCGGTGCTCCTTCAGGGACAGCGAACTGATTTGTACCCCAGTTATCGCCTGTGTTCTGAGAGTTTGCGTTTGCAAACAGAACCGCTAGTTTGAATGTAACATCGCCAGTTCCAATTGCAGGAGCAGTCCAGTCAGCAGTCCAGGAGCGAAGGCCGTCGTTACTGTGCGTGAGTTCTCCATTGAGAATTTTCACTTGGTTGCCAAGATTTGACCATGTCCCTGCTGAAGCATCAAGATTGAATCCACCTTGCCCGGTGGATGACATACTGCTACTTGTCCATGTGAGGGAATACATAGCCCCAGGTGTGTATTGGGAAGGCAACCCCGTCATTGATGGTACGATCATTGCATCTGTACTGTGGCAGTTGCAGCCACTGCTACTCTGCCCAATCTTCCCCGAGGAATTCGCATCAATAGAAGGGATAATTGTAAACAGCATGGCAACCATGAGGATACTTGCGAAACGAGTAAAGTGCGACATAAATCCCCGTTGGGCGTTTCCATATTAAGAGAAGTGGTACAATGTTTTGACAGATGAGAGAAGAATTCCAACATCACCGGAGTAACATATGGCGCGGCGCGATTAAATAGGGGAGTTTGGTCGCAAGGTTACCTACGTTCGTAAGGAAGGAGTTGTAAGAATGCCAAAGCCATGGACCTCGAAGCTAATAATCAAAGCCTTAGGTGTCCAAAAGTGCAATGGTAGTCTCGACGCCGCTGTCGAAGATTTGCCTCTCGAAAAAGCAATGGAAGTTGCTCGCGAGAAAGCAGGTCTCGGCCACTTGACCGGATCTGACCTGAAGGCACAAACCCGAGAAATCATCGGAACTTGTGTCTCCATGCGTGTCAAAATCGATGGTCATTGGGCAGTTGAAGCCCTCGAAATCATTAGCAAAGGAGAATGGGACGAGCGATTTAACTGAACAAATCACGAACCGCAGGAGAGGTGAAAACCTCGCCGACTGCAGAGGTGAACTACTATGGAAGAAAACATCAATAATGCCATCAAAGAAGCCATCGAAAACGCTCCTGAGCGTAAATTCGTTGAATCAATGGACATCCAATTTACAATCAAGGATGTCGATTTGAAGAACCCAACTAACCGTATCAAGGAGGAAGTCCGTCTTCCTTCCGGCCGTGGACGGGAAGTTCGAATTGCTATGTTTGCTGCTGGCGAAGCAGCAACCCGTGCTCGTGAAGCTGGTATTCACGTCATTACTCCACCTGAAATCGAAGAACTTGGCGGTAACAAAGGTCGCGCTAAGAAAATCGGAAACCAATTCGATTTCTTCCTTTCAGAAGTTCCACATATGGGACTCATTGGACGATACCTCGGTACAGTTCTCGGTCCACGAGGAAAAATGCCACGTCCAGTTCCTCCAACACTTGATCCAGCCGTTCTCGCAACAGGTCTGAAAACAACTGTTGTTGTCAAATCTGGTGACAAGATGACATTCCACTCAACCATTGGAACAGTTGGTCAATCACAAGAAGAACTCCTCGCTAACGCTATGGAAGTCTACAACCGTGTCATTGGTCGTCTCGAACGAGGAGCAGGTAACATCCGTTCTCTCTTCATCAAGACAACCATGGGGCCTTCAACTCGAGTGGAGGTGGAACTGTGATTCCAAAGGTTATGAGTTGGAAGCGTGATGCTGTAAACGACCTTCTTGAAGTTATCAACAATGGCGATACACTCGCCGTTATCGATATTCATGGCGTTCCTGCAGATACCATGATTGGAATGCGTAACAATCTGCGAAGTAACATGAGAATTCGTGTTGCAAAGAAGCGATTGATGCGTATCGCCTGGGAACAAGCGGGCAAAGACCTTGATGTTCTTGAACAACTCTTCGATGGAGCAATTCAACCTGCTCTTGTATCAACTGCAGACTATAATTCGTTTGAGGTCTTTTCAGAACTCAAGAAAACAGAAGCTGGCCGTGCTGCTAAGCCTGGGGATATTGCTTCAGAAGACATCATTGTCGAGAAGCAAGATACTGGTATGCCACCAGGTCCAATTGTTGGAGAATTGAACACCGTTGGAATTCCTGCTAAGATTATGGGCGGTTCCGTCCAGATTCAAAAGCGCCACGTCGCACTCAAGGCTGGAGAAGTCTTCGAAGGCGATCTCGGTATGCTTCTCGGACAAATCGGAATCAAGCCAATCGTTACCGGTCTACGTCTATGTGGTACCTACGAAGATGGCGTTGTTTTCTCACCATCGACACTCGATATCGATTACGAGCAGTTCGGACAGGACTTGATTGGAATGGCTGCAGGCGGATTCAACCTCGCATGCAACATCACATGGTTTACATCACAAACCATGCCAACACTACTCGCTAAAGCAAGCAGAGAAGCGCTTGCTGTTGCACTTGAGGCAGCGATCGCAACCGCTGAAACCCTGCCTCACTTGATTGGAAGAGCCCACCGCAGTGCCGTTGGTATTGCAGGCTCTCTAGATTCCTCCGCCCTTGACGACGAATTGGTCGCAATGCTCGGTGCTGCTGCTTCAGCAGCAACCGAAGCTGCTGCCGCCGTTGAAAGTGCGTCTGAAGCCCCAGCCGAGGCAGAAGAAGAAGAGGAAGAAGAGGAAGAAGGGGGCGGCTTTGCCGGCCTTGGAGATCTCTTCGGCTGAACACAACACAAAATATTGAGGTGAAATGAAATGGAATACGTTTATGCTGCTATGCTACTGCACGCTGCTGAAAAAGAAATGACCGAAGACAACATCACAGCTACTCTGAAAGCTGCTGGTGTAGATGTAGATGCTTCCCGAGTTAAGGCACTTGTTGCTTCACTCGCTGGTGTCGACATCGCCGAAGCAATGACCCAAGCGGTCGCCGCACCAGCTGCTGCTGCTGCACCGGCTGCTGCTGCTGCTGACGCCCCTGCCGCTGCTGAAGAAGCAGAGGAAGAGGAAGAAGAAGCAGGTGGCTTCGAAGGTCTTGGCTCCCTATTCGGTTGAGTACAATACAAACCATCGCTCCAGATCCTTGATGCCGAAGGCATCGAGAGATTCTCCAAGCGTTGCGTGGAACTCAACAAGAGGAAGTCATCTCATCCTAAGATGAGATTCGCGCAGCCTAACATCGCGTCGCATGGTTCTTGCCATATTGCTTAGTGCGCTAAGCATGGTGCGACGAAACACGCTTGATTTCGAACTGAGTGTAACGCCAGTCGAATGCATCCGATCTCTTCGAACATTATGCGAAGAAAAGGGTTGGAAACTTGAACGACATGAAGGCTCTCGCCTCGTCGATCGCTTTGCAATCATCATGCCTATGGCTCAAACAGCTCGAACGCTGGGATTACGCGTTCTTGACGGTCCACTGACTGGATTAGAATTGACAACGTGGTCAGAAGTACGTGGTTCTGCAGGAGCAGTCCATCTCACATCTTGGATTCTACCAGGTGGTCCAGGTCATCCTCAAATTCAACATCTTTTACAACATTGGGTTTCTCGATTACCGAGATGCCCATGGCGATGGACATTTGGAGAACGATCGAAGATAGGATATCTCCTTCCTACATGGAAAAAATCCCGAAAATCGTTCACAGCATTAGGATTCAATACGGCGAAAGGAGCATGGCCATACGAAGCACCTGCTCCATGGTTATCTAGCAGTGATTTGGAAGAAGAATAATTCACATTTAACCGAAATACATAGAGGTCACCACCCCTTGGATTGTAACAGGAGGACAAGAATATGGGCTTCATTGATGATATCCAAGTTAATCGAGACCTTCAGATTCAGACAGCATGTGTTGCCTTTTTCCTCCTCATTTTCCCACTCTACTTTTTCTCAGTAGCTGCAGGAACAGACAGCCCAGCAGGAATGGGCGGCGTAGGAACATACTCTGTAAGTGGAGAGATTACCTACATTGATTTTGATGAAGGTGGTGAATACATCGCTGATGAAGATCCATTAACAATCGATCTCAATACAGATTCACTAAGCGATATGGAACAAGAGATGAACATCGTAGGTGTTCTCGTTTCGATGACCTATGGTGAAGATGAAGAAGCTAGAGAAGGCTTACAA